>NZ_JAGGQC010000027.1:0-335372 GCF_018613455.1 Bacillus sp. ISL-78
CTTGATTTTATTTGAGAGAGCTTTTAAGGAAAACAGTATAAGTGCAACTACTTCTCTGTCTTCGCCAATCGAAGAGTTTTCTTTACCTTTTTTTACATAAATTCTTTTGTTTTTTCAAACACTAGAGTGGAATTTAAAGGAGAGTTAAAACAATGGGTATTTTAGAGAGATGGTTGGGTGAAGCGGGCGGGAAGAAGGATTTGCACCTCCTTTTGTTTATTGGCGGGCTGTACAGCCTAAGTATTGCTTTATCCAATACATTCGTTAATGTGTACTTGTGGAAACAATCCGGTCAAATTGTTGATATTGCCGTATATAATCTAACCGTAGTGCTTTTTCAACCGCTTACTTTTGTCTTTGCCGGCAGGCTCGCGAAAAAGGTTGACCGAATCATTGTTTTGCGTCTGGGTGTTATCTTTTTGGCCCTGTTTTATTTATCGGTCCTATTGGTCGGCACACGGGCAACGGATTTCCTTTGGTTGCTTGGTGGGCTGTTAGGGATCGGTTATGGGTTTTATTGGCTTGCCTATAATGTCTTGACTTTTGAAATAACTGAACCGGAAACCAGGGATTTCTTCAATGGATTTTTAGGGATTTTATCATCCATCGGGGGAATGGTCGGCCCGATTCTTTCAGGGTTCATCATTTCGAGGCTTGAGAAATTCACGGGATATTCCATTGTATTCGGGCTGTCTTTGCTATTGTTTTCCATTGCGGTTTTTCTTAGCTTTTCGTTAAAAAGACGTCCGGCTCATGGCAGGTACTGCTTCTTTAGGATATTGCAGGAACGGAAAAATAATCGGAATTGGCTCTTGATCACTCGTGCTCACTTTTTTCAAGGGATTCGAGAGGGCACATTCATGTTCATCATTTCGATTACCGTTTTCATTCAGACGGATAGTGAACTTGCCTTAGGGAGCTATGGTCTGTTAAATTCGGCCATATCATTCGTTGCGTATTTTTTTGCTTCACGATATATAAAACAGCCGATGCGCAAAAAGGCGATACTTATTGGAGGAATCCTATTGTATGCAGGGGTCTTATTGATTGCATTTGACATCACATTCGGGAAGCTTCTCATTTATGGGGCAATTGTCGCAACCGCTTATCCTATTCTTTTGGTCCCTTATATATCACTGACCTATGATATTATAGGCAGGGCTTGGAAAGCAGCGGAAATGAGGATTGAATATATCGTTGTCCGGGAATTGTTCGTTCATATTGGAAGGATTGTATCCATATCAGGATTCATACTTTCCGTCATGTTATTCGACCTAAAGCAATTACTGCCGATTTATCTGTTGATCGTCGGGGCAGGGCATACCGTGATATATTGGTTTGTACGGAAAATCGATATCATTGACCAAGATTGAAAAGAGGCCTTAGAGGCCTCTTTTCAATATACATGACTTACGGTTGTAGGATTTATGAGCCGTTAGTCACTTTTTATGTAAAGTTCGTTAGATGTTTAATATTTCTAGAACACTAAGGTAGAAAAAAATATAAATGTTCTATAGAATGGTATAGGACCTATTATGACTATGTAAAAAGGATGTGTGGCTTAGTGTGAATAAAAAGAAAAAGAAAAAGACGCATGTGCCTTTCAGATTGAATATTCTTTTCTTTTTAGTGTTTGTTTTGTTTTCCGCTTTAATTTTACGCTTGGGTGTTGTACAGATTGTTTATGGTGATGATTACCGGCGTGAGATTGAAAGAACAGAGGAAGTGACCGTGAATAATTCGGTGCCCCGTGGGAAAATGTATGACCGTAATTTAAAACTTATGGTCGATAACCAACCACTGGATGCAATTACATATACACGAAAGCAAGGTACGAAACAAACAGAAATGGTGGAAACGGCTGAGAAACTCGCGAATTTGATCGAAAAGGAAACAGACAAAGTGACTGAGCGCGATAAAAAGGATTTTTGGATTTTAAAGAATCCAAAGCTGGCCGAGAAAAAGATTACCGATAAAGAACGGAAAAAAGTGGAAGAGGGCGAGATGGAAGAAAGTGATTTGTACAAGCTTCAGCTTGATCGGATTACTGATGAAGAAACAAAGCTTTCGGAAAAGGATCTGGAAGTCCTTGCCATCTACAGGGAATTTGCAAGCGGATATGCCCTTACCCCGCAAATTGTGAAAAACAAGAAAGTAACAAAAGAAGAATTCGCCAAGGTGAGTGAAAACCTTGATTCGCTCCCAGGCGTCGATGTATCAACAGATTGGGATCGTTTTTATACGTATAATAAAACGCTTAAATCTGTATTGGGTAAAGTTTCCTCATCAGAAGAAGGGTTGCCTAGTGAAAGCCTGAACTACTACCTTGCACGTGATTACAGCCGGAATGACCGTGTAGGTAAGAGTTATATTGAAATGCAATATGAAGATATCCTCCAAGGGCAGAAAGCGAAAGTAAGGAATGTGACCGATAAATCAGGAAATGTCGTCGATTCCGAAGTGGTTACCGAAGGTTCGCGAGGAAAAGATCTTATATTGACAGTTGATATGGATTTACAGCTTGCAACAGAGGAAATCATTGAAAAGCAATTGATTGCCAAGAAAAAAATGGGTAACACTAAATTCTTGGACAGGGCCTTTGTCGTCATGATGGATCCCGATACAGGGGAAGTGTTGACGATGGCTGGCAAGAAATATGAGAAGGACCCAAAAACGGGGAAATCCTCGATTGAGGACTTCGCATTAGGAAATATTACGACTTCCTATACGATGGGCTCTGCGGTCAAAGGTGCTACCGTTTTAACCGGTTATCAGCAAGGTGCGATTCAGCCGGGTACGTACTTTTATGATACAAAGCTTAAGATCAAGGGAACAAAACCCAAAGGTTCATATAGCAACTTCGGGAACATAAATGATTTGACCGCATTGAAAGTTTCTTCGAACGTGTATATGTTCAGGACGGCCATTAATATTGCAGGTGCGCATTATGTGCCGAATGAGCCATTGAATATTAGTTCTAGCGCCTTTTCGACCATGCGGAATTCATTTGCCCAGTTTGGCTTGGGAGTCCGCACGGGTATAGATCTTCCGAATGAAATGAGCGGGTTCAAAGGCTCCGAAACATCTCCAGGTAAGCTGCTTGACCTTGCTATCGGCCAGTATGATACGTACACACCAATGCAGCTCGCGCAATATGTTTCAACCATTGCGAATGGCGGTAACCGCATGAAGCCGCATATGGTTAAGGAAATCCGCGATCCAGTTGATAATAATGAGCAATTGGGACCTGTTGCCGAAGACGTTTCACCGACTGTTCTTAATCGTCTTGATATGAAGGACGAGTGGATTGAACGTGTTCAAAGCGGTTTCGATAAAGTTGCGATGGAACAAGGCGGAACGGCTTATAAGTATTTTGGAAATAAACCATATACAGTGGCAGCTAAAACCGGGACGGCGGAAGCATTCTATGACGGCCCGAACCGGATGGATTATAGCGAGCCCCAAGAAACGATGAACATCACGCTTGTTGGCTATGCCCCAGCTAAAAATCCTGAGGTCGCTTTTGCGGTCGTTGTGCCATGGGCATACCAAGGACATTCAGGCCACAGCATGAGTAAAGAGATAGGTGAAGAAATCATGGATACCTATTTCGAACTGAAAAAAGAACGGGCTAAGAAAGAAAATACTGGAACCTCGACCGATTTGAAGGTGGAGAATGGTAAAGACGTTCAAAAGGACCAGGCTGAAGTTAGAAAAAGCCAGGAAAATGAATAATAAAAGGTTAAAAACACGTTTTTGGGTAAAACCGGAAACGTGTTTTTTTGCATTTTAAGAACGCATCAGCACAGTTCTTTCATCTTTACAATAAGCACACAATTATTTACTGAATATTTACAAATGCTTTAAACGGAATTTACAGTCTGAAAGTATGATGTGGGAGTAGGACAAAATATTCATATAAAATTCTTAGGGGGATTTACAAATGAGACGTTTCAAATTTATGGCTATGACCGCAGTAATGGGTGGAGTAATCGCAGTGGCAGCTGGATGTGGATCTAATGATACTTCAAACAGCGGTAAAGGAAATGAAGCGGCTTCAGATCAACTCAAGGGAGAAGTGATTACGGATGGTTCTTCAACGGTCTTTCCGATCATGGAGGCAGTTGCGGAAGAATACATGGCTACACAGCCTGATGTGAAGGTTTCAGTGGGATCATCAGGAACAGGTGGGGGATTCAAGAAATTCATCGCTGATGATACGGACCTAGCCAATGCATCCCGCCCGGTGAAAGAAGAAGAAAGTGCCTTACTTGATGAAAAGGGTGTTGAATATACAGAATTGAAACTGGCATTTGACGGTATTTCAATCGTCGCCAATAAAGATAATGATTTCATCGATTCACTAACGGTTGAAGAACTTCAAAAACTGTGGATTGATAATGGAAAGGTGAAGAAATGGTCTGATATACGTCCTGAATGGCCGAACGAAGAAATTAAATTCTACTCTCCGGGAACAGATTCAGGCACATATGATTATTTCAATGAAGTGATCCTTGAAGAAAAACCAATGGTGGAAAATGCTACGCTTTCAGAAGACGATAACGTTCTTGTACAAGGTGTAGAAGGTGATAAAAATGCGATTGGATTCTTCGGTTATGCCTACTACTCTGAAAATAAAGATAAGTTAAAGATCATTTCCATCGACAACGGCAAAGGTGCTGTAGAGCCGACGCATGAAACGATTAAAAGTGGGGAATATGCACCATTGTCACGTCCACTTTACACATATGTAGCTAATAAGTCGGTAGCTGAAAAAGAACAAGTTGCAGATTATACTCAATTCGTCATTGAAAATGCAGGAGAGCTTGCAGAAGAAGTGGGTTATATCAGCCTGCCGGAAGAAGAGTACCAGAAAGATCTTGAAAAATTAAAAGAATTGGAAAAATAAACGATATTACAGGCTATTGAAATCCCGCCTTGACTCGATTAAGGCGGGGGTAACAGCTTGTAAATCCAAATATTGCGTGTCTGAAATGGAGGATGCAAGTTGGAACTTAGAAAAACAGAAACCTATTCTGTACAGCAAATGATTCTGGAAAAGAAAAGTAAGAAAAAAATCAATATGGAAAAAGTCATTCCTAAGCTTTTGTTCCTTACGGCGGCAATTTCCGTTTTTACTACAATCGGGATCATCCTGACACTTATATTTGAAACATTCATCTTTTTTGACAGAGTATCCATCGTCGAATTTTTTACGGAAGCTAAGTGGCTGCCATTTGCATCTGCACCTTCCTATGGGATTATGCCCCTTATTGTTGGAACGTTGAAGATAACAGTCATAGCAGCGGTGGTTGCAGTTCCGGTAGGACTTGCAACAGCCATTTTCTTGAGTGAATATGCATCAGAGAAAACACGGAGAATCATCAAGCCGATTTTAGAAGTTTTAGCTGGGATTCCTACTATCGTTTATGGCTTTTTTGCCTTAACTTTTGTAACACCGGTTTTGCGGGATTTATTTCCTTCCCTTGACATGTTCAATGCCCTGAGTCCTGGAATCGTCGTAGGTATCATGATCATGCCGATGATAGCTTCTTTGTCGGAAGATGCCCTAGTATCAGTACCGAAGTCGATCCGCGAAGGTGCGTATGCTTTAGGAGCAACGAAACTTGAAACGACAATTAAAGTGGTATTGCCAGCAGCCATTTCTGGAATTGTGGCATCCATCGTTCTTGCTTTATCCAGAGCGATCGGGGAAACCATGATTGTGAGTGTTGCCGGTGGCTCAACCCCAAATATGAGCATGGATGTCACTTCATCGATTCAAACGATGACCGCTTATATCGTTCAAGTCAGTTCTGGGGATGCAGGGTATGGAACAACGATTTACTACAGCATATATGCGGTTGGAATGACACTGTTCGTCTTTACGCTTATCATGAATTTACTGGCGCAGTTCATCTCTCGCAAGTTCAGGGAGGAATATTAAGTCATGAAACTGATAAACAAAAGCCATGTTGCAAAAAAAATGCCTGCTAGGCTTGCTGTTAACACGATTTGTAAAGGATTATTCTTCTTGGCAACATTGGTTGGCCTCCTCGTATTGGCCATCTTATTTTATCGGATATTCACTCAAGGAATTGGTAGTCTGAATGGGGATTTCCTTCTGAATTTCGCTTCCAGGAAACCTGAAGAGGCTGGTATAAAGGCAGCGCTGATCGGTTCAATATGGCTGATGGTAGTGGTGGCCCCGGTTTCCCTGCTGCTCGGTGTTGGAACGGCCATTTATTTAGAGGAATATGCGAGGAAGAATTGGATCACCACTTTTATCAAAGTGAATATTTCCAATCTGGCAGGTGTCCCGTCAATAGTATTTGGACTACTGGGCTTAACGGTTTTCGTTCGTGCTCTTGCCTTGGACCGATCCATATTGGCTGCGGGCCTGACCATGAGCCTACTCGTTCTCCCGGTCATCATAGTTGCTGCCCAGGAGGCCATACGTGCCGTACCTCGTGATTTAAGGGAAGCTTCGTTTGGAATGGGTGCAACAAAGTGGCAAACCATTTTGAAAGTGGTCCTTCCTGCTGCGATACCTGGCATTTTAACTGGAGGAATACTTGCTTTGTCACGGGCAATCGGTGAAACGGCGCCATTGGTGGTGGTTGGCATACCAATGTTCATCGCCTTTTTACCTCAAACGGTCATGGATACATTTACAGTGCTGCCAATGCAAATCTATAATTGGACATCTCGTCCGCAGGAGGAATTCCAGCAGGTTGCTGCCGCGGGAATCATCGTTTTACTCATCCTGTTAATATTCATGAATTCAATAGCCGTTATAATTCGAAATAAATTCCAGAAAAGATACTGATAGGAGGAAGGAAGCATGAATATGACCTTAACGAGAGAAAAAGAGTCACCGGCTATCGAAATCGATAATGTCGGATCGGCTGCCTTGACGGAAAAGGTGTATGAAACATCCAATCTTAATTTATGGTATGGAGAAAACCATGCTTTGAAAAATATTAATCTGGATATGCACCAAAATGAAGTGACGGCCATCATTGGGCCTTCAGGATGTGGGAAATCCACCTACATTAAAACATTGAACCGAATGATAGAACTAGTCCCGGATGTGAAAACGACAGGACAGATTAAATATAGGAACAGGAATATCCTTGATCAGTCCTATAAGGTGGAAGATTTAAGGACACAGGTGGGGATGGTCTTCCAAAAGCCTAATCCCTTTCCTAAATCCATTTATGAAAATGTTGTATATGGACCAAAGATCCATGGAATTAAAAATAAAAAAATTCTTGATGAGATTGTCGAAAAGAGTTTAAAAGGGGCAGCGATTTGGAATGAAGTGAAAGACCGTCTGCATGAAAATGCATATGGACTTTCAGGTGGACAGCAACAGCGTCTTTGCATTGCCAGATGTTTGGCTATCGAACCAGATGTCATTCTAATGGATGAACCTACTTCTGCCCTTGATCCGATATCCACGTTGAAAATAGAAGAATTGGTCCAGGAACTGAAAAAGGATTTCAGCATCATCATCGTTACCCATAACATGCAGCAGGCAGCACGTATCTCTGATAGAACAGCCTTCTTCTTAAATGGGGAAGTCATCGAATATTCTGATACAAATACCATCTTCTCTAATCCGAATGATAAAAGAACAGAAGATTACATTACCGGGCGTTTCGGTTAAGAGAAAAGGAGATGCGATAATGATCGTTCGTGAAAATTTCGAGCTTCAATTGAAAGAGCTGCAAGAGAAAATCGTGAAGTTGGCTAATTTAGCTTCAGGTGCCATATCAAAATCATATGCCGCACTGGAAAGCAATAATGTAGATGAGGCTCTTGAAGTTATTGATGATGATACAATAGCTGATTTACTGGAAGAGGAAATAAATGACTTTGCGATTTTACTGATTGCTAAGCAACAGCCGGTTGCGATTGATTTAAGGCGTATCATTGCTGCCATAAAAATCGCCTCGGATATTGAAAGGATGGCAGACTTTGGTGTGAATATCGCCAAATCGGCGATCCGAATCGGTGACCAGCCATTTATTCTGCCTTTAACACCATTAAAGCAGATGCATGATATTACATTAAAAATGATTCGACTTTCAATAGAAGCATTTGAGAAGGAAGATGTTGTTCTTTCAAGAGAAATCATTGAAATGGATGATGAGGTTGATCGCTTTTATGGAGAAATGATTCGAAGTCTCCTTCGCCTTTCAGATGAAAAAAACCTTCAGCAGGTTACGCAGCTTTCCCTAATTGCTCGATATTTGGAAAGGACAGCGGACCATACAACGAATATCGCAGAGAATATTTATTTCCTTGTAAGAGGGAGATATATCAGCAGGAATGAATGAACCTATCCTAATTTGTAAAAGAGAGGCTTTTTCTCGGACATAGTCCATTTAAAAGTCTCTCTTATTCATTAATGTGTCAAAGTATTGGCCAATTGTCTATATGTCATATTATTCGTAACAACAAACTCGCCGATTTGTACTCTTTTCGAGAAATCACGGTCATTCATGTAAGCTTCAAATTCAGCAGCATCTTCGATGATTTTTTCCTTGGAAAGGCGATCGGCAATCTCGGCTGTGGTCATATTCGTTTTCACTTTAATTGTATAGGTAACGATGGAAGGTGCCTCTTCTGCTTCCTTCTCCATTAAAACCTTATCCGGATCCTTTGGTTGGACGGTCTTTTTAGCTTCCTCGGTAGGAAGTGTAATGACGAACCCCTCCTTTACGAGCAATTCCTTAGCTTCCTCCGCAGTGGGAGTGGTGCCTTCGAATTTTCCGGTGCCATAATAAAAGGCAGCAAAGATTGTTGTTGTAAAAATGATGCCGGCGGAAAGACCTTGCAGTCTTGCTTTGTTCATTGTCATTCACCCCGCAATCTTTGCTGCTCGATCACTGAAAGGGTTTGTTCCTTCGTTAACGATGATTGTCTAGCGATCTGGTCCAAAGTGAGACCTTGATTATATAAAGATAGAACCTGGCTTTTTAGAATCTCATGTATGGATTCGATATCATTGGAAGTGACAGTTATTTGATCCTTTACAGAGGGAACAGGGTCGTCCTGGATAACGAATTCCTCTTCAAGAATCTTCACCTTCTTCTTTAATTGGTAGATATCCTGTATATACGTTAGTGTCATCTGTTCTATATCTTCTTCTAATTTTGCAACTTTATCTTTACCGAAAAAGGAAATGATGAGAAGGACGATCGCTAATGAAAAAAGAAGGACGATAAGTGTTTCCATGTTTTCACCTCAGAAGTTAATTTTCGACAATATACTTATATTTTACACATATTCGAAAAAAATTGGGGATTTTCATATTTTTATATTTTGGAAGTAGGCAGTAAACTTCATTTATTGTCTGTTTTTTTTCAAATATTGTCGAAAAGCGATGTGGCCGTCGTTGATGAAAAAAAATTAGGCATGAAAATGGGAAAAAAACCTTTGAGAGATAACATACATAAAATTCGACAAAATGTGTTTATTGTCCATCAGCCAATTCAGTGCTAACATAAAGATAGAATAAATCGAAAAAATGAAATATTTTGAATTGTTAAAAATCGATGAACCTATAAGAAAATGGTGTGCAGAATTTAAAGTGGATCGTTTCACTGTCAGCGCCTAACGATAAGTAATATAAAGATAAAGATGGGGAAGGGATGATTATATGAATTCGCTATTCGCGTATATGCCACAGGATAACCAGGAATTATTTCGTAAGGGATTAAAGGCTGGATTATGGATGGATGAGAGTTTTGATTGGTATCCTGAGGAAGATATGATGAGTCATCCTAATGGGGAGATCCGGACACTTTCACAGACGTATACCCAAGGGCAGGTGACCTTTTCGAAGTTCACGATCAGGAATACCTCATTCGAGACGAAGCGCCCAAAAGTGTTTTTTCACTATGAAAACGCTTTCGAAAGGCAGGCGGTGGCTTTTTACAGCCCGAATGAACGGGCGATTTTACATGTAGCCCCTCAATCGATTGCCTTATTGGGTGGATTGGTGAAAGGAAAAAGCATCTCTCAATATTGCATCCAAGGTAAGGGAAGCCTTTATCAAGAAGGATGCTTCAAATCTTTGAAAGAAGGTCTCCTGGCTTATTCACCGCTCGCCAAAGGGGAAGTTACCAGTGTGTTTACGCTAGAAACGGAAATCTTACCGAAAGAATGTGTGGAAGCTGTGGCTTGGGTCATTCATGCCGAAACGAAAGAAGAAGCGAAAGTTATAAATAATCAACTCCTCCTGACGATGCAAAACGTAAACAATTGAGAATACGAAAAAGTTATGTTGGATTTCCCGAAAAACATACTAGCAATTCGCATTGAATAATGATATTATAGAAAAGTCCTATGTGAAAATGTCAATATGTTTGGAGGGAAATACACAATGCGCGTGAATATTACATTAGCTTGCACTGAATGTGGAGACCGTAACTATATTTCTAAAAAAAATAAACGTAACAATCCAGACCGTCTTGAGCTTAAAAAATACTGCTCAAGGGAAAAACGCAGCACGACTCACCGTGAAACAAAGTAAGCAACAGGATTTTTCCTGTTGTTTTTTTTATGCATTTTTTGAGTCCTTCTTTTCTCTCTTTCCTTTAGTGTATATTTTCACCAGAATGCACCAATGATTCGGCTATTTCCGACACCGTATTTTCGTAAATGGATAAAGATTATGAGATAATGATAGAAGTAGAATAAAGGAGTCGGAAGAGATGAGAGAAAACAAGAATAAGCTCCGTCAAGAAGTTAGGTCCCGTTTAATGGAGCTGACTAAAGAGGAACATGAAGAACTATCCAACAGAATCGCTGAAAACTTATTTGCATTGAAAGAATGGAAAAATGCTGATTCCATTGGCATCACCATCTCCATTCCGCCTGAAGTCCCAACGGTACGGATCATCGAACAAGCATGGAGCGAAGGAAAATCAGTGGCTGTACCAAAATGTGACCCCGAAAAAAAGACAATGGAATTCAAAAAAATTTCGTCCTTCAATCAGCTCGAGTCTGTTTATTACGGATTGCTGGAACCAGTGGCTGAAACAGCAAAGGCCAGCAAAGAGGAATTGGACGCATTGATCGTACCCGGCCTTGCTTTTACCAAGGAGGGGTATCGCCTAGGCTTTGGAGGGGGCTATTATGACCGATTCCTATCTAATTACCGAGGTGATACATTGGCCCTTACATACGAGCTTCAATTAATGGATGAACTCCCGATAGAGGTACATGATCTAGCGGTGGGCAAACTCATTACCCCATCCAGGGTTATACGCACGTACGCCCATTAAGAAGAAGTTCATTAATTATCACTTTTAGCTCATAAAAATCCTATCCTGTATCACACTATTGATAGGAGGGATTGTTATGCTTCGATTAATTATTCAAATCTTCTTGGTTGGTTTAGCTGTTTATGCAGGTTACAAAAACCGGTACCGCCTGATAAATGTTGCGTTGTCCAACGGCATACTGAGAAGATTTCTAGTGACTAAATCCTTGGATATGCCAATGTTCAGGGATAAAATGATGCAAAGCATGTTCACTCAAACCAAATGAGGATGCCGGCATCTTGAAAAGGGAACCTGACCAGGGGTTCCTTTTTTATTTTTTAGGAGCGGGAAAACAGTCTCCTTTTTTACTTTTTACATGATTTCGTCTATAGTTTTAATTAAAGAACAGGAATTTTAGAAGCTTAAGTTTTATTGGAAAGTGGGGAAGGCATTGGGATTTAGAGAGGATTATTTTTTTTGGGAAACCATAAGGGAGTTGTCTGCCCATTATGATTATCGAATGATCACAGTCACGGAAAACCATCAGGAGATTTGGCTTGAGAGCGATAAGAACAAGGAGTTTCCAGTCATAAGACTCATCCGGCATGATTTGGATTGGGCTAATTGGCTGAAACGCGATACCGAGCGAACATTGCAGAATGGGGAAAGAATCAGAAGGAAATTATACAAAAAGCCAATAAACATATTAAGTATCTATGTTAGTAAATTCGCCCCGGTCGATGATCATGACTTTAGTTCACGGGTGGCCTCCTTTAAAAAAACGAATGTCAACACGTTCCTCCTTACTTGTGAAAACTTTCATGATTCGTTGCAAAACCTTGAACATGTTTTGAAAAAACCACTTTCAATTCAAGTTCTTGAGGAAAATGAAATAGATGAGGAAAAGGTTCTTGCAGTAAAGAAGAACGCCATCTCGGAGTCAGTCAAAAAGGCTAAGGCCGAACAGAAGGTATTTCAAAATGCCAATAAGCCATTCTTTACATATATATTCATGGCGGTACAAATAGCAGTGTTCATTTTGATGGAGTTTAATGGGGGCAGCACCAATTCCAAGACTTTGATTGAGTTTGGCGCTAAATTTTCCCCTTATATCATCCAAGGGGAATGGTGGCGATTCTTTACACCGATGATCGTCCATATTGGGTTCATTCATTTACTGATGAATACATTTTCGCTGTATTTGATTGGTGCTGAAGTTGAAAGGATTTACGGCAATGCCAGGTTCCTTTTCATCTATATATTCGCTGGTTTCGCTGGAACTCTAGGCAGCTTCATCATGACCCCGAACCTTTCCGCAGGTGCGAGCGGAGCCATTTTTGGCTGTTTTGGGGCACTTCTGTACTTTGGTATCGTCTATCCGAAATTATTCATGCGCTCGATGGGCTCATCGGTGATCGTGTTGATCATCATTAACTTAATATATGGTTTCACCGTTTCGGGAATTGACAATGCAGGGCATATCGGAGGTTTGATCGGAGGGTTCTTGGCAGCTGGAGTGGTACATCTGCCAAAATCCAATAATATCTTTCGGCAGCTGGCTTTTCTGATCGGAACGGTAATACTGACCTATTCCCTGCTGCAATTTGGTTTCAATCATCAGGAAAGTGCAGCTATCGATGATAATACCATGGCAATGATGGCCCAAAAGTATATTGATGATGATGAAGAGGATAAGGCGGAAGAGATGCTATTCAAATATGTGGAGTCAAATCCTGATGCACCGCTATCGCTCTTTATGCTCGGAAATTTATCTTTTGATAAAAAGGACATATACAAGGCAAAGGGTTATTATGAAAAAGCGATTGAAAGTAATCCGGATTTGCATGAAGCCCATTACAATCTTGCCTTGGTCTACATGAATCTCGAATCATTCGATCAAGCTAGAGAGCAAGCTGATAAGGCTATTGAGCTTGCCCCGGATAATAAATCATACACTAAACTACTGGAAGAAATCGAAAAGCGACTATAACTTTTGACGCAGCATGATGGGGGTGCCGTCTTTCAGGGTAAACAAGACAAGTACTTCCCTTTGATTCTTCGCCATAAGCAATAGGGGGATGGTGCTACCTTGTGGACTTACAGTGGAGCCATCCTCCTTTTTTACTCCCACCACATAATTTTTGTATAGTCCTTCCCATAGTTTTCCTACAATTTCTTCCCGTTTGAATTGGGGGAAGGCAGCAAGCCATTGATTTTTCTTTGAAGGCAGATCCGTTAAAGAAATGATTTTGTACTGATCAAGATTAACCTTAAAGGCTTGCCCGGCTTTCTCCAAACCATTTCGAACCGTTTGATCTGTCAAGCCGTCCAGCGTTTTTTTCCACTGAATCTGTTCTTCTGAAAGGGGGCGGTGGAAAAATTGAAAAACTGGTGTCGTTACTGTATAGAGTTTATCTTTACTGAGCTGCTGGGCACTGGTGAAAATGGTGTCACTAGGATGAACCTCGGCATAATGAAACGTTACAGCTTCATAACGCCCACTCTCGGATTCTTTATATTTCGCTTTTTGAGAGAGTTCTTGTTTATTTTGGCGCCAATTTTTTAAAGCTCCTGCCAATTTTCCATTTTTGTATAAAAGTGATACGTCCTGACGTAAGTAAGCAGGCTGGTCCAACGTAGAATCCACCCTCCAAGTGATGGTATAGGTGGAATCCCCGGTACCTTTAGGTGTCAGGTGGGTTGAAGCATGTTCAAAATGGAGCGAGGAATCGATGGGAAAAAAAATGATGGTTTCCTCTGTCCGTTTATGATTTGATAAATAAAGGATGACAAAAATGGTGGTTAAAACCAAAAAGACGGTATACTTCAATTGTACTTTCATTTTTCCCCTCCGTTTTACGCGTGATGAATGGTTTAAAAACATAAGCTGTTAAATCAATAAATGGAGTCCACATTCTTGATATTTCATCATATGAATACAGTTGGACATGTATGAGGGGGATGGGGAAATTATCAAAAGAGGAAATGGGCGCTTGTTACAAAGGTGCTGATTCGATATACTTTCCTAAAGAAAAGAGTAAAGAGGTTTACTATGAAAACATATTATGATCTTCAACAATACTTGAAAAGATTTGGTACATTTATCTATATTGGCGATCGCTTAGCCGAGCTTGAACTGATGGAGACCGAAATAAGGGAACTCCACCGTATGCAGATGATGGATACGAAAGATTATCAAATGGCGATTCTTTTAATCAGGCAGCAATTGTCTCTTGAAAGGGAAAAACAGAAAAAAAATTGATAAAAAAGGTGAGAATGATGGAAAAGTGGCTGATGGGTGTGGATTTAGGCGGTACAACTACCAAACTGGCTTTAATCAATTTATACGGCGAGATCATTCATAAATGGGAAATCAGCACAGACATCTCCGAAAAGGGAAAATACATTACGATAAACATAGCCAAAGCAATTGATGCGAAGCTCGTGGAACTTAATGAACCGAAGAGTAAGATAGTTGGGATAGGAATGGGTGCTCCCGGTCCTGTGAAATTTGTTAACGGTTCCATATATGAAGCCGTCAATCTTGGCTGGAAGGACTATCCTTTAAAAGATTTATTGGAGGTGGAGACAGCTCTTCCAGCTGTGATCGATAATGATGCCAATATGGCTGCTTTGGGAGAAATGTGGAAAGGTGCCGGTAATGGAGCCAAAGACCTCGTTTGTGTCACTCTGGGAACGGGTGTAGGAGGCGGAATCATCCATAATGGACAAATCGTCCATGGTACCAGTGGAGCTGCTGGGGAAGTAGGCCATATAACGGTCGTAACGGACGGAGGGGCACCATGCAATTGCGGCAAGACTGGTTGTTTGGAAACGGTTGCTTCGGCAACGGGAATCGTCCGTATGGCTTTAGAAGCCTTGAATGCCGCTGATGAAAAGTCATTGCTTCAGCAGAAAGTAGAAGAGGGGAATACGGTTACTTCCAAATTGTTATTCCAATGCGCTGCAGCTGGTGATCCCTTATCCAAAGCTGTGGTGGATAAGGTAGGCAATTACTTGGGGCTGGCACTATCACATGTTGGGAATGTCATGAATCCAGATAAAATCGTCATTGGCGGGGGCGTTTCACAAGCGGGAGACATTTTGCTTGATACCGTTCGTTCTGCTTTCGGAAAGTATGCATTCAAAAGGGTTAGTAAATCAACGAAAATCAGCCTGGCCACTCTAGGCAATGATGCAGGGGTAATAGGTGCAGCCTGGCTCATTAAAAGCCAAATGAATACGTGATCCCATACTGCCCTCTGATCAGGGTTATAAGAACAAAAGATGGAATCTTCAAAGATAGTTCCCCCTTTTGAGGGGGAAACCATGACCCATTATTGAGGCGCTCTGGACCGCAGGTCCAGCGCTTCTTCGATGAGGAGGGACCAGGATTGAAAAGGGTCTTCAAAAAACAGGGATATTCATTGTTTTGGGTCGTATTGATTTTACTTTGGCTTAAAACATATATCGCCTATAAAACAAGTTTTGAGATAGATATTGATAACTGGATCCAGGAGTTCATACTATTCATCAATCCAGTCAGTTTCCTTTTACTTACACTTGGCGTGAATCTATTTTTTAAAGAAAATAGACGGACAGCATACTTACTGATCATGAGTTTCTTCATCACCTTCGTCCTCTTTGCCAATCTTGTTTTTTTTCGTTTTTTCAATGATTTCTTAACCATTCCCGTTCTATTTCAAACGAGCAATATGAACGACCTTGGAAGCAGTGTACATGAATTGATCAATCCGAGTGATCTATTGTATTTTGCCGATATTCTGTTCTTGTTGCTTCTGCTGAAATACAAACCAAAAACATTCCATCAAAGTCGATACAATCCCCAGGACCGTAAATTCTTTTTGTTAATGGCTTTAGGAGTGACATTTTTTAACTTAGCTTTAGCGGAAGCCGCGCGTCCTGAACTCCTGACAAGAACGTTTGACCGCGAAATCCTCGTTAAGAATATCGGTACGTACCATTATCACCTCTATGATGCAATATTACAGACGAAATCATCAGCTCAACGTGCACTTGCTGATGGCAGTGAATTGTCGGAAATTGAAAATTATGTCCGTGCCAATCAAAAAGAAGTTAATGATGAATTTTATGGACTGGCAAAAGGCAAAAATGTGATTCTAATATCATTGGAATCCACTCAAAGCTTTGTCATCAATAAAACTGTCAACGGGGAAGAAATCACTCCTTTTCTGAACCAATTCATTACAGATAGCTATTATTTCAATAACTTTTATCACCAAACCGGCCAGGGGAAAACATCCGATTCAGAATTCATTATTGAGAATTCCCTCTATCCTTTAGGTAGAGGTGCAGTATTTTTCACTCATGCCCAAAATGAATACAAAGCCACACCTGAAATCTTAACGGAAAAAGGTTACTACACGGCTTCCTTGCATGCCAATAATAAAAGCTTTTGGAATCGTGACATAATGTACGATTCTCTTGGGTACCAACGGTTTTATGATAGTGATGAATACAAAGTGTCTGAAGGGAATTCCAACAATTGGGGTTTGAATGATAAATCTTTCTTCAAACAATCAATTTCTCACTTGAAGAGTATGCCTGAGCCTTTTTATGCCAAGTTCATAACGTTAACCAACCATTTTCCATTCACTTTAAAAGAAGAAGACCGGACATTGGAACCTTACAATTCCAATTCCAAAACATTGAATCAATATTTTCCAACCGTACGTTATACCGACGAAGCCTTGGAGCAGTTTATCGGCGATTTGAAACGTAATGGATTATATGAGGATTCCGTCATTGTTCTATACGGAGACCATTATGGAATTTCTGAAAATCACAAATCTGCCATGAGCCAGTTCCTTGGGAAGGAAATTACGCCTTTCGAATCCATCCAGCTTCAGCGTGTCCCGCTCATCATACATGTCCCCGGGCAGAAGGGGAAAACGATTTCCACCGTTTCCGGCCAAATTGATGTAAGGCCGACTCTCCTTCATTTATTGGGAATTGAAAATGATGATTATATTGAATTCGGCAAAGATCTATTTTCCGAAGAGAAATTAGAATTCACCGTTCTCCGCGATAGCAGTTTCATCACGAAGGATTACCTCTATACGATGGATACTTGCTATGATAAAAAGACCGGAGCGGCGACTGCAAAGGATTCATGCGAGAAGTATTTGGAAAAGGCAAAACAGGAGCTTGATTACTCCGACAAAATCATTTATGGGGATTTGCTCCGATTTTATGAGCAGCCTTGAAAAAGGAAACCTGGTGCAATCCAGGTTTTTTAACTTTTTCAGGGAAATCTGTACCCCTTACAGTTATGAAACAAGAGACTTCCTGAACATCTTTCTGTTTTTCCCTTCATAAAGATAAAATAATGAAAGGGGCGGAGGCTGAATGAAAATTGTGAGCAGAAGCGGGGATGATTTGGCATATTACAGTCAATTGTTCAAAATTCCCCGGGTATTGATTGAGGATGCCAATCCGGCCATTACTGGCGGTGTTTTGCCAAATGGCATCGAAGTACAGATACCTGGATACATTGTTCAGCAAGAGTCCCGGTTAGATATAGATTTTGCTGATATCGCTTTACAATATCACCTGCCAATCGATGGGATAGTATTATTGAATCAAGATGGACAAAAACCTTTTTCGGTACCCGTCCGGGTGATGAATCCCGTGATAGTCACCGACAAGCCCTACGAATATCAATCACTTCTTGACGATCTTGATGTTCTATCTTGTCATTACCCCTTTATTAAGGTTGAATCGGTCGGAAAGAGTGTGCTGGGAAAAGAACTCCTTGAGGTAAGAATCGGTCAAGGTGAAAAGATCATACATTATAACGGTTCATTCCACGCTAATGAATGGATCACTACGGCGGTTTTGATGAAATGGCTGAATGATTTTCTGCTGGCAGTAACGAATGATCGTACACTTTGCGGAATGGACTGTATGCCGTACTACCGGGATATGTCCATTTCGATGGTTCCAATGGTGAATCCGGATGGAGTCGACCTTGTCTTAAAGGGGGAGGAGGCGGCAGAGGGGAAGGTTGATGTTTTAAAAATAAATAATGGTAATCCTGCCTTTTATGCTTGGAAAGCCAATATCCGCGGTGTGGACCTGAATAACCAATATCCTGCTAACTGGGAGATTGAAAAGCGGAGAAAGATTCCAAAAGCCCCTGCCCCGAGGGATTTCCCAGGAGAAACCGCGTTATCAGAACCAGAAGCATTGGCCATGAAGGAGCTGGCAATAAGACGTAATTTTGAAAGAGTGCTGGCGCTTCACACCCAGGGAAAAGAATTCTATTGGGGATATGAGGGACATGAACCTGAACAGGCAGAGAATGTTGCGAGGGAGTTTGAGGAGCGCAGCGGATATCGGGCCGTAAAATACGTTGACAGCCATGCTGGGTATAAAGATTGGTTCATTCAGGAATTCAAACGCGGTGGATTCACAATCGAGCTGGGAAAGGGAATCAATCCACTTCCGCTATCCCATTTGCCTGGTATATATGAAGATTCCGTCAAGATTTTGATGGCAGGCCTATATATGTGATGCATCCCCCTAAGGAATATACTTCCAAAAAAATATAAGATCATTATCCGCCACATTTTCTCTTTTTTACTTTATAATGAAAGAGGGTAAGGATTCGATTGGTTAATCCTTACTCTCTTTCTAATGTCTCGCTCACATATGCCAGGCGTTTTAGTTTTGAAGTGGGAGGTGTGTGGAGATTAAAGTATCCAAAGCAGCCCTTTGTATGCGGCTTTCCATTTGTAAGATGTTGTGTTTCGTCCCATTATTTATCTCCACTATCCTTCTTATCTCGGCTTGTGAGCCTTCCAAGGACCTTAGTAAACCCGTAAATGATACGGAAAAAGAACACTCCCAATCTAACCTGGAAACTTCAGTAAGCAATTTAAAGGTCCCGACCGCAGAAACGGAAAAAATCGAAGCCATTTTTGGATGGCTGGATTCGAAAACCATTTTATATTCTGTGAAGCGGGATGGTAATGAATTATCCCAGTTGATGTCATGGAATTTGGAAACGAATGAAACTTCCGTTTTCTATCAGCCGGCTTTTGCGTTTTCTGAAGTATCGATCAGTCCGTCTGGTACGCATATTTTGTTGTCGTCCTTTACCTCTTCGGATAAAGCATCAATCACAATACTCGATAAAACGGGGAATCCACTGTATTCCGTGGCAATCCCAGCCTATGAATTAGCTTATGAGTGGAATTCATTTAAAGATGGCCAGTTGTTTGTATCGAGCTTTTATGAAGATTGGACATACAGCAGTTATGTATTGAATCCAGATGAACAAACTATGGAAACTCTGGACTTTCCACAGCCCTTTGCACAATGGGCAAGTGAAAATGACTTGATGTTTTTGGATTGGGACAAAGAAGAACCTGCTTTGACGGCTCCCCTAGAAAGAAAAGCGCTGCATGGAGATGGGGCAGACAGCCTTATGCTCGATGTCATTCACTTTAAAAAAATGAAGCAAGCGCTGATGACGATTCAAGTGGAGACAGAAAAACAAGATCGGGGTACATATGCATTTTATGATCCAACAAACAAGCCGATCCACTCTTTTTCCGTGCCACTATTGAAAAGCTTTTCGGATTGGGTCATTCCATCCTATGATTTCATTGAAAAAAACAAGGAATTCATAACGTTTATTCCTAATGAATCAAAAGACGCGGACCAATATGAGGGAAGGTTTACCTTAACTAAATTAAATTGGGAAAAAGGCACACAAGAAGAATTGATGAAGGACATGGAAAATGAACCATTAAGCTGTTCGCTTGATGGCAACTTCTGCTTATATGGATATCAATTTGAGAAAATCATTGATATGAAAACCCATCAAATACAAAGATTGTTCAAACAAACATGATAACCTAAAACAAAAGCTCGCCGGATGGCGAGCTTTTTTCTTCAATGGGCAACAGGAAAACCGCTGTTGATGACAGTCATGACAGTGAACCAGCCAAACACGACTGCACTGCCGGCTGCAAAAATGAATCCTAAGAAGTTTCTCTTTTTTAATGAGGTAAACACAGCTGCTACTCCTAATATTGCCACAAGTCCGAAAACAACCATTAATATCATGTCAAAACCCCCTTTTTTCATAATGAATACCTAATCCCTAATAATATACCCAGAGAATAAAGCAACTACCAAAAATATGTAGAAAAGATTGCATTTGTTAATATCTTAATATTTTTTCAATTATTTGTCGAGGTTTAATAGGTGACACTTCTATGACATGAGTAAACTGGATTAACATTAGCAGCTTAATTAGTGTAAGATAAAGATAGAAAATCATATTGGAGTTGATGGAAATGAAATGGACACAAATTCCTCTAGGCCCGCTGCAAACGAATTGTTATGTAGTTTCCG
Organism: Bacillus sp. ISL-78; assembly: GCF_018613455.1. Taxonomy (NCBI): domain Bacteria; kingdom Bacillati; phylum Bacillota; class Bacilli; order Caryophanales; family Bacillaceae; genus Bacillus; species Bacillus sp. ISL-78. The sequence continues at coordinate 20,688 of NZ_JAGGQC010000027.1, forward strand.
ATGGACAGGATTGCATCATTTTCGATCCGGGTGAAGAGCCACAGAAAATCATACAGTACATACAAACAAAAAATTTAAAGCCTTTAGCAATTTTATTGACACATGCACATTTTGACCATATCGGTGCTCTGGATGCCATTCGGGATCATTATGGAATCCCTGCATATATTCATGAAAAAGAGGCCAAGTGGCTACTTGACCCCGCATTGAATGGTTCTCAAAACTGGTTCCCTGAAAATCCAATGCGAATGAAGCCTGCCGATCACATCTTGGCAAATGAGCAAGAGCTTACTATTGGAGGATTCACTTTCGAAGTATTCGAAACCCCTGGACACTCACCAGGGAGCGTTTCGTATTATGTGAAGGACGAACGTCTCCTATTTTCCGGGGACGTCTTGTTCCAAGGAAGCGTTGGCAGAACCGATTTAATAGGCGGAAGCGAGTCAGTGCTCTTAAATAGCATTGAAACGAAGCTGCTGACACTTTCTGATGATGCTATCGTTTTTCCAGGTCATGGCCCTGTCACGACGATTCTGGATGAAAAGAATACTAATCCCTTTTTGAGATAATTACTTATACAGGTGCCGCAGTGGCACCTGTTTTTTTAGTTCTTAATTATGTGAAAATATTGAAATGGGTCAATTCCGGAACTATACTGAATATAAAAAAAGGGTCTTCCCCAATGTGCATTTTTGAACCTCCTCTGAAGTAAGATGCCTATTATTAAATTCATTTAGTGGATGCACTGTTATAACTGCGATGATGAAAATTGAACATTTTGTGAACTTTAAAATTATTTTCATGTATGGACGGAGGCTGTTGTGTTGAAAAATCATTTAAAGGAATTGATTGCAGAAAGCCCGCAAAAAAGAATCTCCTATAATGACTATATGGATGCTGTTTTATATACGCCAAATATAGGCTACTATGCACGCTCAAAAGAGAAGATTGGCCCAAGAGGGGATTTTTATACGTCCGGCAATGTTGGGGATGCATTTGGGAGATCACTGGCGAGGTGGTTCGTATATTTGATAAAAAGATGCGGAGTTTCACCAAGAATCATCGAGGTCGGCGCAGGGGACGGTAAACTCGCGTATGACATCCTCGTTTACATAAAAGAAACGGAACCGGAGATATGGGATTCTTTGACTTATGTTCTTGTGGATGGCAGTCCATTTCATAGAAAGATTCATCACGAACGTTTAGGGATATTCAAACAGGCAGTTTCTGCTGCCAATTTAGAAAAATGGACGAATGTAAATGGAATCGTCTTTTCAAACGAACTTTTCGACGCGTTGCCTGTGTATGTCATTGAAAAGTATAAGGGAGCCTTGGTAGAGGTATTCGTCACTGAAAAGGAAGGCGATTTGGTAGAAGAGAGAGAACCCTTGGACAACCCTGACATTCTTTCTTACCTTATTGAACGAAAAATCACCTTAAATGAAAAACAACGATTCGAAGTTCCGCTAAACATGATCCGTGAATATGAGAAGATCGTTTCCTGTATCGAATCGGGTATTCTCCTTACAATTGATTATGGCTATACCGATCGGGAATGGAAGGAGCCAGCTCATCGTCAAGGGAGCTTGAGGGGCTATTATCGGCATCAAATGATTAAAGATGCACTTATGTATCCTGGTGATATGGATCTAACGACACATATCCATTTTGACACATTAATCGAGAGTGGAAAAAGAAGGGGTCTTTCCAATCGAGGACTTTTTCTTCAAAATGAATTCTTGCTTAAAGCAGGGATACTAGAGGAATTGAAGGACGATCAAGGAACTGATCCATTCTCGAAAACGGCAAAGCGTAATCGGGCAATTCGGGGATTAATCGTTCCTGGGGGATTTAGTGAACATTTCAAAGTGTTGCTTCAATCGAAGAATTTAGCAGATGATGTAAGGGTCTTTCCTGAATGGTGACAAGTAAAAACCCATGAATCAAAATTCATGGGTTATGTAATATTGCTGTTTCTTAATGCGCAGCACCCGGAGTCATCATAAATACGCTCCAGTAGGAAAATCCTGCAAAGAAAACGGTAAGATAGGCGCCGAAAACATAAATATACATGCGCTCAGATAATTTCAAATAACTTAAAAGTACAAAAAAGATCGTTTGTGCAAAGAAAAGCAAAGACGTTTGATGCATATGGCCAAGATAAAAGAAAATGGCCATAATTCCTGTCCAAAATCCACATACTCTGAACATGCGTTCCATCCGAATCCCTCCTTATGTCTAGTCGTGTACATTCTAAATAATTATAAATGAAATTGTAAGGTAATGTAAAGGATGCCTTTTGTTTCTATGTGAGAACCGAAGCTTGGTATGAGCATGCTGCACAATTGGACATCATATTTTCTATTTCCACAATATTGACATTCTCAAACAAGGCTTCGAACATACCTTTTAAAAATGAATTATGCATGGAGCAGATTGTTCCTGGCTCGACTTCAGTAACTTCCTTAAACGGGCAATTGAAGATGCGGAAGGATATTTTATTTTCTTCTTCGCTTGCTTGTATTTCAGGAGATAACCCAGCAATGGTAGCCGCATTTTTAAGCATGTTGACTTTTTCCGCAAAAGCAAGCCGGTCGATCGATGTCGATTTCAGGGCTAGTTGCTGATTGATCAATTCCTCCCCGAATACTTTTCCCGTTTCATAAAGAGCCTGTTTTCCTTGTTCCCCTAATGTCATCATCGACTGGACGGCAATCTTTGCAAGCAGCTGATAGTTCCTATATGGAAAATGAAGCTGTATGACTTTGTCAGATAATCGATAAAGTCTGCTTGGGCGGCCGCCTTTCCCGGTCTTTCGGGAAATCGAGGTCAACATATCGATATCCTCAAGTTTTGACAAATGAAGACGGGCAACATTTGGATGGATGTTGAATGAATCGGCGATTTCCTGTACCGATACATCACCATGGTTATTCACTATATGCTGATATATATAATATCTGGTGGGATCAGCTAACACGTTTGTTATTTTTAACGTTTGTTCCATTACACCCTCCTGCTATTCCATAGTTTACCTATGTCCATTATAATGCAGGCAGAAAAAAATGGAATAAGGGAAAGGGCAAACACTCTTTAGTTTAGAAAACGTTCACATTTAAAACGTTTTTATAAAGTAAATATGTATACATTGATTATACAAATGTTGTACAATGATTGTATAAACTATAAATGTATACAAAATGTGAACGGGGAGTGATTAGTATGGCACAGTTAACTTTCTTTTCGTACCCAAGCTGTACATCTTGCCGCAAAACAAAAAAATGGTTACGCGCCAATCAAGTTTCCTTCGATGAGCGACATTTATTCAGAGAGACTCCTACTGTAGCAGAGTTAAAAAGAATTCTTGAATTGACATCGGAAGGTCTTGATGAAGTCTTGGCGACAAGAAGTGAAGCATATAAAGACTTACAAGTTAATATTGACGAAATGATGCTTTCTGATGTCATCCAATTATTAACAAAAGAACCGAAGTTATTAAGAAGGCCCATTCTCATAGACGGGGAAAAACTGGTCATTGGCCATAATGTAGATGCATTAAGAAATTTGGTTTCCCGGAGGCTTGATTTGAAAATGAGCATGTGAGATGATTCTCGAATTTTTTTTCGGGAATTTTTTTATTTTGAAGCAGGAATTTGTCGTGGATTGTCGAATCAATACAACAAGAAACATAGGAGGTGATGAATGGATTGATATCGATTGAAAAGACCGCAGAAAAAATACTAACCCGTGCCATCGTGGAATCGGCATCGGATATCCATATTTTTTTTCGCGGAGAGGGGCCTCTCATCCAATTCAGGATAGACAATAGGCTTGTTCCCCAGGAAACATTATCATTCTTTGAAGCTGAAAGGCTGATCGCTCATTTGAAGTTCCTTGCCTCGATGGATATAGGGGAGAAAAGAAGGCCCCAGAGTGGTGCCATCATAATCAATTTGGCTAACCAGGTGGTCGGACTCCGCCTTTCCACTTTACCCGCTGCCTATCTCGAAAGTTTGGTCATCCGCTCAATACCCCAACATCCTTCCTCTAGAACAGTTATCCTTATTTCAAAACACCGTTCAAAATTTGATTGCACTCCTGAAGCATTCCCATGGCATGCTCATATTTACCGGTACGACTGGTAACACACTATAAAGACTAACGAAACACAACATTTGTAATCACGATTAAAGCCTTGCCTTTCTTTGATTTATCTGATCTTTTGGTTGGTTGTGGTATGATTTTGAATTCAATTTTTCTAATAAAAGTTGAAATGTAAACTCTTTTTTCTTCTTGAGTTAAATAAATAAAATTGGTATTAAAAGCATTTACTATGTTTGTTAATTCTTTAAAATCGATAACTTCAGGAGTAGGCAACTCTTTAACTTTTATTTTTAACTCTTCATACACTTGTCTAGTCTCATCCATTAATTTTTTGAATTCAGCATCAATCATTAAATCGGAAGCCCAAGCACGTTGATATTTTTCCCGTTTCTTTTCAATATGTAGTAATTGTTCATTACTGAGAGAAACATCTGATTCCTTTTTTATGGGTTCTAGGTGTTTAATATCATCATTTTCCACATATTCCTTCAATGCATCCTCAAATCGATATTCTCCAATGGAATCCATCTTCCCATGTTCTTTCCAACATAACTGACAACGATGGACTGCCCCTTGGCATAGATCAACTTAATTCCTTTTTCAAATAGGCTTAACCAGATAAGCTTCCTCTTAATATAATAAAAAGATTTTAGTTGTGATAATAAAAAAAATAAGCAACTATCTAGAGGTGGGGGATATGACTAACAATAATCAACCTTTTAAAGGTTATCGCCTCCTGGACCCATCCCAGCCAAATATCAATGCTTGTGTTGAAAAGTTACTACCACCACGAGGTTGTAAGTTTTTTCCTTGTAAAAGCAACTGTCCAACAGGAGCCACCGGACCAACAGGGGCAACGGGAGCCACTGGGGAAAGGGGAGCAGCGGGAGTAACTGGGCCGACGGGACCGACGGGAGCCACCGGGGAAAGGGGAGTAACGGGAGTAACTGGACCGACGGGAGCACCGGGAGCCACCGGGGAAAGGGGAGTAACGGGAGTAACTGGACCGACGGGAGCACCGGGGGCCACCGGGGAAAGGGGAGCAGCAGGAGAAACTGGGTCGACGGGACCGACGGGAGCACCGGGAGCCACTGGGGAAAGGGGAGAGACTGGAGCAACTGGGCCGACTGGATCGACTGGATCGACTGGAGCAACTGGGCCGACGGGAGTAACTGGAGAGACTGGAGCAATTGGACTGACGGGAGCCACCGGGGCGACTGGAGCAACTGGGCCGACGGGAGCAACTGGAGAGACTGGAGCAATTGGACTGACGGGAGCCACCGGGCCGACGGGAGCAACTGGACTGACGGGAGCTACCGGAGCCACTGGAGAGACTGGTCCGACGGGAGCAACTGGACTACCGGAGCCACTGGAGAGACTGGGCCGACGGGAACAACTGGGCCGACTGGATCGACTGGAGAGACTGGAGCAATTGGACTGACTGGAGCAACTGGGGCGACTGGAGCAACTGGTCCGACGGGAGCAACTGGAGCAATTGGACTGACGGGAGCCACCGGGGCGACGGGATCGACTGGACCGACGGGATCGACGGGATCGACGGGATCGACTGGACCGACAGGAGCTACCGGAGCCACGGGAGCAACTGGACCGACGGGAGCAACTGGACCGACGGGAGCAACTGGTCCGACGGGAGCGATTGGACCGACGGGAGCGACTGGAGAGACTGGAGCAATTGGACTGACGGGAGCAACTGGGGCGACGGGAGCAACTGGTCCGACGGGAGCAACTGGACCGACGGGAGCAATTGGACTGACGGGAGCCACCGGGCCGACGGGAGCAAATGGAGCGACTGGTCCGACGGGAGCAACTGGAGCAATTGGACTGACGGGAGCCACCGGGGCGACGGGAGTCCCTGGTCCGACGGGATCGACGGGATCGACGGGATCGACGGGATCGACGGGATCGACGGGATCGACGGGATCGACGGGAGCTACCGGAGCCACGGGAGCAACTGGACCGACGGGAGCGACTGGACCGACGGGAGCCACTGGTCCGACGGGAGCGATTGGACCGACGGGAGCAACTGGATCGGCTGGACCGACGGGAGCAATTGGACTGACGGGAGCCACTGGACCGACGGGAGCTACCGGAGCCACTGGAGAGACTGGTCCGACGGGAGCCACTGGACCGACGGGAGCCCCTGGTCCGACGGGAGCCACCGGGGCGACGGGAGCCCCTGGTCCGACGGGATCGACTGGACCGACGGGAGCTACCGGAGCCACGGGAGCAACTGGGGCGACGGGAGCAACTGGTCCGACGGGAGCAACTGGTCCGACTGGAGCAATTGGACTGACGGGAGCAACTGGTCCGACTGGAGCAACTGGTCCGACGGGAGCCCCTGGTCCGACGGGAGTTACAGGGCCAACCGGACCAACGGGTACTGCCGGATTATCGACGTTTGGTTATGTTTATAACCAGTCCATACAGAATGTACCTGTAGGTTCAGATGTAATCTTTGACACAAACGGACCTCTTGTTGGTATTACCCATACACCTGGGACAACGCAAATTATCCTTCCAACAACAGGTAATTATTCTGTACTTTTCGGGGTTACAACTGTACCTGGCACTGGTAAACAATTTGCTTTATTCCTAAATAATATTTTGGTTCCTGGTTCGATATACGGAACCGCTAGTACTCCCCAATTGAATGGGAGAGTTATTGTTACCGTAACCACTGCCCCAGCGACACTAACTTTAAGAAATTTCACATCCCAAATGGGTACCGTTACTTTAAATACACCCGTTGGGGGAACAGAACCATCTGTTGACGCTTCGTTGCACATTACGAAATTAAATTAAGATAAATATGCGGCCTATTATACGTTGGCCGCTTTCTTGTTTCAAATATTCTGGGCGGATAAAAACCTTAAGCAGATTGCCCTTTATGCATCTTAACTCCCTTCTTAACCTTCATAGGTATCTGGCGGATCATGCCGAGGTCTTCTGATTTTTTCATTAAACGTTGTACCGTTTAATAGGAAACTTCAAGCTTATCCGCAATCGTATTTTTGCACATGTACTTACACCAAATTGCTATTTCTCCTGTACACCCCAAGCTGTCCATACTTATTCCTAACTAGTTTAAAGCGAATATTCTTTAAATTCGAAATGACGAATGACTTATTGAATATCGGCAGGATTCTCTGAAGTCATAATAGGTGCGCACTTTATTTTTAAGGTGAAGATTGGTCTTTTAGGCAAGATATTCTCCCTGGCTCAAAGTGTTATAATTATAAAAATGGAGATGTTTTACAACATGAAAATACGCAAAGAACAGGAAAACTCAGGTATTTCGCATAAGACTATGTCTAGTTTGTACATCTGCACGCTTAATAGAAGCACGAATGATGTCTCTGTACAAACGTACTGCTTTATTCATTTCTTCTCTTTCTGTGAATGATGATAGGTTGTCATATGATTAATCGTTTGCTATTACATCGATACGTTTCATCAAAAATCCTTGTCTCCTTTTTATAAGAGAGACAGGCTAAGATATCGTGAAAAATTTGTGCGTTACCAACCGGCAGTGGGAAAACCACGACACTATATTCCTTGCTTCACCACGCCCGTGAGATGATCAATTGAAAATGTATCCGAAAAGGTATTGCAAGTCCAAATCAATGAAATTGCGGGCATTACGTATTCCGTCGGCCTAAAAGCTGTTCTGAGGCATGACCTGGACGTGATCATTGTAGGGGAAGTCAGGGATGCAGAAATTGCCAAAATCGCAGTCCCTTTGGGTGTTGATACCATAAATCTACACTTTCACTCGGACTAAGGGGAAGACTTAAGAAACAAGGCTATTTGAAAAAGAACAATATCATTAGTTCAATCTAATGAACGAGCTATAGTTGAAATTGAAAAAGCCAATCCTACACTTTAGAAGTGGCTTTTTATGGAATTATTGAAATCATTGCCGTCTATTTAGTATTCTGATTTGAAAATAAGCATGTGAGATGATTCTAGAAGTTTTTTCGGTAATTTTTTTTATTTTGAAGCAGGAATTTGTCGTGGATTGTCGAATCAATACAACAAGAAACATAGGAGGTGATGAATGATTTGATATCGATTGAAAAGACCGCAGAAAAAATACTAACCCGTGCCATCGTGGAATCGGCATCGGATATCCACATTTTTTTTCGCGGAGAGGGGCCTCTCATCCAATTCAGGATAGACAATAGGCTTGTTCCCCAGGAAACATTATCATTCTTTGAAGCTGAAAGGCTGATCGCTCATTTGAAGTTCCTTGCCTCGATGGATATAGGGGAGAAAAGAAGGCCCCAGAGTGGTGCCATCACCATCAATTTGGCTAACCAGGTGGTAGGACTCCGCCTTTCCACTTTACCCACTGCCCATCTCGAAAGTTTGGTCATCCGCTTAATACCTCAACAGAATATCCTTCCTCTAGAACAGTTATCTTTATTTCCAAACACCGTTCAAAAATTGATTGCACTCCTGAAGCATTCCCATGGCATGCTCATATTTACCGGCCCGACCGGCAGTGGGAAAACAACGACACTATATTCCCTGCTTCACCACGCCCACGAGATGATAAATCGAAATATCATTACACTTGAAGATCCCATTGAAAATGTATCCGAAAAGGTATTGCAAGTCCAAATCAATGAAAAGGCGGGCATTACGTATTCCGTCGGCCTAAAAGCTGTTTTGAGGCATGACCCGGATGTGATCATGGTTGGCGAAGTCAGGGATGCAGAAACTGCCAAAATCGCAGTCCGTGCCGCATTAACCGGTCATTTGATACTAACGACCATGCATACGAGGGACGCCCAGGGCGCCATCTCCAGATTACTGGAATTTGGTGTCAGCTTACTTGAGGTTGAACAGAGTTTGATTGGCGTTACAGCTCAGCGGCTGGTTGAATTGCGATGTCTTCCGTGTAAAGGGGACTGTGCTTTAGCTTGCAAAATGACTGCAAGGAATAAAAGGGCAAGTGTATATGAATTGCTATATGGGAAAAGTCTGGCTGAAGTTCTCCGGATAATGGGAGATGAAAAGGGAAAGGCAACGGTCAGCTACCGCCAATTAAAGGATGAAATCGGAAAAGCGGTTGCGATGGGATATGTGGAATCTCAGGAATATGAACGGCTGGTATACCATGAAACCAAAAAGTAAATGGAAGGTAAAAGAGCAGGCGGTCTTTATTTCGAAGCTAGGTGAATTATTGAATCATGGTTATCCTTTGGCGGAAGCTTTACATTTTCTTGAGTTTCAGGAATCAAAGAAGAAAGCGGAAGACTTCACTCAGGCTATAGCCGATTTAAGGAACGGCTACCCGTTGCACATGGTGCTGACCCATCTTAATTTTCATCCGCAGCTTGTAAGTTATATATTTTATGGGGAACAATATGGCGACCTGGAACGGGCGTTGAAAGAAGGAGGGCGATATTGGAAGAAAAGAATCGAGGATATGGATAAAGTGAAAAAGTTAATGGTGTATCCTGTATTCTTAGTCTTGTTTGTAAGCATCGTTTTTTATATTCTTCAGAGTGTTCTCCTTCCCCAATTCCAGACCATCTATTTCACGATGGATGTCGATCAGCATATTCTCTTAAGATTAATGGCAGCCTCCACGTTCATTCTTCCAGCACTACCCTTCTTATTACTCGGATTGCTCCTATTCTTGTATGCACTCAAACGATTTTGGTTCAATGGATTATGCCCTTTAAGGCAGCGCAGGATTTTGATGGGAATTCCGATATTCGGGAGGTTCATCAAATTATACGAAACTTATTTTTTTACAAGCCAATTCAGTGGCTTGCTTTCCGGAGGACTATCGATTAACGATAGCATCAAATTATTCTCGATAAATCAACAACAGCCTTTTTACCAAAAACTTTGCAATATCATCAAGGATGATCTGATCGAGGGCAGATCACTTGAAATGATTTTTCGGGAGCTCCCATATTTTGATGGGAATTTACCGGTAGTCGCTGCAAATGGTCAAAAATACGGCAGACTTGATGCCGAGTTACTTCATTACAGTCGTTTTATTCTGGAGAAAATTGAAGAGAGGATGAATGCAATCTTGAAAATCATTCAGCCTCTAATGTTTTCACTGATAGGTCTTTTGATTGTGTCCATTTATATGGCGGTTTTGCTGCCGATGTTCTCACTGCTCGAAGGTTTATAGGATTTCATTTTTGTATTCCGGAGGTGAAAATGCCCGAAGGTCATCTGGTACAGATCTTCAGGAGCATGATGATATGATGAAGAAAGTGATGAATGAACGTGGTTTTACACTAATTGAAATGCTTATAGTTTTACTGGTGATATCCATCCTTTTGATTATCACAATCCCCAATTTCACGAAAAACCAATCCACAATCCAGTCTAAAGGATGTGAAGCTTTCGTGAAGATGGCCCAAGCACAGGTGCAGGCTTTTGAAATCGATAATGGTAAACTGCCCGGAAGTATCGGTGAATTGGAAAGTCAAGGCTATCTCAAACAGACATCCTGTCCTAATGGGGATGAAATCAGTTTGGATAGTAAAGGAAAGATAACGGTCGTTGAGTAGGCGAGAAGTGAATATACGGCATTCCGATGGTGGATATACACTATCTGAAACCCTTATTGTCCTCGCTATTTTTGTACTCCTTATTTCCATCGGTCCTAATCTATATCCCAGCTTCACTAAAGGAATGGAAAATAGGCTTTTTCTTTCACAATTTCATGAAGATCTTTTCTATGCTCAACAGTATGCCATCAGTCATGAGAGCTTGATTTACCTCCATATTGATAATGCCGAAAAGGTTTATACCGTTTCGTCTTATAAGGAGGGGATCGTTCTAGAGAGAAGCATACCAGAGGATATCCAGTTTTTAAGCGGCACTTTGGGGTTCAGATTTCATTTTAATCAATATGGAAATGCATCCAAAGCCGGAACGATTATGATTGATACCTCAAAGGGAAAGTACAAGCTGGTCCTCAATATCGGTAAAGGGAGGTTCCGGATTGAGAAATTGTAAAGGGTACGTCTACCTTGAGCTGATGGCCGCATTTTCCGTTTGTATATTACTGGTCCTTGCCATTTTACCAATTCTTGAAGAGGTATTGACGCATCGGAAAGATATTTCCGTAAGGACTGAAGCCCACCATTTATTATATGAAAGATTGACGGCGTTCATGGATGGGGAGATTCAAGCAGTTGGTCAGGAAATCATTTACAAAAAAAGAAGCTTTGAATTGGTTTGGAAGGACCATGGGGATTTCCCGGGAATGATTGAAGGGTGTGTACGCTATGAAGTTGAGATGGGTAATAGGGAATCCATTTGTGATGCTGCGAAAAAATGATGGCTTTACGATGATCGAATTGCTTATTTCTTTATTGATTTTAATGACGACGTCGCTTTTCGTTCTGCAGCTCTTCTCGATCATTCACACCCAGATGAGGTCCGTTGATAAATTGCATCCTAAGGAATGGGAGGTCTTTACCATGCAAATGAAGCAGGAGGTCCGGAGTTCCAAAGCTCAAGATGTAATGGGAAATAAATTATATTTGCTTTCAGGTGAACAATTATCATCGCTGGAACAATATGAAGATAAGGTCCGAAGACGAGTGGATGGTATGGGGCATGAGGTCATCTTGCAGAACATTTCGGAATTCCAGGTCAATAAGGATGGCAGTGTCATTGTTATAAATATAACGGATAAAACAGGGACTACTTTCAGTCGAAGATTTCATCCTTTCTTTAGGAATGATACGAAACTCGATGAATAATCAAAAAGGAGTCGTTTTCCCGATGGTAATGATTGTGGCGAGTGTTTTCATCATGTTCACGATACTGATGATCGACCAGTTTATCATTGATAAAAAGTTTTATAAAGAAGTGGAAGAGTCGCTTGTGGCCGATCATCTTGTCCATCTAGCCATCAAGGATGTGACGGCAGAGTGGGGCGAAGAGGTTCCGAAAATCATCCAGGGGGAAATATCATATCCCAATGGTGTGGTGCGCTATTCCTTAATGAAGCAAGAAGGTCCTTACGTCTATATCGAGTTTTCCTCCAAAACTAAAAATGATCGAGAGGGCAGGGTCATCATTCAATACGATAAAGAAGCGGGGGAAGTGAAAGAATGGATGGAGAAGCAAGCTGTGTAATAGCAAAATCAGGGAACGCGAGAGGTTTACAGTGGAGGGAGCAAGGGGAAGGAATAAAAAAAGCGTAAACCGGACATACTTTGCGTAGGGTGATGATTTTATATGTCTACAAACGCTTATATTAAATATCTGACGCAGCAGCTTGTCGAGTATTTCAATCTGACGAAAAAAGAACGAAAAGAAAAACGCCTTCACAGAAAAGAGGATAAAAACCAGGGTATGTCCCATTGGTTTGGCATTGTCCCTTTTGCTTTGTCGATGTTTATAAGGAAAACGATCAAAAAGTAAAACAGATGTCCTGAACTTTGGACATCTGTTTTTTTGTTCTCTACTTATCCCAACGCCCTATCTGAAAGGTAAAATAATCCTCCGTTTATGATGGATATTCTGATGTTGGGTTCATATTGTGCTTTTAGTGCTTCTTTTTCGGTATAATAGCTCTCACTTTTTTCCTCCATATCCTTGTAAAAATGCTCCAATAAATTCAAGTCATTCTGCCAGCGCAGCATTGCTTCCTCCGCCCAGGAATGATCATCATCCTCGAAACTGGTTCTGATGTATGTATCCAGTCTTGCCAATCCACTCTTGGGCATGATCAGAGGTGAAAGCGTAAAAGAGTAATCCGGTATTTTCGGGGTGACGTTAATCGGTAAAACCCGATGGTGAAACTCTTCCATTATTTCACCTGAGATTAAATTCAATCCGATTGACATGAAAGTATCTTTTTTGCGGTCGCATTGATAGGATATTTTCACATTCAGGGTCAGCCAAGGAAACAAAGGATTATTTTTGCCTTTTGATGGAGGCGTATTCTCAAAAAGTCTAGTATACCCTGCCAGCTTTTTGGTTGATTGAATAATCTGGTGAAGGCGAGGGGAGCCAAAATGAATCATTTCTCCCTTTAAATCGGATGGAGCTTGTTCTGGATCGGTAATGAAAGTGATTTGTGCCGGGTTCGGAACACCTCCTGTTTTTTCTAGATAATGCCAATAAAAGGGTCTGTTCATTAATTCTTTATCCATTTCAATCGTCAATTGCACTGTAAGGTGGGTTGGTGCATTATCCAGTATTTCACAATCATTGGCTTTAAAGAAAGTGATTAAAAAATCATGAATTTCCCGTTGCTGCATGAACCTCACCTTCCTTCATTGATTGAGCGAATTGGATCAATGATGAAAAATTATCCATCTTGATTTTCATTTCGCCCTCTGTTTTGGACTCGCCGACCACATCTATTAAATATTCTTCAATGTTATTAATATCCAGTTTGGTTAGAATATCATCCAATTCACCGATTACTTTTTCAAATAAATTTATTTTTTCGTATAGTAACTTCAGTATATGTTCTTCAACTGTATTTTTCGTGGCAAAGTTATAAATCATCACATCTTCTTCCTGACCAAGGCGGTGAATCCGTCCAATTCTTTGTTCAAGCCTCATTGGGTTCCATGGCAGGTCAAAATTAATCAAGTGATGGCAAAACTGAAGGTTTATCCCTTCCCCGCCAGCTTCTGTTGCGATTAATACCTGAATATTCTTTTGGAATAATTCACGCATCCAGTCTTTCTTTCCGCGCTTAAAACCGCCTCGGAAAGGAACAGAAGAAATTCCATTCTGCTGTAGGTACCATTGGAGATATAGTTGAGTCGCCCTATATTCCGTAAAGATGATCACTTTGTCATCAATTTTCTTGATTAGTTCCAAAGCTTTTTCAGCCTTTGAGTTCTGGACCGTTTCATTCACTTTAGTAAATAAATCATCAAGCTTTGCCAAAAAATCAGGGGAAGGCTGTTCGTATTTATCTCTCATATTCTTTAATGTATAAAAGACAGCCTCTCTGCTGCTGCATGCTTCCCTTTGGAGAGTGAGAGCCGAAAAGGCGCTTCCTTTTGATCCATCCGAAATTGGCTTGAAATTGGAAACAGCATCATACAATGCTTGTTCCGTTGGAGAAAATTCAATGGTGATGGTTTCCACATGCCGTTTTGTCCATTCAATGCCAGTATCGGCCCGCCGGTTTCGAATCATGACAGTGTTGACCAGTTCCTTTAGGTGTTCATCTTCAATTATGTTCCGGCCTTTCCCTTTATACTTTTCCGAAAAGAGTGAGGCATTTCCCAAGTGGCCCGGTTTCAATAACGAAACGAGGTGGAAAATCTCCTCGACTTTATTTTGAATCGGTGTGGCTGTCAGGAGTAAACAAAATTTCTTTTTCAGATTTTGTACGAATTCATAGTTCTTCGTCTTATTATTTTTAAGTTTATGAGCTTCATCAATAATGATGAAGTCATATTCCTGAGTAAAGATGATATCTCGATGTGGAGCGCGTTTCGCTGTATCAATGGATGAAATGACCACATCACAGGAGTCCCAGACATAACTTTTTCTCTGAACGACTGCCGGAATATGAAACTTGGTATTCAATTCAAATGCCCATTGTGTGACAAGGGAAGCCGGAACAAGGATCAATACTTTTTTTACAAGGCCCCTAATCATATACTCTTTTAGGATCAAGCCTGCTTCAATTGTTTTTCCCAGCCCTACCTCATCAGCCAAAATGGCTTTTCCATTCATCTTTTCGACTACTTGCTTCGCCGCTTCCAATTGATGGGGAAGCGGGGTTAACTGAGGAAGGTGCTTGGGCGCCTGTAAACCTTCAAAATCAGGGATGATAAGATTTTCCTCCATTTGAACCGCCAACTTATAAAGCTCCCAATTTCCCCATGGACCGTCATTTTCCATCTTTTGCAGAAACTCGTCATTCCATTCAGAATTGAAGGATATATTGATTTTCATAGAAATAACTCCCTCTTAAATCATAATTTCCTTAATATAAGGTCAAAACCCGAACATTTCATATGTGAAGTAAGAAAAATATTTCTCTTCAAAAGATATTGCAGAGATAAGTTTCTTAGGGTAGGATATAAGTATATTTAGAAAATTCCAATTTCCAAACGCTACAAAGAATGATTGTACTTCGATTTTGCAGTTCGCGTTTTCTTAGTATGGGCTATAGGCTCCTAATTTATCCAAGATTACTGAAGGAGATCAGTTTAACGGTTTCTGAAGTTTTAGGAGAATTGGCAGAGAATGCATTCCATTTATGGTCAAAGGTTTTACCGATGCATGGGGCTTATTCGCTTCCTTTCAATGGTAGACCATTTATATGCGGGTGAAGATAAGGGGAGAGACTACGGATGTAGCGCCGAAGGAGCAAACTTAGCAGTGAATCTCTCAGGCAAAAGAACTCTTATTGGACGCAACTCTGGAGAGCGCCGCCCGTTATGGGACGGCCACCAAAGGGGAAAACCTATTACATAGGTAAACTTTCAGGTTTCAGGACAGAGAAAAAGCTCAAACGGGCTTTCTCTGTCCTTTTTTGTGCTTTTTTCACATCATGAATCAGGATGTATCTGATGCGTAATGACAAGAAGCTTTTGATAATGAAGCCGATTAATTTTTAAAAAAATCTGAAGGGGGTCATTTTTTGACCAATTTAAAAAGAACACCACTATTTGAGGTTTATCGTGAATACGGAGGTAAAACGATTGATTTTGGCGGCTGGGAACTTCCTGTCCAATTTTCGGGTATAAAGGATGAACATGAAGCCGTACGATCAAAAGCGGGATTATTTGATGTTTCCCATATGGGGGAAGTCGATGTTAAGGGGCCTGGGAGCCTTTCCTTTTTACAGAAGATGCTGACCAATGATATATCAAAGCTGCAACAGGGCGGTGCCCAATATACGGCCATGTGTTATGAAAACGGAGGCACGGTTGATGATCTTATCGTGTATAAAAGGGCTGAGGACGACTATCTGCTCGTGGTCAATGCAGCGAATACAGAAAAAGATTTCAATTGGCTGCAAGCTAATTTAACGGAAGATGCCCAAATTACGAATGTATCAAGTGACTATACACAGCTGGCACTTCAAGGACCAGCTGCAGAGAAGATATTACAAAAACTATCAGGAAGTACTGACTTAAGTGAAATTGGATTTTTCAGGTTCAAGGATAATGTCATGATTAACGGTATCTCCACGCTGGTATCCCGGACTGGATACACTGGTGAAGATGGTTTTGAAATATATAGCGACAGTAAAAATGGCCCTGCCCTTTGGAAGGCGATTATGGATGCCGGTAAGGAAGAGGGGGTTCAGCCGATTGGTTTAGGTGCTCGTGATACCCTGCGTTTTGAAGCGAAACTGCCGCTGTATGGGCAGGAGCTTTCTGCGGACATCACCCCGATAGAAGCGGGGATTGGTTTTGCAGTAAAAGTGGATAAGGAAGTTGATTTTTTCGGGAAAGCCGTTCTTGCTGAGCAAAAGGAGAAAGGGGCTCCCCGAAAGCTTGTGGGAATTGAAATGATTGACCGTGGCATTCCACGTCATGGGTATAAGGTCTACAGCGGTGATGAAGTCATTGGCGAGGTCACGACTGGTACCCAATCGCCAACATTGAAGAAAAACGTTGGATTGGTACTAATCGATAAGGAATTTTCGGTGCTGGATGCGGAAGTCGAAGTGGAAATCCGTTCCAAACGTTTGAAAGCCGTTATAATACAAACACCTTTTTATAAAAAACCACGTAAATAGAGAGGAATGGTCATTAGATGAAACATCGTTATTTACCCATGACAGAGCAAGATAAACAAGAAATGCTGGAAGCGATAGGGGTAGCCACTGCTGAAGAACTTTTCAATGATATCCCTGAAAGCGTTCGTTTTCAAGGAGAATACGATATCAAGCCTGCTAAATCGGAACCTGCATTAATGAAAGAATTATCAAAACTTGCTGCAAAGAATGCGGACCTTAAAAATTATGCTTCCTTCCTTGGTGCGGGTGTCTATGACCATTACGCGCCGGTCATCGTCGATCATGTTCTTTCCCGTTCTGAGTTTTATACGGCGTATACACCCTATCAGCCTGAAATTTCACAGGGAGAGCTTCAAGCAATCTTTGAATATCAAACGATGATATGTGAATTGACGGGCATGGATGTGGCTAACTCCTCCATGTATGACGGCGGGACGGCGTTGGCTGAAGCAGCAATGCTTGCTTCAGGACAGACAAGGCGGAAGAAGATTCTCATTTCAGGAACCGTCCATCCTGAATCAAGAGAAGTTGTGAAGACATATGCGAAAGGGCAACGCGTGGAAGTGATCGAAATTCCTCATAAAGACGGTGTGACGGACTTAGCTGCTTTAAGGGAATTGGCGAATGATGACATTGCAGGAGTGATCGTGCAATACCCGAACTTTTTTGGCAGGATCGAGCCATTGAAAGAAATGGAAGAAATCATTCATGGCGTCAAGTCCATGTTTATCGTTTCCAGTAATCCGCTTGCATTGGGAGCTTTGACATCCCCTGGTGCACTCGGTGCAGATATCGTAACGGGGGATGCTCAGCCATTCGGTATTCCAGCGGCATTCGGGGGCCCTCATTGTGGATATTTTGCGGTTACTAATAAACTTGTACGGAAAGTTCCAGGCCGACTCGTCGGTCAAACGGTCGATGAGAATGGAAAAAGAGGGTTTGTACTCACGCTTCAAGCTCGTGAACAGCACATTCGCCGTGACAAAGCCACATCCAACATATGTTCCAATCAAGCTTTGAATGCCTTGGCAGCTTCTGTTGCTATGACCGCACTTGGGAAAAAGGGTGTCAAAGAAATGGCCGTGCAAAATATTCAAAAAGCACATTATGCGAAAAAAGCAATTATGGCAAAAGGGGTGGAAGTGATATTCGACGGTCCTTCATTTAATGAATTTGTCATTAAACTGCCTGCTCCGTTTTCAGAGATCAATAAAAAACTTTTTGAAAAAGGGATGATCGGCGGCTTCGATTTAGGGGCGGTTTATCCTGAATTGAAAGACCATATGCTGGTTGCGGTAACTGAACTAAGAACAAAAGAAGAAATTGATGCACTTGCGCAGGAATTGGGGGATCAACATGAATAATCAAGATCAATCACTCATTTTTGAAATCAGTACTTCCGGCAGGATCGGGTACAGTCTGCCAGAAATGGATGTTGCGACTATTCCGCTCGAAGAAATTCTTCCTGCCGACTACATCCGTGAAGAAGAGGCAGAGCTTCCTGAGGTGTCCGAACTGGATATCATGCGTCACTATACTGCACTTTCCAAACGGAATCATGGGGTGGATTCCGGTTTTTATCCGCTGGGTTCATGCACGATGAAATATAATCCGAAAATAAATGAAAATGTGGCACGCTTCAATGGTTTTGCCCATATCCATCCATATCAAGATCCCGCTACTGTACAAGGAGCATTGGGACTATTATTTGATTTGCAGGAACACTTAACGGAAATCACCGGGATGGACCAAGTGACACTACAGCCTGCAGCAGGTGCCCACGGTGAATGGACAGGATTGATGATGATTCGCGCTTTTCACGAAGCGAATGGCGATACAGAACGGACGAAAGTGATTGTACCTGATTCGGCCCATGGTACGAATCCTGCCTCTGCCACTGTTGCCGGACTAGAAACGATTACAGTGAAGTCCGATGAAAATGGGTTAGTCGACCTTGAAGATTTAAAACGTGTTGTCGGACCGGATACGGCGGCCTTGATGCTCACGAACCCCAATACATTGGGATTGTTTGAAGAAAATATTTTGGAAATGGCACAACTTGTCCATGACGCAGGTGGCAAGCTTTATTATGATGGAGCGAATCTGAATGCAGTCCTATCAAAAGCACGACCGGGGGACATGGGCTTTGATGTGGTTCATTTAAATCTCCATAAAACATTCACAGGCCCGCATGGAGGCGGAGGCCCGGGTTCTGGTCCTGTAGGTGTGAAGTCCGACTTGATTCCTTACTTGCCTAAACCTCTTATAGTCAAGCAAGGTGAGCAATTCGTCCTTGATTATGATCGTCCGCAATCCATTGGCAGGGTAAAACCTTATTATGGTAATTTCGGAATAAACGTGAGGGCATATACGTACATTCGTTCAATGGGTCCTGATGGCCTTAAAGCGGTCACAGAGAACGCGGTCATCAATGCCAATTATATGATGCGCAAGTTGGAACCTTATTTTGACTTACCATATAATCGTCATTGTAAACATGAATTCGTATTAAGCGGACGCCGGCAAAAGAAATTGGGGGTAAGGACTCTCGATATAGCTAAAAGATTGCTGGATTTCGGGTATCATCCTCCAACCATTTACTTCCCGTTGAACGTGGAAGAAGGAATGATGATAGAACCGACTGAAACCGAGTCAAAAGAAACGCTGGATGCGTTCATCGATGCGATGATCCAGATTGCCAAGGAAGCGGAGGAAACTCCGGAAATCGTTCAGGAAGCTCCGCATACAACCGTTATAAAGCGGCTTGATGAAACTCTTGCTGCAAGAAAACCCGTTTTGCGTTATCAAGCTTAGATTAGTAGCTTACACGAAAAAAATCCCTGCCTGCCGGCGGGGATTTTTCATGTTTATGTAAGATTCCATTAAAGTCCAACTGTTGACTTTCTTTTACTTGAGCTATGGAATTAAAAAGAGCCCATGCCGAGATGGGGTCTTATTTCTTTGCTTTGATTTTCCCGGTCCACATCTTGAAACCGCCCTTTAAGTGGAAAAGTTCCCTGTAGCCCTTTTTGTATAGCATGGCTGCAGCTCTGCCGCTGATGATTTCGCTTTGAGCGTACAAATATACAGGCTTGTCCGGCCTAATTTCGACCAAGCGGGTTTTCATTTGAGTCATAGGGATGTTTCTTGCGCCTAAGATATGACCATTTTCGAAATCATTCGGTTCCCGCACATCGATTAGCTGCACTTTTCTGTAGTTGGCGATAAATTCGTCCTGTGTTAGTGTTTTAACGATTTTACGCTGGCGGTACCAATTAAAAAGTGAATACGCAATAACCACTCCTAGGATGATGAGCAGTGTATATAATATTTCCAAACATAAAAACTCCCTTCTACCTTAACGAATACAGACAATCTTTATTATATAATTGCTTTACCCAATAATCAAAAAGAATTTTCATCAAATTCTTCATGACTTGATAGCACTTTCTTTTTTAGAGTGTTAAAGTCTGTTAAACTACTACATGTGAGTTTTTTGTGGGGAATTGAAAAACGTCTATCGAAACGAGGGGTAAGGATGACTAAAGAAAAATGGGGTTTTATAGATTCGGGGTATTGTTCACCGGCTTTTAATATGGCGCTGGACGAAGCCTTGTTAAACTGGCAAAGCAAAGGGGAAATTCCGCCGATCATACGCTTTTACGGCTGGAATCCAGCGACATTGTCGATCGGTTATTTTCAAAAGGCAGAAGCGGAGATTGATCTGGAAGAGGTCAAAAGGCAGGGCCTTGGTTTTGTTCGCAGGCCGACGGGAGGACGAGCGGTGCTGCACGAACATGAATTGACTTATAGCGTAATCGTTCCAGAATCCTATCCGGGAATGCCAACCACCGTTACTGAAGCTTATCGTGTCATTTCTGAAGGAATATTGATGGGGTTCAGGAATCTTGGATTGGATGCTTATTTTGCTGTGCCTCGAAGCGAACAGGAAAAAGCGGCTTTAAAATCGCCCAGGTCTTCCGTCTGCTTTGATGCACCTAGCTGGTATGAACTGGTCGTTGAGGGCAGAAAGGTCGCTGGCAGCGCTCAAACCAGGCAAAAAGGCGTCATCCTTCAGCACGGGTCCATTTTGCTTGAGCTTGATGATGATAAGCTCTTTAGCGTATTCAAATTCTCGAATGACAGGGTTAAAGAGAGAATGCAAAAAAACTTAAAAAACAAAGCTGTGGCCATGAATGACATTGCAGGGAGAAAGATAACCATCCCTGAAGCGAAAGAAGCTTTCGAAAAAGGTTTTGCCGAAGGACTTTCGGTCGATTTAGAGCCATATGTCCTCACCGAAAAGCAATTGCTGGAAGTGAAGGCAATTGCAGAAAGCAAATATGAAAGCGATGAATGGAATTTCATGAGATAGAGGAAGCATAATTAGAGTGGATAATAAAAAGTTTTTTCAGATTTGTTTGACCGAATTACACATCCCTTGCAGGGATAAGCCCTAAAAGGGATGGGGAAAAAGCAAGGTCCAAATTAATTGAAATCTGATGAAAAATTATTATAAATCGACATTTTCCTCCCTTTTGCTAACTATATTAATTGATTTAACGTTTGACAAAATTAAAAGTTATTCAAAACAAACACAATATATAGTAGTTGAAATATTTAATGCGATACTATATGTTGATTTTTGAGTTTCGCTATGATAAATTTAGGGTACTTGTTAAGCGAAACGGACATGTAAGGTTACATAAGGATTTTTGCGGCAGCAAGAACGGATCTTGAAACATATAAAGGAGAGGGAATTATGTCGGTTGTAATAAAAGAAGCTTTAAAGGTTGATCTAGAAAGGTTGAATAAGGATATTTCTTTATTTCCCCAGGTTCACCCTGTAACTGCTGATATGAAAATGGCGCATAAGGGAGTGTCCCGTCTAGTCATGCTTGACCGCTATTCTTTTAAGGATACTGAAAAAATCACACTCTCGGCAGGCGATTTCGTCGTGTTGACGATTAAGGAAGATCCGAAATTCCCGGCAAGGGGTCTCGGTTACATCGTTGAAATTGATTGGGAAACCAAAAAAGCCAAGGTATTGGTGGATGAAGAATTCCGTGGCGTATTGGATAATCCGGAAGAAGTCGAGACGGGGATTGTATACCGTCCCTTGGATATAATTGAAAAGCCGCTTGAAATATACTATGAACAAATTGCAAAACGTAATGCAACGGGATTGGCATCAGTGGAAACCACGGAAGAAAAAAGAACGGAATGGTTCAATAAATTCTATGAAGAATTAAAGAACCTTAATTTCGTCCCGGCAGGCCGAGTATTATACGGTGCAGGTTCCAATACGGATGTTACTTATTTCAACTGCTATGTAATGCCATTCGTACCGGATTCACGTGAAGGTATTTCAGAACATAGGAAACAAGTGATGGAAATCATGAGCCGCGGCGGCGGCGTGGGTACGAACGGATCGACACTGCGTCCAAGAAACACTCTGGCAAAAGGGGTAAATGGAAAATCCTCCGGTTCAGTGTCATGGCTTGACGATATCGCAAAACTGACGCATCTTGTTGAACAGGGCGGCAGCAGACGAGGCGCGCAAATGATCATGCTTGCTGATTGGCATCCCGATATTGCAGAGTTCATCATTTCCAAAATGCAAAATCCAAGGATTTTGCGTTACCTAGTGGAAAACACCAAAGATGAAGCCATCAAGAAATATGCCACGGATAAATTGAAATTCACGCCGCACACGGAACAGGAAACGGCTATGTATCAAGGGATCATCAATTATAAGGAGATTCCTGGTCAAGGCGGGTTCAGCGAGAAAATCATTAGGGATGCAGAGGAAAAGATCCGTACAGGCGGAACGTACAGTGTCCATAATTCGGATTTCCTGACTGGAGCCAATATCTCTATTTGCCTGACTAAGGAATTTATGGAAGCGGCTGAACAAGATGCGGAATATGAATTGCGTTTTCCTGATGTTGAAAGCTATAATGCCGAAGAAATGGCCATTTACAATGAAGAATGGCATAATGTCGGTGATGTTCGCGAATGGGAGAAAATGGGTCACAAAGTCCGTGTTTACCGTAAAATCCGGGCTAAAGAGCTTTGGAACTTAATAAACATTTGTGCAACATATTCTGCTGAACCAGGTATTTTCTTTATCGATAATGCTAATGAAATGACGAATGCCAAAGCATACGGTCAACAGGTCGTAGCCACGAACCCTTGTGGAGAACAGCCATTGGCCCCATATTCAGTATGTAACCTTGCGGCTGTCAATCTGGCTGAAATGGCTGATAAAGAAAGCAAAACGGTTAATTTCGAGAAACTTAAACAGACCGTTGAAATCGGTGTGCGCATGCAGGACAATGTCATTGACGCAACTCCTTATTTCTTGGATGAAAACAAAAAACAGGCACTGGGCGAGCGACGGGTTGGACTAGGTGTAATGGGTCTGCATGACCTGTTGATCTACTGTGAAACGGAATATGGCTCTGAAGAAGGAAATATCCTGGTTGACAAGGTGTTTGAAACGATTGCGACCACAGCTTACAGGGCTTCGGTAGAACTTGCTAAAGAAAAAGGCAGTTTCCCGTTCCTGATCGGATCAACGGACAAAGAAACCAATGAGCTTAGAACACGTTTCACACAAACCGGATTTATGGAAAAAATGCCGGAAGATATCAGAGAAAGTGTTGCTGCACATGGTATTCGTAACTCTCATTTATTGACAGTGGCTCCTACGGGAAGTACAGGAACGATGGTTGGGGTATCAACAGGTCTTGAACCATATTTCTCCTTCACGTATTTCCGCAGCGGCCGTCTTGGTAAATTCATTGAAGTTAAGGCTGACATTGTACAGGAATACTTGGACCGCCATCCAGAAGCCGATACAGAAGAGCTTCCAAAATGGTTCATTTCCGCTATGGAATTAGCTCCAGAAGCACATGCTGATGTTCAATGCATCATTCAACGCTGGATTGACAGCTCGATCAGCAAGACGGTCAATGCTCCAAAAGGATATACTGTCGAACAAGTTGAAAAGGTATATGAACGTCTATACAAAGGCGGAGCAAAAGGCGGAACGGTATATGTGGATGGCAGCCGTGACAGTCAGGTCCTTACGCTCAAAGCTGAAGAAAACCAAATGGACGAGCAGCTTGAAATGGATGAATTGACAGATGTGGAAGAAAAGAAAAAAGTAGTATTGGTCGATACGATAAATGAGCTGCGTTCGACGAATGTTACAATCGGTTCGGAAGTGGGTAACACTTGCCCCGTATGCCGTAAGGGTGAAGTCCAGGAAATGGGCGGATGCAATACGTGCACGAATTGCGGAGCGCAATTGAAATGCGGGCTATAAGCTGATGCAAAGGAAGTCGTTAAGTATGCTGCAAAGCTATCTTAACGGCTTTTTTTAAAAGTCATTCATGCAGGGGAGTGACAGTCTGTTCAATTAAATAACAATAGAGAAGACCGAATCATCGTAAATTCGGTCTTCTTTTCACGTTCAATCAACCATTTTCATTTTGCTGCCCTATTTCCTTTTCGGCTAGATATTGGTTGCCATCTTTCAATACCGAAAATTCATCGACCGAGTCTCCCGGTATATTCCTTGGATTTGGAAATTTATTATCTGTTTGGACGGTGATCGTTTGTTTTCCCATTCCATTTGTCAAGAAGTCTCGTTTATTAGCCATATCGCATCTCCTTCATTTTGAATTTCCAAGTAAAAACAATCATGAGGATAAAAGAATAAAGAAAAACTATCCTTATGAATTAGATTGTGTAGTTCGATTGAAAGTATGAACAAATCGAAAAAAGAATGGAGATCGAAATGAAACCATTTATGCCACAGTTAGTATATATCGAGCCAAGGGCATTGGAATACCCGCTTGGCCGGGAATTGAAGAAGAAATTCGAAGATTTGAACATTGAAATCCGTGAGACCACATCGCATAACCAAATTAGGGACCTTCCTGGAGAAAATGATCTGCAAAAATATCGTGTCGCCAAATCGACACTCGTGGTAGGAATCAGAAAAACATTGAAATTCGATTCTTCAAAGCCATCTGCTGAATATGCCATCCCTCTTGCTACAGGGTGCATGGGGCATTGTCACTATTGTTATTTACAAACGACACTCGGATCAAAGCCATATATTCGGACATATGTGAATCTTGACGAGATTTTCGAAGCGGCCGAAAAATATATAAATGAGAGAAAGCCTGAAATTACCCGTTTTGAGGCAGCCTGTACATCGGATATCGTCGGAATTGATCATTTGACACATTCGTTAAAAAGGGCCATAGAGTATTTTGGGAAAAGTGAATATGGGGTTCTTAGGTTCGTCACTAAATTCCATCATGTCGATCATCTGTTGGATGCCGAACATAATGGAAAAACGAGATTTCGCTTCAGTATAAATTCACGTTATGTGATAAAGAATTTCGAACCCGGGACTTCGAGCTTCGAAGAACGGATGGAAGCGGCACGAAAAGTGGCAGGTGCCGGATATCCCCTGGGTTTTATCGTAGCTCCAATATACCGTCATGAAGCATGGGAGGAGGGCTACCATGAATTATTCGAACGGTTGAGTGAGGCCTTGAAAGGGATGGATATCCCTGACTTGACTTTCGAATTAATCCAGCATCGGTTCACTGGTCCAGCAAAAAAAGTGATTCAAAAAAACTATCCGAAAACAAAATTGGAACTGGACGAAACGAAGCGTAAATATAAATGGGGCCGATATGGAATTGGTAAATATGTTTATCAAAACGAGGAAGCGGCAGAACTGGAAACGACCATTCGTGGGTATATAGCGGAATTCTTCCCGAAAGCGGAAATTCAGTATTTTACCTGAATCAAGACAATTTTCTTTTTTAAACTGTCATAAATCGCTCTAATCCTGCTTAGAAATGTAAAGACCGGATTAGGGGAGGGCAGCTATGATTATTGACGGCGTTTTTTCCGGAGGCGGGATTAAAGGCTATGGTTTAGTGGGAGCCCTGCAGGAATTAGAAGAAAAGGGATTTGTATTCCATCGAACAGCAGGTACGAGTGCAGGATCCATAATTGCAGCATTCGTAGCGGCTGGGTACACGGGAAAAGAAATGGAAAAGTTTTTTCTTGATATAGATTTAAGCGGCCTGCTGGATAAAAGGCGTGGTCTTTTGCCTATCCCATTTGCCAAATGGCTTCTTTTATACTGGAAACTGGGCCTTTATAAAGGCAACGCCTTGGAAGCATGGGTCGCTAGTAAACTTGCCGAAAGGAATGTAGTCACCTTTAAGGATGTTCGGCCGAAATCACTCCGTATCATAACCTCTGACATTTCGAATGGGAAATTGGTCGTACTGCCCGATGATTTGCCTAATTATGGAATTGACCCAAGCGCTTTTCCGGTGGCAAAGGCAGTAAGAATGAGTTGCAGCATTCCTTATTTCTTTGAGCCAGTCAAACTTAATGTCGGAAAAAGCAAGTTCCTTTTTGTTGATGGAGGTGTATTAAGCAATTTTCCAATGTGGTTATTCAATTCAGATCAAGTTAGAAAGGAAAGACCGGTCATTGGCTTGCGGTTAAGCGTCGATGAGATATGGAAACCGCATGAGGTGGATAATGCGGTTGAATTGTTCTCCGCACTATTCAAAACGATGAAAGATGCCCATGATGCACGGTATATTTCCAAGAAACACGTCCATAATATTGTATTCATCCCGATGAAGGGAATTTCTGCAATGGATTTTAATCTGAATGATGAAAAAAAGGGTGAATTGATCAATAACGGCAGGCAGTGTACGAAGGAATTCCTTAAAAAATGGACTTATTGATAATAATAAAAAATCGGGCTCTTAAAAAGATGCCCGATTTTTCTTTTTATTCTTTTTTCCTTCGATGACGGTTAAGTGACTATCCGTTTTCTTTCTCCATTTTATTTTCTTTGATGATTTTGCTGCAGAGAAGCTAGCCACATTATCTTTTTTCGAAGTTCGATTTTTTAGCCTTTTTTTCGATTGGCGGGCAGCCTTTCGGAATGCTTGCTGCTCTTTCTTAACTGGTTTTCCCTTTGTTAATCCGGTATAAATCATATAAATAATCCCTGCGACAATGGCTATTATGAGAATGTTTCTAAAAAAGCCAATCGGGTCATTAAATAGTCGGCTCAATAGTCCGAGGACTCCGAGGGCGATGATTCCGTATATCATGAAAGATATGAAACGTTTCAACAAAGACACCTCCTTAAGAGCATCATAAGCATTTTTAGCTTATTTTAAACATTCCAAATGAGAAATATTTGAAAAAAATGAAGATCTTTCATTTAGTTAGTATATGATTTTTCATCATCAAAATGTGTATAGATGTTTTACACAATTACATCCGATTCTAAACCTTTTTTGGTCTCTTTTTCCATCCTTAACAGTTCTCGGAAGGAAGCCAATGCGACTTCGACTTGATCATCGGTAGGGGCTTTGGTTGTCAATAACTGAAGCCAAAGGCCGGGATAGCCAAGGTAACGCAGGATGGGTGTGTCCCTTACTTTGTTAGTCAACTGCAAGACTTCGAATGCTATGCCTAGCACGACGGGGATAAGCAAAATGCGATTGACGATACGAACCCATAGCGGATCTATTGGTACAAGAAGATAGACAAACATCCCTACAATGACGGTAAATAAAATAAAACTGCTGCCACAGCGATAATGAAGGCGGGAACTTGCCTGCACATTTGCAACCGTCAATTCTTTTCCGCTTTCAAAGCAATTGATCACCTTATGCTCAGCTCCGTGATACTGAAAGACCCGCTTGATCAATGGCGTCAAGGAAACTACATAAATATATACGAGCAGTAAGATCAGCTTGAACAAGCTTTCCACTAATACCTGAGCCGTATGGCCACTGAAAATGGGTTCTGTCAATTTTGCGAGGAAGACAGGAATCAAGGTGAAAAGCAATTTCCCAAATAGGAAGGAGATCACACCGATCACGGCAACACCTAGCCAAAGACTTAATTTAGATGGGTCTTTCGTCTCTTTTTTCGTTTCGACCTCTTTTTCCCCGTCTTCTTCTTCATACTGTTCAGTTGAAAAGTTAAGATGTTTCGAACCGGTGGCACTTGACTGAATCAGTGATACGATACCCCGTAGAAACGGTATTTTTTTTAAGCGGTTTACAACAGGTTTCGATTCACGAGGCAGATGATAATATACAATCGTCGAATCTTTGCGGCGTACCGCAGTGACTGTGTGATGTTTGCCACCGAACATGACGCCTTCCACTACAGCCTGCCCTCCATAAACGGGTTTTTGAACCTCAGACATTTCTACACCAACCTAATAGTTATTCACGTAGCTCTCTCAAGGGTGCTAACATGTGTATTATCAAGCATCACAAGGGTTAAAGGCGGTCCTCCAAAATGGAATGGAAGCTTTACCCCCTGCAAATGCTTTTTGAATGTTGAATCACAGGAAGGTATTATCCTGTGTACATTATAAATTTCAACAGAGGAAGGGGATTTTCCTCTGAAAAAAGCAGATTATTTATGATTTAATCATACAGAATTAATCACAAAACCTCTAGTGATTCTCCTCCCCAATAATAAAAAAAAATAGTTCTATTTAACAAAGGGCATACTACGTAGGGGAGGTGTTTGATATGTCTTCAAATGAAAATGGACAAATTCAACAGGAATATCAAAGCATGTTAATCTTCAATGTACTTGCTGTCGGTTTTGTTGGGGGGGCTTTAGCCAGTTTTATCGGAATCCTAGCCCATTATGTTAACTTTATGGATTTCAGCCCAAAATTCATACTGACTTCGTGGTCAAATATGACCTGGATCGATCATTGGCTCGGTACGGTAATGACCATGGTTTTATTCGGAATTCTATCCGTGGGGATCGCTTTTATATACTATAGTCTTTTTAAAAGGATGAAGAGCATTTTTCCGGGTATTATTTTGGGGGTGGTCTGCTGGGCTTTGCTTGTATTTGTCCTGAAACCGATGTTCATCGATTTGCCGACCTTTTATAAAATGTCAGCAAATACGGTTATAACAAGTGTATGCATTTTTATTATATACGGTCTTTTTGTAGGGTTTTCTATATCATATGATCATCAGGAATATATACGCCATAAAAACAAGGCCGAGAAGCAATCGGAAAGCTGATTGCTCTTGGTTGTAAAAAAGTAGTAAGACAATTTGTAATTATGATAGAATGTTCATGGAAAGCATTCTTTTAACATGAGCAGGTGTTTGATGATGACAAAAATCTTACTAATCAATGGTCCGAATTTAAATCGCTTGGGGAAGCGGGAACCTGCGCATTATGGATCCTCGACGCTTGCGGATGTGGAAGCGCAATTAATGCTGCAAGCACAAGGGTTAAATGTGGAATTAACCTCTTTTCAAACTAACCATGAAGGAGCGATTATCGACAAGCTCCATTGGTCAGAGGATCATGGGATCGACGGGATTATCATTAATCCTGGGGCTTTTACTCATTATAGTTATGCGATTCGTGATGCAATAGCCGGAATTGATGTTCCAGTGGTGGAAGTGCATATTTCGAACATACATGCCCGTGAAAGCTTTCGGCATGAATCAGTGACCGCTGCGGTATCGGCGGGACAGATTGTTGGCTTGGGGATACACGGTTATGAATTGGCGTTGCAGGCGATCACAAAGATTGCAAAGGGGGAAATTAAATGAATAAACTTATGCGCTTAAGAGCCTCGATGGAAAAGGTGGGCATTGATGGTTTTTTGATCACCAGTACATATAACCGCCGATACATGACCAACTTCACGGGAAGTGCAGGCGTTGTCCTCATTTCTCAAAAAGAAGCTAAATTCATCACTGATTTCAGATACGTGGAACAAGCGGGTAAGCAGGCACCGGATTATGAAGTCGTTCAACACAAAGGAACCATCATGGAAGAAGTCGGCAAGCAGGCTAAAGCGATGAATATCGGCAAGCTGGGTTTTGAGCAAGAGCACCTGACTTACGCTACATATAAAGCTTATGAAGCGGCCATTGATGGCCAACTTTTGCCGGTGTCTGGGGTTATTGAGAATTTACGCTTGATAAAGACTTCGTCAGAGATTAAGATATTAAAGGAAGCGGCTGCTATTGCTGATGCTGCGTTTACGCATATTCTGGATTTCCTGCGTCCAGGGATTACGGAACTGGATGTATCCAATGAACTTGAATTCTTTATGAGGAAACAAGGGGCAACTTCTTCTTCCTTCGATATTATAGTGGCATCCGGCATAAGGTCCGCACTTCCGCATGGAGTGGCTACTGATAAAATCATCGAAAAAGGCGATTTTGTCACATTGGATTACGGGGCATATTATAACGGGTATGTGTCTGACATCACTCGGACATTAGCGGTTGGCAAGCCAAGTGAAGAACTTATTAATATTTATGACATTGTTTTAGAAGCTCAACTGAGGGGAATGGCTGGGATCAAACCCGGTATGACTGGCAGGGAAGCGGATGCACTAACTCGAAATCTAATTGAAGAAAAGGGATATGGGCAGTATTTTGGACATTCGACCGGACATGGAATCGGCCTTGAAGTTCATGAAGGTCCAGCATTATCCTTTAGGTCTGATATCATTTTAGAACCAGGTATGGCTGTAACCGTTGAACCGGGCATTTATTTACCGGACGTAGGCGGAGTGCGGATTGAAGATGATACAATCGTTACAATTGACGGTAACGAAGCACTTACTCATTCAACTAAAGAGTTAATCATTCTGTAAACATGTACATGTAGGAGGACAAATTTATGATTTCTGTAAACGATTTTCGCACGGGTGTTACGATTGAAGTAGATAATGGAATTTGGCAGGTTATCGAGTTCCAACACGTTAAACCTGGTAAAGGTGCAGCTTTTGTACGTTCTAAACTCCGTAACCTTCGTACGGGTTCAATCCAGGAGAAAACATTCCGTGCTGGTGAAAAAGTTGCTAAAGCACATATCGAAAACCGCAAGATGCAGTACCTTTATGCAAGTGGAGACAGCCATGTATTCATGGATAACGAAACGTATGACCAAATCGAGCTGCCGGCTTCAAGCATTGAACGTGAACTTAAGTTCCTAAAGGAAAATATGGAAGTACATATCATGACTTTCCAAGCGGAAACTCTTGGTGTCGAACTTCCAAACACAGTGGAACTAGAAGTGGCGGAGACTGAGCCTGGAATTAAAGGCGATACATCTTCAGGCGGTACGAAATCAGCCGTACTTGAGACGGGCCTTTCGGTTCAAGTGCCATTCTTCATCAACCAAGGTGACAAATTATTAATCAATACAAATGAAGGTTCTTACGTATCACGTGCATAAATGAAAGAAGGCCGAGATTAATATCTCGGCCTCAAATTGTAGACAAAAAGGTTTCGGGGTGGTCTCATTCCGAAACCTTTTTGATTTTTTATTGGATGGGACTTCATGATGACTCAGATGATCTGCTTCTTCCATTTATTCTTGCCAAATATGGAGTGTCACCACTTTCTGATGGTCCTTACTTTCTGTACACTGTGATAAAAATGAACGAGTGCACACGATAGCCCTCTTTAATCTCCATGTTACAAGCTGGCACCATTTGTCTAAAGTAAACATTTCAAGCTGATCTCGCTGAATAGAATCATGATTTAAAAAGAATCCTTATCACCTCAAGTTTTTTTTATCCTCCTATTTTTAAACAGACTAACGTCCAAATTGTACAAGCCATAGAAAAACTTAGGCAACGCGTTTCTTCGAATTTGTCTAAAGCCTGAAGGCCGAGGTTAATTTCTCGGTCTTTTTATTGTCTTTTTTTAGATCCAGGAAGTTATAAAAAATCAATAAATGGTCCGTTTCTTTAATAGCCTGTCATGATTGCGGGCTTGTCGGCATATATTTTAGTGAAAGTGGTGTATACAGGAGGATTGTCAAAATGGAAACGATTCTTTCTTTTTTACCGAAAAGTTTATACGAGCAACTCCGCGGTATGACACCGATGGTGATCGATAAGATGGAAGAGCTGCGAATTCGGGTTGGAAGGCCGCTTGAGGTCATTGTAGGGGGGGAACCATACTTTTTTTCCTATGAAGTGACCCATTCGGATGCAGATCAATTATTGAATAATATAGGTCAATTTTCGTTATATACGCTTGAGGAAGAATTAAAGCGAGGA
The DNA here is from genome assembly GCF_018613455.1 of Bacillus sp. ISL-78. Taxonomy (NCBI): domain Bacteria; kingdom Bacillati; phylum Bacillota; class Bacilli; order Caryophanales; family Bacillaceae; genus Bacillus; species Bacillus sp. ISL-78. Next base: position 52,682 of record NZ_JAGGQC010000027.1, read on the forward strand.
TATATAACCATAGCGGGCGGACATCGGGTGGGGCTTGCTGGCAAGGTGATCCTGGAAAATGGTTCGGTCAAGGCGATCAGGGATATTTCCTCATTCAATATTCGGGTTGCACGTGAAAAAATAGGTGCAGCGGAACCTCTCACTTCATATTTATATGAAGGGGAATGGCAGCATACCATGTTGATCGGTGCTCCGCAAACGGGAAAAACGACCATATTACGTGATATTGCAAGAATGATATCCAGTGGTAATGAAAAACTCGGCATTGCCCCTCAAAAGGTGGGGATAGTGGACGAGCGCTCAGAAATTGCCGGATGTGTGCATGGAGTGCCGCAGCTAGAATTCGGAATAAGGGTTGATGTGCTCGATGGATGCCCTAAAGCGGAAGGGATGATGATGATGATCCGTTCGATGTCCCCGGATGTATTGATCGTGGATGAAATAGGCCGCGAAGCGGATACGCAGGCTGTGCTGGAAGCCGTGAATGCAGGTATTAAACTCATGATAACCACGCATGGCCATACACTGGATGAAATCAAGAAGAGACCCATTATCGCTGAAATATTAAAGCAGAACATCTTTGAACGCTTTATTGAATTAAAAAGAAGTAAATCCGGTAGGAGGGGCTACAAAGTCCTTGATGCAGCAGGGGTTCCCATTTACTTGGGAGAAAGTGTGAACCCGCATGTTTAAGTTAATAGGAGCAGCGATAATTATTATAGCGACGACTTGGGCAGGTTTTGAAGCGGCGAATAAATTAAGTATGAGGCCTCGTCAACTGAGACAGCTGAAAGTCGCCATGCAATCGCTTGAAGCTGAAATCATGTTCGGTCATACACCTTTGAAAGAAGCGGCAAGGAAACTTTCTAAACAGATGGCCAAACCTTTGTCCAGCTTTTTCGATACATTTGCAAATCGGCTCGAGTCAGGTGAAACCACCGTCAAAGAAGCATGGGATGATAGTTTGAAGAAAATATGGCAATCCCTTGCTTTAAAACAGGGAGAATTCGAGATTCTTTCACAGTTTGGGGAGACGCTTGGAAAAAGCGATAAATATCATCAGCAAAAGCAAATCATGCTAACGATGGCACATCTGGAACGGGAAGAAACCGATGCACTCGACCGCCAGGGGAAATATGAAAAAATGATGAAAAGTCTTGGTTTTTTATCAGGGCTATTATTGATCATCTTGCTGATGTAGGAATATGTGGGGGGAATGAAAATGGGCATTGACGTGGACATCATATTTAAAATAGCGGGTGTGGGGCTTGTAGTGGCATTTCTTCACACGATACTCGATCAGGTTGGGAAGAAGGAATATGCCCAGTGGGTGACACTTTTCGGATTTATTTATATTTTATTCATGGTTGCTTCTGTAGTAGAGGATTTATTTCAAAAAATTAAATCTGTATTTCTATTTCAGTAAGGGAGGGATTCGCGATTGAAATCATAAAAATCGTGGCCATTGCCCTAGTTGCCACCTTTTTGGCACTGATCGTCAAAGAGCAAAAACCAAATTTAGCATTCCTGCTTGTTGTTTTTGTAGGATGTTCCATTTTTCTTTTTTTAGCTGACAAAATATACGAAATCATTTTGATGTTAGAAAAAATTGCAGTTAATGCCAATGTAAATACCGTGTATCTAGAGACCATTTTAAAAATAATCGGAATTGCCTATATTGCAGAATTCGCTTCCCAAATTACAAAAGATGCGGGGCAAGGTTCGCTCGCTTCCAAAATAGAATTAAGCGGAAAAATCTTGATTCTTGCCATGGCGATTCCGATTTTGACGGTCATTATCGAAACGATTCTACAGATGCTCCCAAGTTAATGGATTACTCCTACTAGTCAATGAGGTGAATGTATGAAGCAGCGGATGCCTTACTTATCCATTCTATTCGTTTTACTCTTTTTTTTGCATGCATCTATTGGACAAGCTGCCGAAAATCCGGAAAATGGTGAAGTTGATCAAGAGCCGATCATGCAGTCCGAACTGGTACAAGCCCAAATAGAAAGGCTGGGCGTCGATGAGCTCAAACAATATTGGGATGACATCGTTACGGAATATGGAGGATTCTTACCGGAAAGCCAGAAAGGGAGCTTCATGGATTTTGTAAGCGGCGATAAGAAATTTTCCTTTGATGAATGGATAAAGGGAATCACAAAATTCATTTTTCATGAACTGCTCGTGAATGGAAAGCTGCTGGGGTCACTCATTTTATTGACCGTTTTCAGCATGTTCCTCCAGTCTTTGCAGAATGCGTTCGAGCAAAGCTCCGTAAGTAAGGTCGCTTATGCAATCGTTTATATGGTGCTTATTATTTTGGCACTTAACAGTTTTCATGTGGCGATTGAATATACAAAAGATACGATAGATTTGATGATTTCCTTTTTAATGGCGCTCATCCCTTTACTCTTGGCATTGATAGCTGCTTCAGGCGGACTTGTATCGGCAGCCTTCTTTCATCCTGTATTGATGTTTTTGATGAATACAAGCGGCATCTTGATTCAGTTCGTTGTTCTTCCGTTATTATTCTTTGGAGCGATTTTAAGCATAGTCAGCACGTTGACCGAACATTACAAAGTGACTCAGCTGGCACAACTTCTCCGTAATTTTGCCATCGGGATCCTTGGAGCATTCATGACCATATTCCTTGGTGTGATCTCCGTTCAGGGAGCATCCTCAGCTGTAGCTGATGGAGTGACGATCAGGACAGCCAAATTCGTAACAGGTAACTTTATACCGGTGATAGGGCGCATGTTTACCGATGCAACGGATACGGTCATTAGTGCCTCCGTCCTTTTGAAAAATACAGTGGGATTGTCAGGCGTCATCATTCTCTTGCTCATTACTACATTTCCCGCCTTAAAGATCCTGATGATTTCTTTTGTCTATAAATTGGCAGCGAGTCTTTTGCAGCCGCTGGGCGGAGGACCTGTAATAAAATGCCTTGACATTATAAGTAAAAGCATGATTTATATTTTCGCTGCATTGGCCATTGTCTCACTCATGTTTTTTTTAAGTATCACGGTAATCATCGCCTCTGGAAACATTACCCTGATGGTTCGTTAGAAAGGAGGAGGACTTGGTGAGTTTTTTAGCTGGCTGGGTATCCAACATCATCATATTTGTACTGTTGGCTACTGTGATCGATATGCTTCTGCCGAATTCAGCTTTACAGAAGTATGCCAAAATGGTTATCGGGCTTTTACTGATTGCAATCATCATCACTCCTATATTGGGATTATTCAATAAGGATTTCGATGATATTCTCACTGCGGCCACTAGTGAATTTGAGGATCAGAAAAAAAAAGATTTAGGAAATTTGACAGAAATGAAGAAAAAAGAAATACAAGCTACCCAGGGTGCATATATTTTAAAACAAATGGCTGTTGACTTACAGGCAGAAGTGGAAGAGGAGCTGATGGCGGATTATAACATGAGGATTAGTTCAATTGATGTAGGGGTCAAGAATGAGGAAGAGCCGGGTGTTGATGATCTGCAGAACATAACAATCTCATTGGAAAAGGCAGAAGGGAAAGAAAACTCGGAGATAGAGGCAGTAGCGAAGGTTGATATCAATACAGATAGCCCATCCACTTCGAATGATGCCAATCTGGATGCTGTCAAAAGGTTTCTGGCAACAAGTTGGTCTGTTGATGAAGAGATCATTGAAATCGCCGGGGAAAGGAAGTGACTGAGTATTGAACAAAGACAAAGGTCCATTATCCTGGCTGCAAAAACTATTAAATAAAGACCCTGACCAAAAAGAGCCTAAGGAAAAAAAACCTTCCCTGTATGTCTATGCTCTAATAGTTGTCCTTTTGGGATCGGGAATCATGATGGCCGGGAATCTGTTAACCACCAACAAGACGGGACAAACATCTGAAGTGACGACTGTATTCAATAATGATAAACAGCAGGAAGAAGATGAGGATGTTGAAACATTCGGCCAGAAGAAATCAGAATTCAAGACTACAAAAGACTATGAAATATATCTACAGAATGAAATGAAGGAAGCGCTGGAATCCATCGCAGGCGTCCAGGATGTGAAAGTCGTAATCTACGTCGATGCATCCGAGAAAAAAGTATATGAAAGAAATAAAGTAACCCAAAAACAAGTAACTGAAGAAACCGACCAGGAAGGCGGCAAAAGGACGGTCGAAGACACATCCGTTGATGAACAGCTAGTTTTGGTCAAGAGCGGTGAAAAAGAAGGACCGATCATTTCGGAAACGAAAAAACCTAGTGTACGTGGAGTCCTGGTAGTCGCTAAAGGGGCCGAAAACATTCAAATAAAGAAGTGGATCATCGAGGCTGTCACACGCTCACTTGATGTACCGAGTCACAGGGTTTCTGTCATGCCTAAAAAATAAGGGGGAAAATCTACATGTTATTAAAAAAACAAACCGTTTGGTTATTGACTATGCTAAGTCTGGTCGTTGTGCTTTCAGTCTATTATTTAACCGCTCCTGAAGAAAATGCCGCCGATATGACGGCAACAGAACAAATGGAAAAAGAAGGAAATAAAGCAGAAAACAAAGCAGAGACAAAAGGGGAAAATAAAAGTGAAAAAGAAACTTCCAAAAATACAGAAGGTTCCTCTGTAACCATTGCATCTGGAGATGAGTTCGAATCGTTAAGGATGCAGATTGAAGATGAACGAGCGAAGCTGAATGAAGAATTGACTGCAAAGATGGGCAACACCGAACTATCAGCTGAAGAAAGAGACGAGGCTTATGCAAAAATCGAACAATTAAGTGAAACGAAAGTGAAAGAAAATATCATCGAAAACTTAATTGTTGCCATGGATTACAATGCCGCACTGGTCCGGGTTGACGGAACGGATGTTAAGGTGAGTGTCAAGGCGGATAAACAAACGAAAACAGAGGCCAATAACATTATCCGCCTCGTAAGGAAAGAAGTGAGCGATGCACAAAATGTAGTGGTCGATTTCCAACCGGAAAAGTAAAAACACATACAGAAAAAAGTGACTGATACAGAACAGTTCATCAACATAAAAATTTGAAAGCCCCCTTAATAAAAAAATGGGAGGCTTTTTATTATGATTTTATTAACTATCTCACAAACCTGAAAACTTTAGAGGAAAAGTTTTTTTATGTCGATTGGAATCAGGAACTCAAATAGAAATGGTGATGATGATCATCCGTAATATTCTAGAAAAGTAATTACAATGGATATTATGGCTGGTTTTCCAGGAATGAAATGCAGAATTCATGAGAAACCGTTAAGGTGCCCCAGTTGATAAATATTCACAATATTATAATAAAGGTGTAAGATAGAAGTATGGATATTAAGTAACAATTAATCTATCATTGAATTTGTATAAGCTAATATTGTATGATGTTAGAAGCTGGTCATAAACTTTTCAATTTTCTTAGGGAAACAATATTTTGAGAAAGTGAAATATCTGTTATAATACAGATGAGGTTTATATTCAGTTTATTCGCATTCGCGTAAAGAAAGCGGCTACTTTGTGCAGTATTGGACAAAGTAGGATAAGCTAAGGGTAGGGTTACATAAAATATTATTGCCTCACAAACTCATATTAAATTAGACAAGGGGTGCCACAAAATGAAAGTGCAAGAAATTCGTGAAATTATTAAGTTAGTCGATCAATCAAATATCGGTGAATTCGTTTTCGAAAATGAAGGAACGAAAATTAAATTGAAAAAAACCGAAATGGGTACAGTATTACACCAAGCAGCAGTTGCTCCAGATGTTGTTCAAGCCAATGCAGCTGTAGAGGTCAAGCCCGCAGCGGCCCCTGCCCCTGAAGTACCGAAAGCTGTTGAAACTGCAAAACCGGCTGCTGCCGTCACTGAACAGGAAAATTTACATAAAATCACTTCCCCGATGGTAGGGACATTCTACCAATCTCCTGCACCGGATTCACCTGCATACGTAAAAGCAGGCGATAAAGTAACGGGGGATTCCATCGTCTGCATCGTGGAAGCCATGAAACTTTTCAATGAAATCGAAGCTGAAGTAAGCGGTGAAATCGTGGAAGTCCTTGTAAAAGAAGGTCAGCTTGTAGAATATGGTCAACCATTATTTTTAGTAAAGCCGGAATGAGGAGCTGTTTCTAAATGATTAAAAAGGTATTAATTGCCAATCGTGGGGAAATTGCAGTCCGAATCATCCGGGCATGCAAGGAATTAGGGATCGAGACTGTTGCTGTCTATTCAGAAGCAGATAAAGAAGCATTACATGTTCAAATTGCTGATGAAGCATATTGCATCGGTCCTAAATTATCAAAAGACAGTTATTTGAATACAACCAACATTATCAGCACAGCCAAGAAAACGGGATCTGATGCAATTCATCCGGGATATGGTTTCCTAGCTGAAAATGCCGACTTTGCTGAGCTATGCCGTGAATGCAATATCATTTTCATTGGTCCTAGCCCCGAAGCGATCAATAAAATGGGTACAAAGGACGTAGCAAGGGAAACCATGCGCAAAGCTGGTGTACCGATCGTGCCAGGTTCTAAAGGCATAATCAAAGATACGGATGAGGGTGTAGCACTAGCTAATGAAATGGGCTATCCAGTCATCATCAAAGCTACTGCAGGCGGAGGCGGTAAAGGTATCCGCGTCGCAAGGACGGAAGAAGATCTCATTAAGGGCATTAACATCACGCAACAGGAAGCCGCGACGGCATTCGGGAATCCTGGCGTGTATATTGAAAAGTTCATCGAGGACTTCCGTCACGTTGAAATACAGGTCATGGCCGATAATCATGGCAACGCCATCCATTTAGGTGAGCGTGATTGTACGGTCCAACGACGTTTGCAAAAACTTGTTGAAGAAACCCCGTCACCGGCGTTGGATGGTGAAATACGTGCGGAAATGGGGCAGGCCGCTGTGACGGCTGCACTTGCCGTAAACTATTCAGGTGCCGGAACAGTAGAATTTATTTATGACTATGTGAATAGAAAATACTACTTTATGGAAATGAATACACGTATCCAGGTTGAACACCCAGTTACAGAAATGGTAACGGGCGTGGATTTGATTAAAGAACAAATCAAAGTTGCTTCAGGCAACAAACTATCGCTCTCGCAAGAGGATGTCACTTATAACGGATGGTCTATCGAATGCCGGATCAATGCCGAAAATCCAGAAAAGAATTTCATGCCTTCCGCAGGTAAGATTCAAATGTATTTACCTCCAGGCGGCTACGGAGTTCGTGTGGATTCTGCGGCATACCCTGGGTACTCGATACCGCCGTATTACGATTCCATGATCGCTAAATTGATTGTCCATGCACCGACTAGAGAAGAGGCGATCGAGAAGATGAAACGCGCCTTGGGTGAGTTTGTCATTGAAGGGATCAGTACCACAATTCCTTTCCATATTAAGTTACTTCAGCATGAACAATTTGTTTCCGGAGAATTTAATACCAAATTCCTTGAAATATATGATGTAATGAACTCATAATGTAAAGGAAGACAGGAGGTGCTTTTGAATGAGTGAAATGGAAGGCCAATTACTCGAAATGAATGATTATAATAGTGGGCTGGGCAAAGTGGAGATTGCGCCTGAGGTGATAGAGGTGATTGCGGGTATCGCTGCATCGGAAGTTGAAGGTGTTGCACATATGCGCGGGAATTTCGCTACGGGTGTAGTTGAAAAGCTTGGTAAAAAGAACCACGGTAAAGGTGTTAAAGTGGACTTAACGGGAGAATCCATCAAAGTCGAACTTTATTGTGTCATGAAGTTTGGTGTTTCAATTCCGAAAGTTGCTCAGGAAGTGCAAGATAACATTCGTGAAGCTTTGTTGAATATGACCGCTATCGACGCTGGCGAAGTGAACATTCATGTAGTGGGCATTGCGTTTGAAAACGCTAAACAAGAAGCGGATTACGAACAAGAAGTGTAAGTGGGCTTCATTCGATTCACACCTGCAAAAACCCGGCAAAAAGCCGGGTTTTTGTTTTTTGAATGTAAACTCAAAGATACCCGTTTTTGGAGCCTGCTTATAATATTAATTTGAAATGAACATAATAAGGCGGTGTCTGGAAATTTCCCTTTAATTCAAGGGTGATTTCTGTTAGAGTGTAAAAGGTGAAATATGAGCATGAAAGCTAGGCAAGAGCTTTTTGACACTTTCGAAAAGTATGGGACTCTGTTGGCCGTTTAATTGGAAAGTAATCTTGAAATGTAATCTTGAATCAAGATATTGAATCTTTTGGCCTTTAATTTAGTGGGATTTAGCTTATTTTTATAAAAAATATAGCGAGAATCTTAATATTTTTGAAAAAATGTTATTTAATGTTCGTTTGTTCTAGCATTTTCATATATAATAGTAGATGTAAAAGGAGTAAGATTATGAAAAGAAGAGAAGCCCGTGAAAAATCCCTTCAAGCACTATATCAGATAGATATTACCAATTCGAATGCAGAAGAAGCAATGGAAAGCGTACTGGATGGTGCTCCCACTGATAATTATTTCAAGAAATTAGTAATGGGGATAACGGAAAATCGTGAACAAATTGATGGAATGATCAGGGACAATTTAGAGAATTGGACGTTGGAAAGACTGGCGAACATTGATCGGAATTTACTGCGGATCGCGGTTTATGAAATGGTTCACAGTGAAGATGTTCCTGTAAGTGTTGCAATGAATGAAGCTATTGAAATTGCTAAGAAATTCGGTGATGATCAATCAAGCAGCTTTGTAAATGCCGTTTTATCCAAAGTGAAGGTGAAAAGCGGCAGCTAAAGCTGCAGCCTTGAACAAGGATTTTCTCAGCAATTTCTTTAGCAAAATTAACTTGGGAGGAATAAACACATGTCAGCTCAAATCATTAATGGTAAAGAAATTGCAGAGTCAGTTAGGCAGGAAATCAGTAAGGAAGTTCAACAGTTACGTGAAAAAAATATCGTTCCGGGTTTAGCTGTAATCCTGGTGGGTGACAATCAAGCATCTCAAACTTATGTGCGCAATAAGCAAAAGGCCTGTGAGGACTTGGGTATGCATTCCGTACTAATTAAAAAGCCTGCGGAACTCTCTCAGGAGGAATTAATTCAGAGCATTGCTGAATTAAACCAGGATGACAGCATTCATGGTATATTGGTGCAGCTGCCCTTGCCTGGACATATTCAGGAAAAGGCGATCATTGAAGCGATTTCCCCTGAAAAGGATGTAGATGGATTCCACCCGATTAATATTGGGCGGATGATGACTGGACAAGATGCATTTTTACCTTGTACTCCATACGGCGTAATGGTGATGCTTGAGTATATCGACTATGACCTTGAAGGTAAGCATGTTGTCATCGTAGGGAGAAGTAATATCGTCGGAAAACCAGCCGGACAATTGTTTTTAAACGCAAATGCAACCGTTACATACTGTCATTCACGGACAAAGGATCTTGCGTATTATACCAAGCAAGCCGATGTCGTTGTGGCAGCGGTCGGAAAGAGGGACACGATCACGAGTGACCACATTAAAGAAGGCGCAATCGTCATTGACGTCGGAATGAACAGGAATGATGAAGGGAAGCTTTGCGGTGATGTGGCGTTTGATGACGTGAAAAATAAGGCTTCATACATTACACCTGTTCCTAAAGGCGTTGGTCCCATGACGATTACGATGCTTATGAAGAATACGGTCAAATCTGCTCAAAAAGCACTTGAATCAAACAAGCAAGCATTAAAAAGCTGAAAAAAACGTTAAATTATTTTAAAGAAGCGGACCTCTTGTTTTATAATAACGGGAGACCGCTTTTTTTCCATTCATGGATTTATGATAATCTATAGGTGAGTTTTCTTTATATCCGATTTCCATCGGAAGGAGACATGATATGAGCAACCAACAATATTTGAGTGTGTCGGCTTTAACGAAGTACATAAAAAGGAAGTTCGATGCCGACCCCCATTTGCAAAATGTATACATAAAAGGTGAAATTTCAAATTTTAAACAACATACAAGCGGACATATGTATTTTACTTTAAAGGATGAGAAGGCACGACTTCTCTCCGTCATGTTTGCCGCCAATAATAAAGGGATGAAATTCCTGCCTGAAAATGGCATGAAGGTACTTGTTAAGGGTGATATATCATTATACGAAGCTGGAGGACAGTATCAGCTTTATGTGAAAAGCATGGCCCCTGATGGTGTGGGGGATTTATATCTTGCTTATGAACAACTGAAGAAAAAGCTGGAGGGGGCAGGCTTGTTTTTGGCCGAACACAAAAAGCCGATCCCGCAGTACCCTAAGTCTGTAGGGGTCATAACTTCCCCGACCGGCGCTGCATTAAGAGATATCCTGACAACCATCAAGCGGAGATATCCAATCGCCAGGATCATCGTTTATCCAGCACTTGTACAAGGGAATAATGCCGCTAAATCGATTGCCAAGGCAATTTCCATGGCGAACGCAAGGGCGGAAAGCGATGTTCTCATTGTCGGAAGGGGCGGCGGGTCGATCGAGGAACTATGGGCCTTTAATGAGGAGATAGTGGCTGAATCTATATATGATTCCGATATACCTGTAATTTCTGCTGTCGGTCACGAAACCGACTTTACGATTGCTGATTTTGTCGCCGATATGCGTGCTCCTACACCGACTGGTGCAGCAGAGTTAGCGGTTCCTCACTTGAATGAAATACTCGAACGCCTGATGAACCGCAAGAATCGATTGACCCGCTCCATTCAAGAAGCAGTGAATTTTGAACGAACCCGTTTGACCAGGATGGAGAGGTCTTATGCCTTCCGTTACCCACATAAAATGTACGAACAGAAGCTTGAACAACTAGACAAGACGATGGACAGGCTAGGGAGGACCAGCACGCGATATTTCATGAAAAAGAGGGATGAGCTGAATCAGCTGAACGATATTTTGAAAAAGCAGCATCCTGAACAAGCGGTGAAAAATGCGAAAGATGAACTGCAGCAGCATGCAAAGGTTTTACGGAGGGCCATGGAAGCCATCTATCGGCATAAATCTCAGCAGTTCGTCCATATTACAGCCACTTTATCTGCTCTCAGTCCACTAAAAATCATGGAACGGGGCTATGGATTGGTGTTTGCTGAGGATGAGACATTAGTAAAAAGTACACAGCAAGTATCAAAAGGGGATAAGATAGCGGTTTCGATAAAAGATGGAACTCTTGAATGTGAAATTAAAGAAATTAAGGAGCGGATTGAATCATGACAAAAAAACAGGAAGCTACATTTGAAGAAGCGATGGAGAATCTCGAAAAAATTGTAGTGCAGTTGGAAGAAGGCGATGTGCCCTTGGAAGAAGCCATTTCGATATATAAACAAGGAATGGATTTATCGAGGCTTTGCCATTCAAAGCTTAAGGCTGTTGAAGATCAGTTGACTCAAATTTTACGCGAAGATGGGGAACTTGAAAACTTTGCTGTACAGGAGGAAGAATGACATGGGTACGGCGTCCTTTGAAATGTTTTCTAATGAATATAAGGCAATTATAGAACGGGAAATCGTCGAATATGTTAATAAACTTAAAGCCCCGGCAATAGTCAAAGAAGCCATGATCTATTCACTGCAGGCAGGGGGTAAACGGATTCGCCCATTATTGGTCTTTGCGGTTTTGGAGGCCTTTGGAAAAAGCTTGAGGATTGGGATTCCTGCAGCGGCTGCCATTGAAATGATTCATACATATTCTTTGATTCATGATGACCTTCCGGCAATGGATGATGATGATCTCCGCCGCGGAAAACCGACGAATCATAAAGTGTTCGGTGAAGCGGTGGCCATACTGGCAGGTGATGCGCTTCTTACTTATAGCTTTCAATTGGTGACGGATATGACCACTCCCGAGGTCACGGCTGAAATGAAGCTGAACCTTGTAAGTGAAATTGCGAAGTCCGCCGGAGCCGAAGGAATGGTTGGGGGGCAAGTTGCCGATATGGAAGGTGAGAATAAACAGCTGACCCTTCAGGAATTGGAGTATATACATGAACATAAAACAGGGAAGTTATTGACTGCAAGCATCCTTTCCGGTGCTATATTAGCAGGGGCGAGTGAAGAACAGCAACTGCATTTACGAGACTTTGCATACCACCTGGGGCTTGCTTTTCAAATTCGCGATGATATTCTGGATATTGAAGGGTCAGTCGAGTTGATCGGCAAGCCGGTTGGCAGTGATGTGGGGAATCATAAAAGCACATATCCTTCTTTACTAACCCTTCAAGGGGCAAAGCAAAAGTTGGAACATCATATAGAACTTGCCCATGCCGCTTTAGGAAAAACAACCTTACAAACGGGTTTGTTGAATGAACTAACTGATTTAATTGCGAACCGTAATCATTGATTGTGGCTAAATTTGTTATCAATTGAGGTTTTGTGGTATACTCATTGTGCAAAAATATGTGAAAATCAAAATGAATTTTTTAATTGAGAAACGTGATAAAATAGGTATAATAAGCCGCCGAAATCACCTGGGTGTTGGCGGCTATTTTTTAACTTAAAACCAATTTTTCGGTCAAGTCTTCCATAGCCCTCTTTCATGAGGCTTTGTTTATGCTAACCACCGAAAATGACAGAAAGTGAGTGGTCCTGTTTGGATCTTCTATCTATAAAAGACCCTTCTTTTTTGAAGAAGATGAATAATGAAGAACTTGTCGAGTTAAGTGTGGAAGTACGGAAATTCCTTGTGGAAAAATTATCGGTGACCGGTGGGCACATTGGTCCCAATTTAGGTGTCGTCGAGTTGACTATAGCCTTGCATAAAGAATTCGACAGTCCGAATGATAAAATTTTATGGGATGTCGGACATCAATCCTATGTCCATAAAATCCTGACTGGCAGAGCAGGAGAGTTCGACACCTTAAAGAAATATAAAGGTCTTTGCGGTTTTCCTAAAATGATTGAAAGCCCCCATGATGTTTGGGAAACCGGTCACAGTTCAACTTCCCTTTCAGCTGCAATGGGGATGGCGGCTGCCCGTGATATCAAAGGGGAAAGCAGCTTTATTTTGCCTGTAATCGGAGACGGTGCCCTAACAGGGGGGATGGCGCTTGAAGCGTTGAACCATATCGGTGATGAAAAAAAGGACATGATCGTTATCCTGAATGATAATGAAATGTCCATAGCCCCCAATGTAGGTGCCTTACACACGATATTGGGAAGATTGCGGACAGCAGGTAAATATAACTGGGCAAAAGATGAATTGGAGCTGCTTTTGAAAAAAATTCCTGCAGTCGGTGGTAAACTTGCGGCTACAGCAGAACGTTTAAAGGATAGCATGAAATATTTATTGGTATCAGGAATCTTTTTCGAAGAACTCGGGTTCACATACCTTGGACCAGTAGATGGACATAATTATGAAGAATTGCTTGAGAATTTAAGATATGCCAAGAAAACGAAGGGACCGGTCCTGCTGCATGTCATCACGAAAAAAGGCAAGGGATATTCACCTGCCGAGTTAGACACAACCGGGAACTGGCATGGGACAGGCCCATATAAGATCGAGACAGGTGATTTCGTGAAATCCCCTAGTAAGGGTCCTGCTTGGAGCGCTCTCGTAAGCGATACTGTCAGCAGGCTAGCCCGTGACGATGAGCGGATTGTCGCGATTACACCTGCAATGCCCGTAGGTTCGAAATTGGTGGGCTTCTCTCAAGAGTTCCCAGAGCGTTTCTATGATGTAGGGATTGCCGAGCAGCATGCTGCAACTTTTGCTGCCGGATTGGCAACGCAAAAAATGAAACCATTCCTGGCTATATATTCAACCTTCCTGCAAAGGGCTTATGACCAGGTGGTGCATGATATTTGCCGTCAGAATTTGAACGTATTCATAGGAATCGATCGTGCTGGATTGGTTGGTTCCGATGGTGAAACGCATCAAGGCGTTTTCGACATTGCTTTCTTGCGCCACGTACCGAATATGGTGCTGATGATGCCGAAAGATGAAAACGAAGGCCAGCATATGGTCAATACGGCCTTAAAATATAATGATGGTCCGATTGCCATGCGTTTCCCTCGTGGGAATGGTTGGGGAGTTGAGATGGATGCTGAATTACAGCAGATTCCGATCGGTTCGTGGGAAGTTCTTAAAGAAGGAACGGATGCTGCCATCTTGACTTTCGGCACAACGATTCCCATGGCTCTTGAAGCGGCAGAACTGCTCGAGAAAGAGGATTATTCAGTGAAGGTGGTCAATGCCAGGTTCATTAAGCCTTTGGATGAGAACATGCTGAGCAGTCTCCTTGGTGAAAAAATGCCAATCCTGACAATAGAAGAAGCGGTTCTTCAAGGTGGTTTTGGTAGTTCTGTTCTTGAATATGCTCATGATCAAGGATTTTATGGGGCAATTATAGATCGAATGGGGATACCTGATTATTTCATTGAACATGGAAGCGTCGATGAACTTCTTGAAGAAATCGGTCTGACGACTGAGACAGCCATCAAAAAGATTAAAATGATAACACCCAAAAAAGAAAAAAGGGCCTGAAAATATGAAAGTGATGAAAGAAAGAGTGGATGTATTACTTGTAGAACAAGGCTTGGCCGATACACGTGAAAAAGCGAAGCGTATGGTTATGGCAGGCCTTGTCTATGCGAATGAAGAGAGATACGAAAAACCGGGGGAAAAAGTGCCGGTCGATCTCGAATTCACGATCAAAGGAAAAGTCATGCCTTACGTTTCGAGAGGCGGTCTTAAACTTGAGAAGGCATTAAGGGAATTCGATTTACAAGTGAATGGAAAAATACTGCTTGATATCGGATCATCAACTGGCGGGTTTACGGATTGTGCTTTGCAAAATGGAGCCATAATGTCTTATGCGCTTGATGTCGGCTATAATCAACTTGCCTGGAAGCTTAGGCAGGATGAGCGGGTAAAAGTAATGGAAAGAACCAATTTCCGTTATGTTACACCCGCCGATCTCGACGGGGAGATGCCAAACTTCGCAAGCATTGATGTTTCCTTCATCTCGCTTACGTTAATTTTACCGGTGCTAAAGACCTTGCTCGTCCCGAATAGTGATGTCGTTGCCTTGGTTAAACCGCAATTCGAAGCTGGGAAGGATCAAGTGGGTAAAAAGGGGGTTGTTCGTGATCCCAAAATCCATAAACAAGTGTTGGATAAGATCATTTCTTTTTCTTTAAAGGAAGGCTATGATATTAAAGATGCCTCCTTCTCACCGATTACCGGCGGTGATGGAAATATTGAATTCTTACTTCACTTACACTGGCAAGGGCCGAAGGAAGATGGAGCATTATTGCTTAAGAAAACGGTTGATGACATCGTTGGAGAGGCCCATGCCCAATTTAAAAAAGAATAGCTAGAACTTTGTATGGCTCCTTTGGCTGAATGGTTGGCTAAAGGAGCTTTTTGACTATACATTGTCGGCATGAACTTGAATCATTGATGGGTGGATACATAAGATAGGTAAGTGCAAAAAGTAGACTTGTATTCATTTTAGAGAAAAAGTTGTACAATTGCATAAAAATCCGATAACATTAATATTAGCCACTTAGTAAAGCGGCCTATTTGCACGTACTGATGATACCCAGGCAAATTGGGCAGCTTGCTTAAGTAAGAAATGAAAGTGATACAATTACCATTAAATGAGCAACAGTTGAGAAGAGGTGCTTCTACTTATGAATAAAGGACAACGACATATAAAAATAAGGGACATTATAACGAATAATGATATCGAAACACAGGATGAGTTAGTTGAAGAATTGAAATTAGCTGGATACAATGTAACTCAAGCCACCGTTTCAAGGGATATTAAAGAGCTTCACCTTGTAAAAGTTCCTTTAACGGATGGAAGGTATAAATACAGTCTGCCGGCCGACCAACGTTTCAATCCACTTCAAAAATTAAAGAGAATCCTTGTCGATGCATTTGTACGCATCGACTCAGCCAACAACTTGCTGGTTATGAAAATGCTCCCGGGTAATGCCCAGGCCATCTGTGCATTGATTGATAATTTAAATTGGCAAGAAATACTCGGGACGATCGGCGGCGACGATACATGTTTAATTATCTGCCGTTCCGAGGAAGATGCAAAGATCATTTCCGGCAAATTCTTGGACATGCTTTAATAATGTTGTGAGGTGATCTAGTTTGTTAACAGAACTATCGATTAGGAATTTTGCGATCATAGACAGCCTGTCCGTTTCATTTGAGAAAGGCTTGACGGTCTTGACAGGAGAAACGGGGGCAGGGAAGTCAATCATAATAGATGCCGTTCATCTCTTGGTTGGGGGACGTGGTTCTGCAGAGTTCATTCGACATGGTGAGTCGAAGGCTGAAATAGAAGGATTATTCCAGATTGAAGATGAAAAACACCCGGTCTTTGCCAAAGCGGAAGAGTTTGGCCTGGATATGAATGATGGGATGGCGATACTTCGAAGGGATATCTCACAAAGCGGTAAAAGCGTTTGCAGGGTAAATGGAAAGATGGTAACGATTTCCACCTTGCGTGAGATAGGGAGAACATTGATAGACATCCATGGTCAGCATGAACATCAGGAATTAATGGATGAACGACTCCATCTTCCGCTGCTCGATCAATTCGGCGGTGAAAAAATCGCATCTGCACTCACTGAATACCAAAAGCTATATAAACGTTATGAAACCGCTTCTAAACAATTGAATGGTTTGAGCCAAAATGAACAGCAAATGGTCCACCGACTTGATTTGATCCAGTTTCAATTCGATGAAATCCAAAAAGCTGATTTGAAATTACGCGAAGATGAAGAATTGATGGAAGAACGGAAGAAAATTAATAATTTTGAAAAAATCCATGAAGCGCTGCAAACCAGTTATAATGCTTTGAATGGTGAGCAGCATGCAATTGATTGGCTATCCGTAGCCATGAATAATTTGGAGGAAGCGGCAGGGCTTGATGAAGGTTTAAAGCACAGCTCTGAAACCGTTTCAAATAGCTACTTCCTGCTCGAAGAGGCTGTGTCAAATATCCGGGACCAATTGGACTCTTTGGATTATGATACAGAACGTGTGGAATTCATTGAAAGTCGACTTAATGAAATAAATCAATTAAAGCGTAAATACGGGCGGACCATCGAGGAAATCCTGGAATATGGGGCCGCAATTGAAGAAGAAGTCGAAAAACTGCAAAATAGGGAAACCCATATCGCGAAGCTTGAAAAGGAAATGAAATCCATCAAGGCAGATCTTATCGTCGAAGCAAAGAATCTGTCTGAACTTCGCCAGAAATTCGCTCAGCAGCTAACCAAAAAGATTCACCAGGAATTAAAGGATTTATATATGGAAAAAACAATTTTCGAACCTCATTTCCTTCAGACAGCTTATACTTTCGATGAATTGTCAGATAGGGGCATTAATCAGTCAGGGCTGGATTCCATGGAATTTTATATTTCCACCAATCCAGGTGAACCGTTAAAACCCCTTTCTAAAATCGCATCTGGTGGAGAACTGTCGAGGATCATGCTGGCTTTGAAAAGCATTTTCTCCAAGCATCAAGGCATAACGTCCATTATATTCGATGAAGTGGATACAGGTGTGAGCGGACGTGTTGCGCAATCCATTGCCGAAAAGATCTATAAAGTGGCAACTGGATCACAAGTATTATGCATATCCCATTTGCCACAGGTGGCAGCCATGGCGGATACTCACCTTTTCATAGCGAAAAATGTAAGGTCCGGACGCACGAATACCTCGGTCAAACCGCTAATTGAAACTGAAAAAATAAAAGAAATTGGCAGGATGATTTCGGGAGTAGAGATTACGGACTTGACGAAACAACATGCCAATGAATTAATCCAGCTGGCCAAAAGGCTTAAGATTACATCTTGATGGGCACTTAAGAAGATTATTTAAACTTATCATAAGCATTCATTGTAAAGCTATCCAAAAACGGATAGCTTTTATTTTTTGCACTTGTTATAAATGACTGTCATGAGGGCTAAATTAAAGGTGTAGCCATAAAGTTTCAGAGAGCGAGGAGAGTGAATGGATTGAAATTTATATGGATAAACAGGATCATCGGTGGAATTCTCCTTGTTTCGCTATTAACATTAGGGTTATACCAGCCATCTCGTGAATATTTATTAATTCCAAAGCATCTTGTACTATTTGAAGGAAGTCAATATAGTATTTCCAAATCATTGCCTGTTTCTGCAAAAACGTCGGGATCCAGTGATGGAATTTCACTTCATGATGAACAAGCTTCGATTACGCTTGGTGCCGAGAAACCAGGTACGAATGAAGTGTTACTTGATGTAGCAGGCTTGCCTGCCAAAAAGGTCGACATCAGGGTGTTAAAAGACTTTAGGGTAATGCCAGGAGGTCAATCCATTGGAGTGAAGCTTAATACTCTTGGGGTGCTCGTAGTAGGTCATCATCTTATTGATACGGCGCAGGGGAAAAAATCACCGGGAGAAAAAGCGAAAATTGAAATCGGTGATATTATTACAGAAATCAATGGTCAGACGATAAAGAAGATGGGGGATGTAACCCCTTTTGTTCAGCAGGCGGGTGAAAAGGGTGAGGCGTTGAAAATTGTCATTAACCGTGATAATGAAGTGCTTCATAGTACCTTATTACCGCTAAAAGATAAGAATGAAGGAACTTACAAATTGGGTTTGTATATCCGTGATTCGGCAGCTGGCATCGGAACGATGACGTTTTATCACCCGGATTCAAAAAAATATGGGGCGTTGGGACATGTCATATCCGATATGGATACAAAAAAGCCGATCGTTGTTAAGGACGGGCAGATCGTTCAATCGACGGTCACATCCATCGAAAAAGGAAGCAATGGTGATCCGGGAGAAAAATTGGCACGCTTTTCTTCCAATAAAGAAAAAATAGGAAATATCAATCGCAATAGTCCCTTTGGTATTTTTGGGAAATTAAATCAAGATTTTAAAAATGGAATTAACGATAAACCACTCCCGATCACCCTTTCCCATGAGGTAAAGGAAGGGCCAGCAAAAATCCTTACAGTGGTGGATGGTTCTGAAGTGGAGGAATTCGATGTCGAAATCGTCAGTTCCATCCCACAGAAGTTCCCTGCAATCAAAGGAATGGTCTTAAAAGTGACGGATAAAGAATTGCTTCAAAAAACGGGTGGGATCGTTCAAGGCATGAGCGGCAGTCCTATCATTCAAAATGGGAAATTAATCGGTGCAGTCACCCATGTATTCGTTAATGATCCTACAAGTGGGTATGGAGTCCATATCGAATGGATGTTAAACGAAGCCGGTATAAATATATACGACAAAGATAATTATGAAAAGGCAAGCTAAGAATCCGGGTATCCTTTTGGATGCCCCTTTTTGATGGAAAATTATGATTAGCATAGGTTTGGGTCGGAATTAATTTTGATTTCTTCAAAAAATAGAGGTTTTTTTGGAACGTTGTGATAAAATGAAAACGATATGAAGATTTTTCGACAAACGGTTTATTCCAATAGCAAACGAAGTCGAAAACAAGAGATATCCGGAGAATAATATTGAATTCCTTATATTTTTTCAAAAATAAAAGGAATTTAGTTTCCATTGTCGAAAAGTTCAATTACAATAGAATTTAGTCATATAGAAAAAAAGACCAATTGTAGTTGAGGAGGAAATCAAGCGTGAAAAAAATTAAGGTGTGCGTTGTAGATGATAATAGAGAACTTGTTGGCCTTCTGGAAGAATACATTTCTGCACAGGAAGACATGGAAGTGATTGGGGTGGCACATAACGGTCAAGATTGCCTGGGTATGCTAGAAAGCGTTGATCCGGATATTTTGATCCTCGATATTATCATGCCTCATTTAGATGGGTTAGGTGTACTTGAGAAACTTCGTGAAGTAAAACGGGGTGCCATGCCTAATGTGATAATGCTTACTGCCTTTGGTCAAGAGGATGTAACGAAAAAAGCAGTTGATTTGGGTGCGTCTTATTTTATCTTGAAACCATTTGATATGGAAAATCTGGCCAATAACATCCGTCAGGTAAGCGGTAAAGGGCAGGCGGTTTTAAAAAATCATAGTCAATTTAGCTATCGTCCCCAAAATGAATCCAAACCGAAGAACCTTGATGCAAGCATCACCAGCATCATTCACGAGATTGGAGTGCCTGCACATATTAAGGGCTATTTGTATTTAAGGGAAGCCATATCCATGGTATATAATGATATTGAACTATTGGGTTCCATCACCAAAGTTTTATATCCGGATATCGCAAAAAAATACAATACTACGGCCAGCCGAGTTGAACGTGCTATCCGGCATGCGATTGAAGTGGCCTGGAGCCGTGGAAATATAGAATCCATATCATCTCTTTTCGGCTATACCGTAAGCATGACAAAGGCAAAACCTACAAATTCCGAATTCATTGCCATGGTTGCCGATAAGCTGCGCCTCGAACATAAAGCTTCTTGACAGAGGTAAGGTAAATACCGGTTGTTAAGACTCAGGGTAACTATTGACCTTATAAAGGCTAGAGCCGCTAAATATAAATAGGAACTCTCCGTCTGGAGGTAAAGGACAGGAAGAAGTTGCTTCGTGATTTTTTCTAATCGGCAACTTCAAATCTTTTTACGCCGGTTAAAAAATTAAACGCATTTTATTTATTGGATTTTGCAGCAAATCCCATAAATAAAATGCGTTTTTGTTTGGTTGAAAAAGCGGCACATATTAGCTTGTAAAAGAAAAGGAGTGATTTGAAGAAAGAAACTTTCTATGCAGAAAATAATCACCTGCGTTTTGATTGTAGAATTGATCTAGATGAAATAATTTGCTGTTTCTGTTCATAAAATCGGTGTATAACATCTTTTGAGAGAGGCGGCGTTTCATCATGACCTTAATCTTTGCACATCGAGGCTCTTCAGGAACTCATCCGGAAAATACAATGTCGGCGTTCAAGGAAGCTGCCCGTGTCGGTGCAGACGGAATTGAAACGGATGTCCAGCTCTCGAAAGATGGAGAAGTGGTCATCATCCACGATGAAAAGCTCGATCGGACCACGAATGCCTCGGGGTATGTAAAAGACCGAACATTAAAGGAGTTGAAAACCCTTTATGCGTCCGCAACCCATAAGGGTAATTTTGGTAAGGAAAAGATCCCTACGCTTGAAGAACTGTTTATTTGGCTTAATGATAATCAGCTTTTTTGCAATATTGAATTGAAAAATACGGTTTTTCTGTATCCAGGCTTAGAAGAGAAAGTCATCCGGCTCATCCGTACCTACGAAATGGAGGAAAGGATAATCCTTTCTTCTTTCAATCATTACAGTTTGGTCAATTGCCATCGATTGGCACCAGAATTGGAAACGGCACCGCTATATAGGGATGGCCTATACATGCCGTGGATATATGCCAAGGCAATAGGCGGAAGTGCAATTCACCCGAATATCCGGGCTGCCCCTGATGCACTCATTCAAACATCGGTTAGTATGGGTGTTCCTGTAAGGCCCTATACCATTAATGAAGAAACCGAGATGAGGCGGTTATTCAAATTGGGGTGCAGCGGCATCATAACCGATTACCCCAAAGCAGCGGTACGGATCAGAGAAGAATTGAAGTCAAGATGAAGAAAGAAGGTGCCATGCAAGGCACCTTTTTTTGCGTTTAAAATTTATTGAACCTGCTCTGGACCTTATTTTGTTTTCGATCTCGATGTAAGATGAAACCGGCGATAAAGGCTATTCCGCCTATCGTAATGAGCAGTCCTATTAAAAATTGCAGCCAAAGGAATGGATAGGGGGGCTGTAAAATACCGAACACCATGTCCCTCATTATTTTTATGCCATAGGCAGCAAAGGCACCGGGTATAAAAAGAATCAAAAAAGCGATTAAACGTTTCATGCAGTCAAATCCCTTCCGAAAATTCCATCTTTAAAAAATGATAAAGGATATAAATTATTTGTCAAGTAACGGGAATCTTGATAATGACTGGGATTTGGTGGCTGTTTTTAAAGGGGGCCGATATGGTAAAATGGTGTGGAGTATGAAAAAAATTGCAGGGAATGATCTATTTTTAAAGGGATAATTATTTCTTAAGGGGGATGGCTGATGCAAAAGGTCATGATAGTAGGGGGAGGAGTGGGAGGGACGACCGTGTTGAAACTCCTATCGGAAAGTGAAGTATTTTCCATTGTTTGTATGGCTGATAAGAATGAATCGGCTGAAGGGATGCTTGCTGCGAAGGAACGAAGGATTCCTACTGTGACTGATTGGAGCATGGGATTGAAGTGGGGTTTGGACATCATATTTGATACGACCGGTGACCCGTCTATCTATAAAAAGATAAAAAGGGACATGGGCGAACAAACGATTCTCATTCCTGGAAGTGTCGCCCTCATTATGACTAAGTTGTTTGAAGAGAAAAATCGTTTGATAAGTAAATTGGAGAATACCTCCGCAAAAATGGATTTGATCCTTAATACGACCAGTGAAGGGATGGTCGTGATTGACCATGAAGGATTCATCATCATGTTCAATGATAGTGCGGAACGTGCATCAGACACAAAGCGAGAGGATGTGATTGGGAGACATATCAAAGATTTCATCCCATCAACAGGGTTGCTGCGAGTGATGCAAACGAACCAAAAAGAAGTGAATCAGGAAATCACCCTTGGCAATGGGATGGAACTCATAACGACAAGGATACCTCTGGTGAATGCCGATAAGGAAATCATAGGGGCTTTTGCCGTGTTTAGGAATAAGAGGGAAGCTGTGCAATTGGCGGAACAGATCACTGATTTAAAAGAGATACAGACGATGCTCCAGGCAATCATTCAATCCAGTGATGAAGCCATATCTGTTGTGGATGATCAAGGAAGGGGGCTATTGATCAATCCGGCATATACAAGAATCACTGGCTTAACAAAGACCCAAGTGATCGGTAAACCGGCTTCTATCGATATTTACGAAGGCGAAAGTATGCATATGAAAGTGCTTCAGACAAAAAAACCTGTTCGTGGTGTCAATATGCGTGTCGGCCCTAAACACAAGGAAGTGATCGTGAATGTTGCTCCAATCATCGTGGATGGGTGCCTGAAAGGAAGTGTTGGCGTCATTCATGATGTATCGGAAATTCAAGCCTTGACCCACGAACTTAATCGGGCAAGACAGATTATCCGGACATTGCAGGCTAAATATTCCTTTGATGATATAATTGGGGCTTCCGAAGAGATGAAGCTTCCCATTGAACAGGCGAAATTATCGGCAAGAACACCTGCTACTGTCTTATTAAGAGGGGAATCAGGGACGGGCAAAGAGTTATTTGCACATGCCATCCATAATGCGAGCGATAGGAAGTTCAATAAATTCGTTCGGGTAAATTGTGCGGCCATCTCGGAATCATTACTTGAAAGTGAACTATTCGGTTATGATGAAGGAGCCTTTACCGGTGCAAGCAGGGGCGGAAAGGTCGGTTTTTTTGAAGAGGCAAATCAAGGGAGTATCTTTTTGGACGAAATTGGTGAATTGCCAGCCAACATCCAAGCTAAATTACTTCGGGTTTTACAAGAAAAGGAAATCGTCAGGGTGGGTGGGACGAAGCCGATCCCCATCAATGTCCGGGTCATTGCCGCTACGAACATCAATCTTGAACAGGCCATCGCAAACGGATCATTCAGGGAAGACTTATATTTCAGGCTGAACCGCATGCCTATTTTCATTGCTCCATTAAGAAAGAGAAAAGAAGATCTGAGAGAATTGGCGGAGCATTTGATTAATAAAATCAATCAGGAGTATGGACGGAGCATAGAGGGAATTACAGAAGCAGCTATACATAAGATGCAAATCTACAACTGGCCGGGAAATGTGAGGGAACTGGAAAATATCTTAGGACGGGCAATCATTTTCATGAAATTGAACGAGACAATCATTGATACCCATCATATTCCGGATTTTATCGAAGAGATTCCATTAAATCAAGAGAAATTATTAATGAAGCCTTCCGGCTACGTATCGGGGAAACCGCTCTCGGAGATAATAGACCAGTATGAAGCCGAAATCATTCAGCAAGCGTTCCATACCCACAAGGGAAATAAAACACTTACGGCAAAAGCGCTGGGGATTTCAGTTAGAAATCTATATTATAAAATGGAAAAACTAAAACTGTGAAAATTTTTGCATGCAATCATTTGCACACCGTGAAAAAAAATGCGTGGAATTTTCTGATTTATTTTAATTTAAGCGAGACTCCACTTCTGACATGAAATTTTTTTGAATTTGTTATAGGCTATAGTTGCCCAACTTATTAACCAGCATGTCCTTTTTTTGGATAAAGAGGTGCTGATTATGTATTTTATTGGCATGTTATTTGCATATTTAAAGGTGCATGGGTTTTTCAAGGGAACCCATTCCCCATAGGGAAAATATCATGTGAGTAGCGGATTTTTATTTAAAACGAACGTAGGAAAAGTAAGAATGAGGAGAAATTCAGTAGTCTCATATCTGACATGTATTAAAACATCTAGGGAGGA
The DNA here is from genome assembly GCF_018613455.1 of Bacillus sp. ISL-78. Taxonomy (NCBI): domain Bacteria; kingdom Bacillati; phylum Bacillota; class Bacilli; order Caryophanales; family Bacillaceae; genus Bacillus; species Bacillus sp. ISL-78. The sequence continues at coordinate 77,098 of NZ_JAGGQC010000027.1, forward strand.
TTCCTTTATGGAAATTTTTAAATATCTTGAGAAGTATGATTACGAGCAACTGCTATTCTGTCAGGATAAACAATCGGGTTTGAAAGCGATTATTGCCATTCATGATACAACATTAGGGCCTGCGCTTGGAGGCACAAGGATGTGGACGTATGCATCTGAAGAAGATGCCATTGAAGATGCCTTAAGGCTTTCGAGAGGAATGACATATAAGAACGCCGCTGCCGGCCTGAATTTAGGCGGGGGGAAAACCGTCATCATCGGCGATCCGCGTAAGGATAAAAATGAAGAAATGTTCCGTGCATTCGGAAGGTATATCCAAGGGCTGAATGGCCGTTATATAACAGCTGAAGATGTAGGTACAACGGTTGAGGATATGGATCTCATTCATGAGGAGACGGATTTTGTCACGGGGATTTCCCCTGCATTCGGTTCTTCGGGCAACCCTTCCCCAGTAACGGCATATGGGGTATACCGCGGTATGAAGGCTGCTGCAAAAGAGGCATTCGGAACTGATTCCTTAGAAGGCAAGGTGGTTGCAGTCCAAGGCGTCGGGAATGTTTCTTATAACTTATGCCGTCATCTTCATGAGGAGGGCGCCAAGCTCATCGTTACGGATATCAATAAAGAAAGCGTGGCCCGTGCGGTCGAATCATTTGGTGCGACTGCAGTGAATCCAGATGAAATTTATGGAGTCGACTGTGACATCTATGCACCATGTGCATTAGGTGCTGTCATAAATGATCAAACAATCAATCAAATCAGGGCGAAGGTCATTGCAGGTGCTGCCAATAATCAATTAAAGGAATCTGTTCATGGCGATCAAATTCATGAAAAAGGTATTATATATGCTCCTGATTATGTAATTAATGCAGGGGGAGTCATAAACGTGGCCGATGAACTTTTAGGGTATAATCGGGAAAGAGCCCTTAAGAAAGTGGAAACGGTTTATGATACAATTGAAAGAGTCATCGAGATTGCAAAACGTGATCAAATCCCAACTTATAAAGCGGCGGATAGGATGGCAGAGGAGCGAATTGCTCGCATGAGGAATTCAAGGAGCCAATTCCTGCAAAATGAAAAACATATCTTGAATGGAAGAAAGTGAATGTAATTTACAAGATTAGATTCCTGTGTTTTTTTAAATAAACACAGGAATTTTCAACATGGATAACGTAATAAACATAGGGCAAGTAAAAATGGTGACAAATTGTATGTATTTGTGAGGAGGAGTGGTTTTGGCTGAAGAATTTGACCTCGTTATCCTCGGAGGAGGAACAGGCGGGTATGTGGCGGCGATAAGGGCTGCTCAATTAGGATTGAAAACGGCTGTCGTGGAGAAAGGCAAGCTCGGCGGAACGTGTCTACATAAAGGCTGTATCCCTTCGAAAGCACTTTTAAGGAGTGCGGAAGTTTATCAGACTGCAGTGAAAAGTGAGGAATTCGGTATTGTTACCGGGGATGTAAAGGTAGATTTCCTTAAAGTGCAGGAAAGAAAGACTAAAGTGGTCGATCAACTCTATAAAGGAGTTCAGCACTTGATGAAACAAGGAAAGATAACGGTTTATGAAGGGTTAGGGCGTATACTTGGTCCTTCTATATTTTCACCGATGCCTGGGACAATTTCCGTGGAAATGAATGATGGCAGTGAAAATGAAATGCTCATTCCCCAGAATGTCATCATTGCAACCGGTTCGCGTCCGAAAACACTGCCCGGTTTAGCGATTGATGGGGAATTGGTGCTTACATCGGATGAAGCTCTAGCGCTTGAGAGCCTGCCAAAATCGATGATTATTGTAGGCGGTGGAGTTATCGGCATTGAATGGGCTTCGATGCTCAATGATTTTGGTGTGGAAGTGACAGTACTGGAATATGCAGATAGAATCATCCCGACAGAAGACCATGATATTTCCAGTGAAATGCTTCGTCTCCTAACGAAAAAAGGCGTCAAATTCGTTACAGGTGCCAAGGTATTGCCTGAAACCCTGAAAACGGGTGATTCAGTATCCATTTCTGCTGAAGTCAAAGGTTCGGTAGAGGAATTCACAGCTGAAAAAATGCTGGTTTCCGTAGGAAGGTCAGCAAATGTTGAAGGGATCGGCCTTGAAAATACGGAGATTGTGAAAGAAAAAGGTTTTATTGAAACCAATGACTTCTTCCAAACGAAGGAATCACATATCTATGCGATCGGTGACTGTATCGGCGGTCTGCAATTGGCACACGTTGCCTCCCATGAAGGTATTACGGCCGTTGAACATATTGCAGGCAAAAAACCGGAACCGCTGGATTATTCGCTCATTTCTAAATGTGTGTATTCAAGCCCTGAGGCTGCAAGTGTCGGTTTGACGGAAGATCAGGCAAATAAGGAAGGCTATGACCTTAAAATAGGGAAATTCCCATTCCGTGCAGTTGGTAAGGCCCTTGTTTTCGGGGAAGCGGATGGTTTTGTCAAAATCATCGCCGATAAGAAAACGGATGATATACTGGGTGTTCATATGATCGGGCCACATGTTACGGATATGATTTCAGAAGCTGGACTTGCAAAAGTGCTTGATGCGACACCTTGGGAGATAGGCAAGACAATTCATCCGCACCCAAGTCTTTCCGAAGCAATCGGGGAGGCGGCCCTTGCTGTCGATGGACGTGCCATACATTCTTAAAGAATAAGGTCAGGAGGTTTTATGATGGTAGAAAAACGTCATGAACAATTAGGCTTAAATGAGGAAACGGTTTTAGATATGTACCGGACAATGCTTTTGTCCCGCAGAATTGATGAGCGCATGTGGCTTCTAAACCGATCCGGGAAAATTCCTTTCGTGATTTCCTGCCAGGGGCAAGAAGCTGCACAGGTTGGGGCAGCGTTTGCGCTTGATCGGCAAAAGGATTATGTGCTGCCTTATTACCGGGATGTAGGTGTGGTGCTTACCTTCGGAATGACCGCAAAAGATTTGATGCTTTCAGGTTTCGCGAAAGAGGAAGATCCCAATTCCGGAGGGCGCCAAATGCCAGGTCATTTTGGTCAAAAGAAAAATAGGATCGTCACTGGTTCATCGCCTGTAACGACACAGGTCCCGCATGCAGTCGGAATTGCCCTTGCAGGGAAGATGGAAGGTAAGGATTTGGTGACTTTCGTAACGTTTGGGGAAGGTTCATCCAATCAGGGCGATTTTCATGAAGGGGCCAACTTTGCAGGTGTGCATAAGCTACCGGTCATTTTCATGTGTGAAAATAATAAATATGCGATTTCAGTTCCTATAGAGAAACAGCTATCGTGTGAAAATGTTTCCGACAGGGCGATTGGCTATGGGATGCCTGGGATAACGGTGGATGGCAATGATCCATTGGCCGTGTATGCTGCGGTGAAAGAAGCGGCTGACCGTGCACGAAGGGGAGAAGGCCCTACACTAGTGGAAACCGTCTCATACAGGCTTACACCACATTCAAGTGATGATGATGACCGAAGCTACCGGACGGCGGACGAAGTGGCCGAAGCCAAAACGAAGGATTCCATAATGACATTTGGAGCCTATTTAAAAGAAGTGGGAATCATGGATGATGACCTTGAGAAACAACTGAATGATGAAGTCATGAAGATAGTCAACGAAGCAACCGATTATGCTGAAAATGCTCCATATCCAAAGGCTGAAAGTGCTATGGATCATGTCTATGCACAAAAGTAAGGGGGTAATAGAATGCCAGTGATTTCTTATATAGATGCCGTGACAATGGCAATGAGGGAAGAGATGGAACGGGATTCCCGTGTATTCGTATTGGGAGAGGATGTAGGGAAAAAAGGTGGGGTCTTTAAAGCCACTAATGGTTTATATGACCAATTCGGTGAAGACAGGGTCATCGATACCCCGCTCGCAGAATCTGCAATCGCAGGAGTTGGAATTGGAGCCGCCATGTATGGGCTTCGGCCGATAGCTGAGATGCAATTCGCTGATTTCATCATGCCTGCCATTAACCAAATTGTTTCAGAGGCAGCCAAAATCAGATACCGTTCCAATAATGACTGGAGCTGTCCTATGGTAATCCGTGCTCCATATGGAGGGGGAATTCATGGAGCTCTTTATCATTCGCAATCGGTTGAAGCGATCTTTGCCAATCAGCCGGGCTTGAAAATTGTGATGCCTTCCACTCCGTATGATGTAAAGGGCTTGCTTAAAGCTGCCATTCGCGATGAAGACCCAGTGCTTTTCTTTGAACATAAACGCGCATACCGCTTGATCAAGGGTGAGGTGCCTACTGAAGATTATGTACTTCCAATCGGTAAGGCGGATGTGAAAAGGGAAGGGGAAGACATTACTGTCATCTCCTATGGCCTTTGTGTGCATTTTGCCCTTCAGGCAGCAGAAAAATTAGCTGCAGATGGAATTTCTGCACATGTTCTTGACTTGCGTACCGTGTACCCTTTGGATAAGGATGCCATCATAGAAGCAGCTTCTAAAACGGGGAAAGTATTATTGGTTACGGAAGATAATAAAGAAGGAAGCATCATGAGTGAGGTCGCAGCCATAATTGCCGAGCATTGCCTTTTTGATTTGGATGCCCCTGTAAAACGATTGGCCGGCCCGGATGTACCTGCCATGCCTTATGCACCTACGATGGAAAAACAATTCATGGTGAATCCTGATAAAGTGGAAAAGGCAATGAGGGAATTGGCCGAGTATTAATGACTGTTAAGAAGGAGGAACGAATTATGGCTATGGAATTAATGAAGATGCCCCAACTAGGCGAAAGTGTCACAGAGGGAACCATCAGTAAATGGCTTGTGAAGCCTGGTGATCATGTCACGAAATATGACCCGCTAGCTGAAGTGATGACGGATAAAGTAAATGCTGAGGTTCCTTCTTCCTTCACCGGCATCATCAAGGAATTGAAAGCGGATGAGAATCAAACATTGGCAGTCGGGGAAGTCATCTGCTCGATAGAAGTTGAAACGGCAAAGACGGATAACGAAAATGCTGCGCAAGTTTCTCAAAATGAGGTAAAAGTTGAGGCACCTGTTACAAGAGATGTGCAGCAAGCGGGAGAACCATCAAGGAAAGCTCGCTATTCGCCAGCTGTGTTAAAACTTTCCCAGGAGCATGGAATCGATCTGTCAAAAGTTAAAGGGACGGGGAATGAGGGACGGATCACCCGTAAAGATTTACTGAAACTTGTTGAATCAGGGAATCTTCCTAAGGCGGATGAGCCTTCCGCAATTTCCGATGCGGCTCCTGAAGAGATCGCTCCTCAAGTCAATCGTCAAACAAGTCCAGTAACAAACGTGCCGACTGCGGCTGGTGACAAGGAAATACCGGTAACCGGCATCCGTAAGGCAATTGCGTCCAATATGTTGAAAAGTAAGCATGAAATTCCTCATGCTTGGACGATGGTGGAAGTTGACGCCAGCAATATGGTGAAGTTGCGTGATAATCTAAAATCCGATTTTAAACAAAAAGAAGGCTATAATTTAACATACTTTGCCTTTTTCGTAAAAGCGGTTGCTCAAGCCCTTACGGAATTTCCAGAACTGAATTCGATGTGGGCCGGCGAAAAAATCGTACAAAAGAAAGAAATCAATATATCGATAGCCGTTGCAACTGAAGATGCCCTATTTGTTCCGGTCATTAAAAATGCAGATGAAAAATCAATCAAAGGTATAGCAAGGGAAATACAGGAACTTGCATCAAAAGTGAAGTCAGGTAAGTTAAAAGCAGAGGATATGCAAGGTGGTACGTTCACTGTTAATAACACTGGCTCATTCGGTTCTGTCCAGTCCATGGGAATCATCAATCATCCACAGGCAGCCATTTTACAGGTTGAAACGATTGTAAAACGTCCTGTGGTCATTAATGACATGATTGCAGTACGAGATATGGTGAATCTCTGTTTATCACTTGATCATCGTGTTTTGGACGGACTGGTATGCGGACGATTCCTCGCGAGGGTTAAAGAAATCATCGAAAAGATTTCCAAAGACAACACTCCCATATACTAAAATGAAGAAAAGGAAGGCCGGAAGGTCCTTCCTTTTTTTTTGCACTTCGCTTTTCCGTAGAAAAACATCGACAAAAATTTTATTTTTGCTATTATTTTATTAAGAGCTGTTCTAATACAGGTCAGGGACTGTACTTGATTTAAAGAGGCAAAATAGGCTAGTGGTTTCCCTAATAACAGGTTTGCTAATTTCTATTGTCTTAAATTTCAAGAAAATTATGGTAGAATGTTAGTATAATCCAGATTAAATTGACGGGAGGGTGGTTTTCTTATCCAAAACTGACTGAGCGTTCGTTCTCCCAATGAAGGAAAAGGGCGTATGAGGATAAGAAAGCGATTACAGATGGAACTGAAAGATGTAAAAAACATAACCTTTCCTAAGCCTTCTTTTGAAGAGTGGAAAGAAGCTGCGGAAGCAAGTTTAAAAGGGAAAAGTGTAGAAAAGCTTAAAACGAATACATATGAGGGCATCGCTTTATATCCACTCTATACAGAAAAGGCGGAATCAACGGAAAAAGTAGCTGAATTGCCAGGATTTTTCCCTTTCACCCGAGGAACGTCCCCAACGGGATATCATGACAAACCTTGGCTTGTCGTTCAACCTGTAAGCGGTATCACGGCTGAAGAAGCAAATGAAAAGATGAGGGCTGCATTCAAGCGCGGTCAAAATGTCGTGGCGTATCCTGCACGATTGCTTTCCGAGGGAGCAAGGGCTGAAACCTTGTTTAAGGAAATATCATTAAAAGAAATACCGGTTTTCATTGACCTTAAGGGGAAACAAAAAGAATTATTCCCTCAATTCAAAGCTGTTGCCGAAGCACAAAATACCCAATTGACAGGCGTCATTGCTGAAGATCCAATTGCAGAATGGCTCATTTGCGGTCAGCTGCCAGATGATACGGATAACTATTTTGCAGACTGGCTGAAGACGATCCAGGACTATCAGAAGGTAGGCAGGGATTTAAAAACAATTTTGATTAATACGGCAGTCTACCATAATGGAGGAGCCAATTCCGTACAAGAAATAGCATACGGATTATCGGCAGCCGTCCAATATCTATTGGAAGGGCAAAAGCAAGGTCTTTCTATTGCTGCGGTTTCCGAAAAAATAGTATTCTCGTTTGCAGTGGATTCAAATTACTTCATGTCCATCGCTAAACTGAGGGCTGCCAGAAGGCTTTGGGCAGGTCTTGCAGAAGCTTTCGATACAGCATCGGACCATTTTAAAATGACGATACATGCCGTAACCTCCGAGTTGACAGAAACGCTATATGATCAGCACGTCAATATTCTTCGGACCACGAACCAAGCTTTTGCAGCAGCCATTGGAGGCATTCAATATCTTCAAATTCATCCATTTACACACGCAACCGGTGCAACCGATGAGTTTTCAGAAAGAATTGCCCGTAATACTCACTTGATTTTAAAAGAAGAAACAAACATTACAACAGTTGTCGATCCTGCTGGCGGTTCATGGTATGTTGAGCAACTAACGGATGAGTTGGCTGAAAAGGCTTGGGCAAAATTCCTTGAAATCGATGCAGCTGGAGGGATTCTGGAGCTAATTAAACAAGGTATCCTTCAGAAAGAAATAGCTGAAGTTTACCAAGGAAGAGTTCAAAATGCGGCTTTCAGAAAAGAAAGCATCATCGGAACGAATGTATATCCGAATCCCGCTGATAAGATTAAAAACACGGCAAAGGATAAACATGTGTCATATATGAAAGTTGCGAAGCCGATTGGCATTACCCCACTTGAATTGGAACGGGTATCCAGTCAGTTCGAACAGATAAGACTACGCAGTGAAAAGTTTAAAGGAATAAGCGGAACGGCTCCAACTATCGGTTTAATTAATTTGAAAAATCTCAAATCCTATAAACCTCGTGCTGATTTCGTTCAAAGTCTTGCGGCAGCAGGTGGTATCGAAACAATCGGCAGTAAGGGATGTCAAGCCGTTGAGGAAGCAATCGATTATGTAGCTGTGACCAAACTCCCAATCTATTGTCTTTGCGGCAGTGATGGTGACTATTCGGAATTAGCGCCAGTCATCATTAAAGAAATTAAAAAGCAATTCCCTGACATCACCATTTATATTGCGGGGAAGCAGCAAGAAGAATTGGAGATTACACTAAGAGAAGCCGGGGTCAAAGATTTTATCCATGTTAAAACGAATGCAATATCCATTTTACTTGAATTATTGCAGAAGCTAGGGGTGAACTGAAATGAAAAAACCGAATTTTTCTGCTATAAATCCTGCTAAGTCCGAGATGAAAGGTACAGTGGAAGCTTGGAAAAAGGAAGTCGAAAAAGCCGTTGGGAAAAACATTGAGGATCTTCTGTTTGAAACCAATGAACAAATAAAAATCAAACCGCTTTATGTTGAGGAAGATATTCGCGGCCTGGAGCATATGGAAAGTGTGCCAGGCATCGCTCCTTTTACAAGGGGGCCCTATCCTTCGATGTATGTCAATCGGCCTTGGACGGTACGGCAGTATGCAGGTTTTTCTACTGCTGAGGAATCCAATGCGTTTTACAGACGTAATCTGGCGATGGGGCAAAAAGGGCTCTCAGTTGCTTTTGATTTAGCTACACACCGCGGTTATGACTCCGATCATCCGCGCGTTGTCGGTGATGTGGGGAAGGCGGGAGTTGCCATTGATTCCATTCTTGACATGAAGATCTTGTTCGACGGCATTCCGCTTGATCAGATGTCCGTATCTATGACAATGAACGGTGCAGTATTACCGATCCTTGCGTTTTATATCGTGACAGCCGAAGAACAAGGCGTAACACAGGATAAGCTTTCAGGCACGATTCAAAATGACATCTTAAAGGAATACATGGTTAGGAATACGTATATCTACCCGCCTGAAATGTCCATGAAAATCATAGCTGATATCTTTGAGTATACTTCCAGATATATGCCCAAGTTCAATTCCATTTCCATCTCCGGTTATCATCTGCAAGAAGCGGGGGCGCCGGCTGATATCGAACTTGCCTATACGTTGGCGGATGGGCTTGAGTATGCACGTACCGGAATGAAAGCAGGCATTGATATCGATAAATTTGCACCACGCCTGTCATTCTTCTGGGCTGTAGGAATGAACTATTTCATGGAAGTGGCGAAAATGCGGGCGGCTCGTTTCATTTGGTCAAAACTGATGAAACAATTCGAACCGAAAAATAATAAAGCGATGGCATTGAGGACTCATTCCCAAACCTCCGGCTGGAGCCTTTCCGAGCAGGATCCGTTTAACAATGTCGCAAGGACCCTCATTGAAGCGCATGCGGCTGCACTTGGACATACACAATCGCTCCATACGAACGCATTGGATGAGGCCATTGCCCTGCCAACGGATTTCTCGGCACGCATTGCACGAAATACACAGCTCTATCTGCAGGAGGAAACCGGGATCACAAAAGTAATCGATCCATGGGCGGGTTCTTACTATGTAGAATCGCTCACTAATGAATTGATCGAACGGGCTTGGGCTCACATAGAAGAAATCGAAGGTCTGGGAGGAATGGCGAAGGCAATTGAAACCGGCCTTCCAAAAATGAGGATCGAGGAAGCCGCTGCAAAGCGTCAGGCTAAAATCGATTCTCAAGATGAAACGATCGTAGGCGTCAATAAGTATCGGTTGAAAAAAGAAGATCCGATTGAAATACTGGAGATTGACAATACAGCAGTTCGCGAAAGTCAGCTTAAGCGACTGAGCGATTTGAAAGCGAAACGTGATCAGGCAAAGGTGGATGAAGCTCTTCAAGCGCTTTCAATGGCTGCCAGAACTGGCGAGGGTAACCTTCTTGAACTGGCTGTGCAAGCAGCAAGAGTACGGGCTTCATTAGGTGAAATCTCCGATGCGATCGAAGAGGTGGCTGGACGTCACAAAGCAACGATCCGTTCTATCAGCGGCGTATACAGCTCGGCGTACTCAAAAGAAGCGGAAATTGAGGAAGTCGTCCGCATGACGGAAGAATTCCTTGAAAATGAAGGAAGAAGACCGCGTTTGTTAATGGCTAAAATGGGCCAGGACGGTCATGATCGCGGAGCTAAAGTAGTCGGAACGGGGTTTGCGGATTTAGGCTATGATGTCGATATCGGTCCATTATTCCAAACACCGAAAGAAACCGCCATCCAGGCGGTGGAAAATGATGTGCATGTAGTCGGAATGAGTTCCCTTGCTGCCGGCCATAAAACATTGTTGCCGCAGCTTATGACGGAACTGAAGAACTTGGGACGAGAGGACATCATAGTGATCGTAGGCGGCGTCATCCCTGCACAGGATTATGATTATCTTATGGAAAATGGCGCTACAGCCATTTTTGGACCTGGGACGGTCATTCCGCAGGCAGCAAAGAAAGTGCTTCAGGAAATATACAATCGCCTCGGATATGAGGAAGTGGCCCAATAATGAGTGAAGACAAGAAGCCGGAATGGGTCGATCTTAACAATCAGGAAGGTTTTGCTACTTCATTAAAGCCAGGTGTGGAATTAACAGCCAGCCAAAACAAACCTTCAAAAAGCAAATTCGTCAAAAAACATAATGTAAACATACCGGTCCATGAACTTAAAGAGGGAATTATAAAAGGGGACAGGGCCAAGCTAGCCAAAGGAATTACATTGGTTGAAAGCAATGCATCCCACCATTTGGATCATGCACAGGAATTATTGCAGGCCATCCTTCCTCATACAGGGAACTCAATCCGCATCGGGATTTCCGGAGTGCCTGGTGCCGGGAAAAGTACCTTCATCGAGACGTTCGGAACCTACTTATGTGACAGGGGCCATAAGGTTGCCGTTCTAGCCGTCGACCCAAGCTCTTCGGTCAATGGCGGAAGTATACTGGGCGATAAGACAAGGATGGAGGAACTGGCTAGAAACCCCAATGCCTTCATAAGACCCTCACCATCCGAAGGAACTCTGGGCGGGGTTCACCGCAAAACGAGGGAAACGATGTTGCTTTGTGAAGCGGCAGGATTTGATGTGATACTGATAGAAACTGTCGGGGTCGGTCAGAGTGAAGCCGTAGTTCGAAGTATGGTCGACTTCTTCATGCTTCTTGTCCTAACGGGTGCCGGAGATGAATTGCAAGGGATGAAAAAAGGGATTCTGGAACTTGTGGACGGAATTGTTGTCAATAAGGCCGACGGAGAGAACCTCCCCCTGGCGATTAGGACGAAATCCGAATACAGCAGAATCTTGCACTTCCTTCAGCCAGCAACAAAGGGTTGGGCAGGAAAGGCATATACTTGTTCCGCCATAACCGGTAAAGGAATTCCTGAGCTTTGGGATGTATTGAATGAATTTTCCCATATGACCAAGGAATCGGGTGTTTTTCAAGAACGGAGAAGAATGCAATCTAGGGAATGGCTTTATTCATTGATCGATCACCAGCTTAAAACGATGTTTTATAAAAATGAAACCGTCAAGAATCTTCTTCCTATACTTGAGAACCAAGTGATGTCAGGGAATAAAACGGTTACTGCTGCTGTTAAGCAGGCCTTTCAATCTTTTGCCGAGACATTTAATTCTAATGAAAAATAAAGGGGATGGGGCAGGCATGGATCTTCTCCCGCGCCTGCCCCATCCTTTTGTAAGTCTTGTTGTTACACACATGATTCCCGCTCCCCTTTCGTTTTAAACATGTTTGGAACGGAATATGCGGTTTTAATAGGTAAATTTATTGAATCACGAAGAGGCAATTGTTATGATAGGATTGAAGAGAAAACTTGGAAGGAGCAAATGCCATGAATATGGATTTTAATTTTTTAATGAACGACGTAGTCAAACAGGCTCGCGATGAGATAAAGACTGCTGGATATACAGAACTGACCACTCCCGAAGAAGTAGAGGAAGTATTTGCACAAAAAGGAACGACACTTGTTATGGTAAACTCCGTTTGTGGCTGCGCTGGTGGAATAGCTAGACCTGCAGCTGCTCATGCAATCCATAATGATAAGCGCCCAGATCAGCTTGTAACCGTTTTTGCTGGGCAAGATAAAGAGGCAACGGAAAAAGCCCGTGATTATTTCGAAGGATATCCGCCGTCATCCCCATCATTTGCATTGCTGAAGGATGGAAAAATCATCACCATGATAGAACGCCATGAAATTGAAGGGCACCACCCGATGTCTGTAGTAGAAAAATTACAAGACTACTTCGATCAATATTGCGAAGAAGTTTAATCCATAGCGATAACCTAAAAACCCGCCCAATCGGCGGGTTTTAGTTTGTCGACAAAAAGTGATTCGGAATGGACTCATCCGAACCATGATCTTAGAACAGACTAGAATTTCTTAGGTGGTTTTTACTTTAATCCATAATTGAATTGCGGAGATTATGACACGCATCCCGGATAACTGGCTAGCCGAGAGCCAACAGGCGCTTGCGCTGAGAAGCTTGGCAGACAGTCGGCGGAACGGGAGCGGATTTCTGGAATCAATAGAAACACTTTTTTAAGAAAAAAACTATATAAAAACTGGCTTTTATTCGAATTTTGTCTACAATCTGTACCCGCCCAATCGATGGGTTTTTTTATTCATGAAATTGCATAAGTCAGGATCTTTTGGGAAAGAAGATATATATGGAAGCGGATATATTACCTTTGGTGAGAAAGCACGAAGCCTAGATGTGTAATTATGATAATATTCTGAAAAATGAATCTATTATTTACATTATTGAATAATTATTAGAGTGTGTTAAAATACACATTAGTGTATGAATATTAGTTATTAGAAATTTAACTAACCTAATTTAATAACAAAAGAATTGAAAATATCATTTTGGAGGAATAATAATGAAGTTGAAAAAGCAGTTAGCATTGTTGCTTACTTCTATTTTATTAGTAGGTATTTTAGCGGCATGCGGAACATCAGAGAAAGAAGATAAGAACACAGCTGACAATGAAGACAAGAAGGTCCTGGTAATGGGAACATCTGCGGATTATCCACCATTTGAATTTGTTGAAACATCTAAAAGTGATGAAATCCAAGGATTTGACATTGATATCGCTAAAGCAATCGGGAAAAAATTAGGTTATGAGGTCCAAGTGAAGGACATTGACTTTAATAGTCTTGTGCCTGCCCTGGAAAATAAATCGGTCGATTTCGTTATCTCAGGAATGACTCCAACAGAAAAACGTGAGCAATCAGTCGATTTCAGTGATATTTACTATACAGCTAAAAACATGATCATCACGACAAAGGACAGTAAAATCAAAACTGTTGAAGATTTAAAAGGGAAAACGGTAGGCGTACAGCTTGCATCCATTCAGGAGACATTGGCAAATGACTTGAATAAATCCCAAGATATCGGGATGAAAGTTGAAAAAAGGAATCGTATTCCGGAGGTTGTCCAAGAAATGTCAACAGGACGTTTTGACGCCGTGATCATGGAAGATACTGTGGCAAAAGGCTACTTGAAAGATAATAAAGAATTGGTGGGGCATTTGATTGAGTCCGGTGAACAAGATGCCGGATCGGCAATCGCTTTCCAAAAAGGAAGCAAGTTAACTGAAGAATTCAATGCCGAGTTGAAAAAAATGATGGAAAATGGTGAAATGGAAAAATTAATATTAAAATGGTTCGGTGGCAGTGAAACTGAATAATGCAGAGAGATGAAAAGCGTTCAGAAGAGATTTGGTATGCCTTCTGAACGTTTTTCCGCGCTTTATTGTTAATAAAATGAAGCAGGAGGAAGGCCCTAAAGATAACGGCCTTCATAAGAGAGGATGAATGGAGTGAATCTGGAATTTGAAAGGATTATGCCTTCCCTTCCATATATCCTGGAGGGAATACCGACTACATTAAAGGTTGTAGCGGTAGCGGCAGTAATCGGATTTGTTTTGGGAATATTATTATCTATACTTAAAATCAGCAGAATCAAGCCATTGAATTGGATTGCTGACTTTTATACATCCATTTTTCGCGGTACCCCTTTGGTGCTGCAATTAATGCTGATTTATTTTGGTTCACCACAAATATTAGGAATTCAAATCGAAGCGTTCCAAGCGGCATTTCTAGCATTTGGGCTAAATTCAGCGGCATATATCTCTGAAATTATCAGGGGAGGCATTTTAGCTGTCGATAAAGGCCAACGAGAAGCTGCACTTGCACTTGGGGTTCCTTACTCAGGGATGATGCTTAATATTATCCTTCCGCAGGCCATCAAGAACATCCTGCCATCTCTTGTTAACGAATTGATTTCCTTAACGAAGGAATCAGCCGTTGTCACAATTATTGGATTAGGGGATATCATGCGCCGTGCTTATATTGTCGGCGGTGAGACATATAAATTCTTCGAGCCGATTTTATTTGCCGGTCTCATTTATTATGTGATGGTCATGATTCTCACCATCTTAGGCAAAGTGATTGAAAGGAGAATGAGACGCAGTGATTAAAATTGATGGACTCAAAAAAAATTATGGTAAGCTCGAAGTTTTAAAAGGAATCAGCACCGAGATAGGACAGGGTGAAGTGGTAGCGATCATCGGTCCATCCGGTTCGGGAAAATCAACTTTCTTACGCTGCATCAATATGCTTGAAACTCCAACTGATGGTCAAATCAGGTTTAAAGATCAAATCATCACTGAAAAAAAGACCAATATCATGAAAGTGCGTGAAAATGTCGGAATGGTATTTCAGCATTTCCATCTATTTCCACACAAAACCGTACTGGAGAATCTGATATATGCACCTATGAAGGTGAAAAAATTATCAAAGTCCGAGGCTATAAAACAAGCTCGTGAGCTATTGGCTAAAGTCGGTTTGGCCGATAAAGAATCGACTTATCCGAATCGTCTGTCAGGCGGACAAAAACAAAGGGTCGCGATTGCACGGGCATTGGCAATGAACCCGGAAGTAATGCTTTTCGATGAGCCGACTTCGGCGCTTGATCCCGAGATGGTAAAAGAAGTGCTCGAGGTTATGAAGTCACTGGCACATACGGGGATGACCATGCTGATTGTAACGCATGAAATGGGATTCGCCAAAGAAGTGGCCGATCGAGTACTATTCTTGGACGGGGGTCTGCTCGTTGAGGAAAGTGCTCCAGAAGATTTCTTTTCCAATCCGAAAAGCCAGCGTGCAAAAGACTTCTTGGAAAAAGTTTTATAAGCTAAAGCAAATAGTATATAATTGTGAAAAAAAGGTAACATTTAGTTACCTTTTTTATTTTTTTCCTATAATGTATTTTTGCGTGCATGTATTTAGAAAAATTGGAAATTTAACTCGCAAAGGACTGTAAAAATATCTGATTTCCTGATAGTATTATAATAGATAGAGAAAGAGCCAGGTGATACATAACAATGTTTAAAATCGGGTACAGGACGATTAAAACTGCTTTGGGGGCCACCCTGGCAATTATTATTGCACAAATGCTTAATCTCGAATATTTCTCTGCCGCGGGAATCATTGCGATCTTATGCATCCAAGTTACAAAAAAGAAGTCGGTGTATGCCTCCTGGCACCGGTTTTTAGCTTGTTTGATCGCAATGGCCTATGCATCCCTATTATTTCAGTTCATCGCATTTCATCCGCTGATAATAGGGTTGATTCTCTTGATTTTCATTCCAACGACAGTTGCCTTGAAGATTAATGAGGGGATCGTGACGAGCAGCGTCATCATCATGCACCTATACGGGTCCGGTAACATTACTTTTTCCCTGCTGATCAATGAAACGATATTAATTGCAGTTGGAGTTGGAGTGGCACTTGTCATGAATCTGTACATGCCCAGTGTCGATGACAAACTGCTGGCCTATCAGGAAAGTATCGAAACGAACTTCAGTGCGATCTTGATGGGAATTGTCCGCTATTTGAGGGATAATGATCACACATGGGATGGTAAGGAAATTACCGAAACAGCCAATCTTCTTAATCAAGCCAAGAGCCTTGCCTTCAGGGACGTGGAAAATCATTTCTTAAGGGAAGAAGACCTGTATTACCATTATTTCAAAATGCGTGAAAAGCAATTTGAAATTATTGAACGAATTCTTCCCTTGGTCACGAATATTCCGTTGGTCGTCAAGCAAAGCGGGATAGTGGCTGATTTTATAGAAGATTTGGCAGAAAACGTCCACCCACAAAATACGGCCATCCTTTATTTGAAGAAGCTTGAAGAAATGGAGATACATTTTAGGGGAATGGCACTGCCGCAAACACGTGAAGAGTTCGAATCCAGGGCTGCATTACTGCAGCTCATGAAGGAAATGGAGCGCTATTTATTGTTGAAGCATTCCTTCAAGGGATTACCTAAGCAGACCGGCAACCGAATGAAAAAGAGGCACTTGGCTTAAACTAAGCAAAAAAGTAAAGGAATGATACAAATGAAATGGATCCTTTCTTTATTGCTTATGCTATCTTTGTGGCCGTTACAGGTACAGGCCCAGCCTCAATCGGTTAAGCCTGGCGATCCGTTTATCATCATCAATAAAGCCAACAATAAATTGGCTTTCATTGATGATAACGAGGTCAAGGAGATTCTGCCGGTCGGTACGGGAAAGAGTCAGGAACTGACACCTGAAGGGATTTTCACGGTCAAAGTAAAAGCGGTCAATCCATATTACCGGAAAAAGAATATTCCTGGCGGTGATCCCAGGAACCCTTTGGGATCGCGATGGATTGGCTTCGATGCACGAAATACCGATGGGAGGATATACGGCATACATGGTACGAATCAGCCATCATCGATTGGTAAATATATTTCAAATGGCTGTGTACGGATGCATAAATCTGATGTGGAGCGTTTGTACGAAAAAGTCCCCATCGGCACTAAGGTATTGATCACCCTATCGAACGAGGATTTCAAAACGCTGGCTAAGAAAAACGGAGCGATAAAATAAAGAGAGGGAAGCTTTCTGCTCCCCTCCCCAATACGGTGTCTATTACAAAAGAAATGCGATACCTGATAATAAGCTCGTTAATAACATTGAGATAAGCATTAAATACACGACGATCTTTCTGATTTTCTTGTTTCCCATATGCTCTCTCCCTTAATACAGTTTGATTGATTTTATTTTAACTTGAACATTTAGTAGAAACAAGTAAAAGTATAATGTTCATATTATTTCGAATCTTAAAAGGCTTTAATGGAAGATTAGTAGTATTTTAATGGAGTCATCCAATAATACATAGCATGGGGGTTTTTACGATGATTAAAAATATCGATCATATCGGTATTGCCGTCAAGTCACTAGATGAAGCCTTGCCGCTTTACACGGAAACGTTGAAATTGAAACTTGAAGGAATCGAGACAGTGGAGAGCCAAGGAGTGAAAGTGGCCTTCATCCTGGCAGGCAATACCCGTTTGGAATTGTTGGAAGCGTTGTCACCTGCAAGCCCAATCGCCAAATTCATCGAAAAACGCGGTGAAGGGATTCATCATGTGGCACTAGGCGTCGATGACATCGAAGATAGAATAAAAGAAATCAAAGAAGCTGGATTGCGCATGATTGATGATTCATCAAGAAAGGGAGCGCACAATGCGGATGTTGCTTTCGTTCATCCAAAGTCTACCGCGGGAGTATTATATGAGCTTTGTGAACAAGCATTATCAAAGGAGGAGCAGAAATGACAGACATTTATGATGCGATCAATGACCTATATGACAGACGTCGAAAAGTGGAAATGGGCGGCGGTGAGGAAAGAATCGATAAGCAGCATGAAAAGGGTAAACTTACGGCAAGGGAAAGAATTGAACTTCTAGTTGATCCAGGTACTTTCATCGAGCTTAATCCTTTTATCAAACACCGTAATACCAATTTCGGCATGGAAAAGGAAGAAGGGCCGGGAGAAGGGGTTGTCACCGGTTACGGAAAGGTCAACGGCCGCGACATTTATCTGTTTTCACAGGATTTCACTGTTTTTGGCGGGGCACTCGGTGAAATGCATGCTCTGAAAATTGCCAATGTTATGGATTTGGCAGCGGAAAATGGAGCGCCTTTCATCGGTTTAAACGATTCTGGTGGGGCGCGTATTCAAGAGGGCGTAGTTTCGCTTGACGGATATGGCCAAATATTTTACCGGAATTCCATATATTCAGGGGTCATTCCACAGATTTCGGTTATTATGGGACCTTGTGCAGGCGGAGCCGTATATTCCCCTGCCATTACCGACTTTGTCTTCATGGTTGAAAAAACGAGCCAAATGTTCATAACAGGCCCTAAAGTCATTGAAACGGTTACAGGTGAAAAGATATCATCCGAAGGATTGGGCGGAGCGACTGTACATAATACCATAAGCGGTAATGCCCATTTCAAAGGAGCATCTGAGGAGCAAGTTTTGGCTGACGTTAGACGGCTCTTGAGCTATCTTCCGCAAAATAATGAAGAGAAGCCGCCGGTTCTGGAAGCGGATGAGGGAGATGACTACCGGCCGGACTTAACGGATGTAGTCCCATATGAAGGGATCCGTCCATATGATGTTCGGAAAGTATTGGAGCAGGTTGTCGATGAGGATTCCTTTATGGAAGTGCAAGAGGGCTTTGCAAAAAACATAGTGGTCGGCTTGGCACGGATTAAAGGGAAATCAGTGGGGCTTGTCTGTAACCAGCCAAAGGTATTGGCAGGGGGACTTGATATAGATTCATCAGATAAAGCTGCCCGTTTTATTCGTTTTTGTGACTCGTTTAACATTCCGCTCATTACGTTTGAAGACGTTTCCGGGTTTTTCCCCGGCGTTAAACAAGAACATGGCGGGATCATTCGACATGGTGCAAAGCTGCTGTATGCTTATTCGGAAGCGACAGTGCCTAAATTGACGATCATTCTGCGAAAAGCATACGGGGGAGCTTATGTGGCTCTTAATAGTAAATCCATCGGTGCGGATCTTACGTTTGCATGGCCGAATGCTGAAATCGCTGTAATGGGTTCTGCTGGAGCGGCAAATATCATTTTTGCCCGTGAAATTCAAAATAGCCAGGATCCGGAAGCGACACGAGCAGCTAAAATTGAAGAATACCGTGAGAAGTTCGCCAATCCTTATGTTGCCGCAAGTCTTGGAATGGTGGATGATGTCATTGATCCCCGTGAAACCAGGATTAAGATCATTCAATCTCTTGATATGCTACGCAACAAAAAAGAAACTCGACCATGGAAAAAACACGGAAATATCCCGTTGTGATCAAACGTTGCAAGGAGCCCAAACCTATCTGTTTTGGGCTCTTCTCCATACAGGGCAAGATATCATTTTGAAATAAGTCATCATTCATTTTTTAAAATGGTCTTTAGGACAGCATGCCACATTATTTGCCGGGGCGCCGCTTTTAGAAGTATAATTGAAGAGGAAAACTTTTTTTGGAGGTTTTATTTTATGATTAATGAAGAACGTTTAGTTAATGAATTTATGGAATTGGTGCAGATCGATTCCGAAACGAAAAATGAAGCAGCCATCGCCAAAGTGCTGAAAGAAAAATTCGGGGCACTGGGTGTAGAAGTTTTTGAAGATGATACAACAGCAGTCACCGGTCATGGTGCAGGGAATTTAGTATGTACTTTAAAAGGAACGAAAGAAGGCGTAGATACCATTTATTTCACCTCCCATATGGATACGGTTGTACCGGGTAATGGAATCAAGCCTTCCATCAAAGATGGATACATAGTGTCAGACGGAACGACCATTTTAGGGGCGGATGACAAAGCTGGATTAGCTGTCATGTTAGAAACGCTTAAAGTGTTGAAAGAACAGAATATCGAACATGGTACCATCGAATTCATCATTACAGTCGGTGAAGAATCTGGCTTGGTAGGGGCAAAGGCATTGGATCGCTCCCTTGTAACGGCTAAATTCGGTTTTGCACTCGATAGTGATGGAAAAGTGGGCAATGTGGTTGTTGCTGCACCTACTCAGGCGAAAGTGTCCGCAACCATTTTAGGCAAGACTGCTCACGCTGGTGTCGCTCCAGAGAAAGGCGTTTCGGCCATTACGATCGCTGCCAAAGCAATCTCTAGAATGCCATTAGGCAGAATCGACGAAGAAACGACAGCCAATATCGGACGTTTCCAGGGGGGACAGCAAACCAATATTGTTTGTGACCATGTAGAAATCCTTGCTGAAGCAAGATCCTTGATCCCTGAAAAAATGGAAATACAGGTAGCGAAAATGAAAGAGGCTTTCGAGACTGCAGCCATTGAAATGGGCGGACGTGCTGAAGTTGAAGTTACCGTCATGTATCCTGGTTTTAAATATGGTGCTGGTGACCATGTTGTCGAAATCGCAAGAAAGGCAGCAGAGAAAATCGGCCGTCCATGCGAGCTGGTCAAAAGCGGCGGTGGAAGCGATGCAAATGTCATTGCAGGCTTCGGCATCCCTACTGTCAATCTCGCAGTGGGCTATGAAGATATCCATACTACGAATGAAAGAATTCCAGTTGAGGAATTAACGAAGCTAGCTGAAATGGTCATCACTATCATCAAAGAAGTTTCAGGGGAATAATCACCCATAATAGGTCAAGTTGTTCAAATTATCCAAGGAATATAAATACAGTCATCAATGACATGATGGCTGTTTTTCTTGGAGTGGAAGCATCTCTCAGCGTGGTTACCAAAGATAAATAGGGGTACTTTAATAGAAATGTTTTTTATTTTTACAAGGATGTGACGGTCAAGCATGAAGGACATGTATCCCAAAAATGGCAGGGTCATTCTCCATGTGGACATGAATAGTTTCTATGCTTCAGTGGAAATGTCATATGATGTTTCATTGAAAGGCAAACCGCTTGCCATTGCAGGGAATGTTGAGGAGAGAAGGGGCATAATCGTCACCTGCAGCTATGAGGCGAGGAAGTTCGGGGTTAAAACGACCATGCCGATTTGGCAGGCGAAAAAATTATGTCCTCAATTAGTCATTCAGAAACCGAATTTCGAGCGCTATCGAAAGGCATCACTGGCTATTTTCGATGTTTTGAGGCAGTATACAGAGATGGTTGAACCGGTTTCGATTGATGAGGGGTATCTGGATATCAGTGAATGCGCCGAATTGGGTTCGCCTTTAGATATAGCCAATAGCATTCAGGAAAGAATTTTTAATACGATGGATCTCCCTTGCAGTATCGGGATTGCCCCTAATAAATTTTTGGCCAAAACGGCTTCTGATATGAAGAAACCTATGGGTATCACCGTGTTAAGGAAACGGGACATTCCGGAAAAGCTCTGGCCTTTACAAGTGGGCGAAATGCATGGCATCGGGGATAGGACATCGGAAAAGCTTCAAACTATCGGGATCATGACGATCAGGGACCTTGCACACGCCAATGATAGTCAACTTAAACAGCTTCTTGGGATCAATGGCATCCGTTTGAAAGATAGGGCTAATGGAATTGACCCAAGGGCAGTGGATCCCGAAGCGATTTTTGAGCATAAGAGCATCGGGAACTCGACAACTCTTCCACATGACTCCGCCAATCAAAAAGAATTGATCGGTGTATTGGAAAAGCTTTCAGGGAAAGTTGCCGTCCGCTTGAGAAATAAACGCCTCCTTGGTCAAAAAATAGGGGTGACGATCCGTTACAAAGACCGCCGGACATTTACGAGAAGCAGAACGGTTCCTAATCCAGTTTTTGAAAAAAAGGATATTTTGGATGAAGCTATCGATCTCTTCATGAAAAATTGGAATGGGGAAGGAATCAGGCTTCTTGGTGTCACAGCCTATGATGTCATCGAAAAAGAGTCGGCCTTCAAGCAACTGGATATTTTTTCCTTTCAAGAGGATGCAGAAAAAGAACCCCTGTATGATGCGATGGAACACTTGCAAAATAAGTACGGAGAAAATATTATTAAAAAGGGATTACCCTTGAAAAAACGTTCAATAGGAACAGACACTAGCTTCAGCAAAGATTTCTTTGAGCAATCCAGGAGGAATGATCTTTCTTTTGACAAAGAATAGCGTACAAGCTGTATAAAGATAGAGAGAAGGGAAGATGAATCATGACAAAACAGCAGATTGGCGTTATCGGACTAGCCGTAATGGGCAAGAACCTTGCATTTAATATTGAAAGCAGGGGATATTCAATTTCCGTATATAATCGCTCAGGATCAAAAACGGACGAGATGATGAAGGAAGCGGAAGGCAAAAACGTAACAGCTGCTTATACGCTTGAAGAATTCGTCAATTCTTTGGAAACACCACGCAAAATTTTATTGATGGTTAAAGCCGGAGCGGCAACGGATGCAACAATCGAGCAATTAAAACCATTGCTTGAAAAAGGTGATATCGTTATTGATGGAGGGAATACCTTCTTCAAGGACACTCAGCGCCGCAATGAGGAGTTAAGCAAGCTTGGCATCCATTTCATCGGTACAGGCGTGTCAGGTGGGGAAGAAGGAGCTCTAACAGGTCCTTCCATCATGCCTGGAGGTCAGAAAGAAGCATATGAACTTGTTGCACCGATTTTGAAGGATATTTCAGCTAAGGTCGATGGTGATGCTTGCTGCACATATATCGGACCGGATGGGGCAGGTCATTATGTTAAAATGGTACATAATGGTATTGAATACGGGGACATGCAATTGATTTCCGAATCTTATTTTCTTCTGAAAAATCTCCTTGGACTGTCTGCTGAAGAATTCCATGAAGTCTTTACTGAATGGAATGAAGGGGAACTTGATAGCTATTTAATTGAAATTACTGCTGATATTTTCAAAAAATATGATGAAGAAACCGGCAAGCCGATGGTCGATGTCATTTTAGATAAAGCTGGCCAAAAAGGTACAGGTAAATGGACAAGTCAAAGTGCGCTTGATCTTGGTGTTCCGCTTCCAATCATTACGGAATCCGTGTTTGCCCGGTTTATTTCAGCAATCAAGGACGAGCGCGTCGAAGCGAGTAAAATCCTTCGTGGTCCAAAAACCGAATCATTTACAGGCGACAAAAAGGCTTTGATTGAAAGTATCCGAAAAGCACTTTACATGAGCAAAATCTGTTCATATGCACAAGGATTTGCACAAATGAAAGCAGCATCAGAAGAAAATGGCTGGAATTTGCAATATGGGGAAATCGCGATGATTTTCCGTGGCGGCTGTATCATTCGTGCACAATTCCTCCAAAAAATCAAGGAAGCGTACGATCGTGAAGCGAACTTGAACAATCTTCTTCTAGATCCTTACTTCCAAGGGATCGTCGAAAGTTATCAAGGAGCTTTACGTGAAGTAGTATCAACGGCTGTGATGAACGGAATCCCGGTTCCTTGCTTGTCATCGGCACTTTCCTATTTCGACAGCTATCGTACAGAAACGCTGCCAGCCAACCTGATTCAAGCTCAGCGTGACTATTTTGGAGCTCATACCTACCAACGCATTGATAAAGAAGGAACGTTCCATACCGAATGGATGGAAAAGTAAAAGGTTCAAGCCGGCTTGGAAGGGGATCCCCTTTAAGCTGGCTTTTTTGTTTCAGCATGTAAAAAGGGGGCGCTTGGCGCCCCCTTTTATTACTATCTCCGATGCTCTACAAGGTCAATGACCCCTAATACAACATGTGCCAAACCGAAACCAAAAACCGTATTAGCTACCATTTTGTTTGAACCCCGGGTCTGCTTCATTGCATAACCCGCAGCTGTCACGGCTGTGCCTAACGCTGTTGGAATTAATCCTTCACGAATGTCCATCGTTTAATCCCTCCACATCGAAGTTAGCGGTACTGTCATTAAGCACCTTTTTTAGTGTATCCTCAGCAAAGGCTTACCATTCTTTATAGATAGAGGGAAAAATGGTAAAAACGAACTAGTTGTAAATAGTTCCAATTAATTTACCTTTTTTAGGGAAAACGTAGTATGATGTATGACATTCATCCTTGCTTTTTTAGGTTTAAACACCTGTGGAAAAAGGAATATAAACATTGAAAGAAGATGGGCGGGCCGTAGGATACATTAGGCAGAAAGAGAGAGAAGGAGCGGAGGACTTTATGTTCATCATCTGGTGGGCTGTAGCCATTTTTTTATTTTTCATTGCTTTAGAATCCGTTGTTTCATTTTGGCTTAATTCGGAAAAAGAGGAAGAAATGTCCAAGTCCAAGGAAATGTTTCATATTATCCGGAATAAATTGCTAAGGAAGAGTGTTTCATGAAGAAGGGATGCAGATTCAAATCTGCATCCCTTCTTCATTTCAATCATTATTTTCGTTTTTCTTGACTTGCCACCAAATATGTCCATCTTCCGCCAGGAGTTCATCGGATGCAAGTGGACCTGTTGATCCCGCTTCATAGTTAGGGAAAGACTCGTCTTTAGTATTTTCCCATGCATTGGAAATGGTATCGACGAACTTCCATGAGAGGGCAACCTCGTCCCAGTGCGTAAAGTTTGTAGCATCCCCGCGCATGCTGTCAAACAATAGCTTTTCATATGCCTCGGGAGAATTGATGTGTTCGATCCCTTTGTTCGAGACGGTCAGCTTCATTGGCTTTGTATTGGAAGTCGTCCCGGATTTCTTGACATTTAAGTACAATGTGATACCCTCGTCAGGCTGGATATTGATGACGAGAAGATTCGGATTCAGCGTTTCTTCCGTTTTATAATACAGATTCATTGGAATATCTTTGAATTGAACAACGATATTCGTTGATTTGACATCCATTCTTTTACCGGTACGGATATAAAAAGGAACACCGGCCCAACGGAAGTTATCAATCATCAATTTACCCGCAACATAGGTCTCTGTGTTGGATTCAGGATTTACATTATGTTCATTTCGGTAGGCCGGAAGCATTTGACCGTCTATCGTTCCTTCACCATACTGGCCGCGAACGAAGTATTGGTTGACTTCGTCGACCTTCATTGGTCGAAGTGAACGCAATGCCCGTACTTTTTCGCTTCGAATCTCTTCAGTCGTCAGAGCGATCGGGGGTTCCATGGCAAGCAAGGCCACCATTTGCAGCAGGTGGTTTTGGACCATATCCCTTAGGGCACCGCTGGTTTCATAATAACGCCCGCGTTCTTCAACGCCGAGCGTTTCGCTTGAAGTAACCTGGATATTGGATATATATCTGTTATTCCATAGCGGCTCGAAAAGGGCATTGGAAAAACGGATGACCTCGATATTTTGTACCATTTCTTTACCTAAATAATGATCGATGCGGTAAATTTCATCTTCAGCGAATGCAGTCCGAATCTGCTCATTCAATTGTTGTGCTGTTTCAAAACTGTGTCCAAATGGCTTCTCGATGACCAGGCGTTTATATCCATCCGTGTCACTCAGGCCTTGAGCTTTAATCTGTTCGGCAATCGTTCCGAAAAACTCAGGTGCCATCGCCAAATAGAAGATCCTGTTTCCTTCTAATTGATATTGTCCGTCTAATTGTTCGGCAATGTCTTTTAATTGCAAATATGATTCCGAACTTGAGACGTCATGGGAGTGATAATGGAAATGGGAAATGAATTCATCGACCTTTTCTTCCGCATGTCCGAACGTAAGAATCGAGTCCTTGACACTTGTTTGGAACTCCTCGTTCGTCAATGGCCTCCTTGCCACTCCGACGACCGCGAACTTATTGATTTTCTCTTTTTGAAATAGTCGATATATGGAAGGAAACAATTTCCTTTTCGCTAAATCTCCGGTAGCACCAAAAATCATGATCAATGCTGTGGGTTTATTGTTTTCTGTCATGTTAAAACCTCAACTTTCCGTTAAATCTGTCTATAAAGTTGGAATTCCCGTATGTGTACCAATTTCTAATTTTACGTTTAGCTTTCCCTCAAAGCAATCAATTTGCGCATTTTTTCTCAGATTTCATTAAAAGTTTAATTTGGTTTCGGTTTTAATGGGTCATAAATGAAAGAGCACCTTGGTTATGCTATAGTTAAGGCATAAAGTATTTGCAACGGAGGTAGTATGAGTGGATTTCGTTTTATTGGGTACAGGCGCTGGCGTTCCGGCCAAAGCGCGGAATGTGACATCAATCGCCCTTCAATTATTGGAAGAGCGAGGGACTATTTGGTTATTCGATTGTGGGGAAGCAACACAGCATCAAATATTAAAAACGGCGGTCAAACCGCGAAAGGTTGAAAAGATCTTCATCACCCATTTACATGGTGACCACATCTTCGGACTGCCTGGTTTTTTAAGCAGCAGATCTTTTCAGGGCGGAGTGGATAAATTGACCGTATATGGTCCACAAGGCATAGATTCATTCATTAAGACGAGCTTACAGGTGAGTGGGACTCATTTAAAATATCCCTTGGAAATCATCGAAATAGAAGAAGGCATAGTGTTTGAGGACGAACAATTCACAGTGACGGCCAAGTCGCTTGATCATGGCATTTACAGCATCGGTTATCGGATTGTGGAAAAAGACCGTCCGGGTAGCCTGCTGGTCGACCGGCTGCGTTCCGAAGGTGTGAAGCCGGGGCCTCTATTTAAAGCATTGAAAAAAGGACAAACGGTCTGTCTCGATGATGGCCGTGTCATAAATGGGAAGGACTATATCAGTACTCCGAAAAAAGGCCGGATCATCACGATTCTTGGTGATACAAGAATGTGCAGCAATGCGCTCATTCTTGCTGAATCGGCGGATTACCTTGTTCATGAAGCTACATTTTCAGCGGAAGAATCTGAAATGGCATCAGCCTATTATCATTCGACCACCGTTCAAGCTGCAGAAACGGCCTTGAAAGCGGGAGCTAAGCATCTAATCCTTACGCATATCAGCTCACGGTATACTCCAGAGGATGCTGAGAGGCTAAAAGAGGAAAGCAAAGCAATCTTTGCAAATACGATCATGGGTGAAGATCTGATGGCGATTAAAGTTCCTTTGTATTCAGAGGAATCGGACAGCTGAAATCAAAGCCAATGTTTGATATAATTAATCAATTGTTCATTGGATATTTAAAGGAGTGTAAATATGACTGACAAAAGTGACCTACATACTAAAGCAATGGATTTTCTCCTAAAAACAAGCCGGACTTTTTTCATTCCAATCAGTTATCTTCCAAAGGGATTACAAGAGGGTATTGGAGCTGCATACCTTTGCATGCGCGCCATCGATGAGATAGAGGACCACCCAAATCTTCCTGCAGATAGTAAGGTTTCCTTGTTACAGGCCCTTAGTGAGCTGCCGGATGCGGATTTCAAGGAAGAGCATCTTCAAAAGTTATTTGAACCATATAAGGATGAACTGCCCGAGGTGACCCTGTTTCTTTCGGATTGGGTTGAATTTTGTCCACCCGGTGCAAAAGGCAAAGTCTTGGAGTCAACAAAGGAAATGGCCGAAGGCATGGCAAAATGGGTTATTAAGGACTGGCAAATCCATAATGAAGAGGAACTCGATGATTACACTTATTATGTTGCGGGTTTAGTGGGGGTCATGCTGTCTGATATGTGGAACTGGTACGATGGAACCGAAACGGACCGTGAACTTGCCATCGCATTTGGCCGTGGGCTCCAAACGGTCAATATCCTGCGTAACCGCGAGGAAGATGCAGAACGTGGTGTGAACTTTTATCCGGATGGCTGGGGTTTCGACGAGATGCTTGCCCATACGGAGCGTAATCTTGCATTAGCCGATGCGTACATTGAAGAGATTGAAACGAAGGACATCATCCAATTCTGTAAAATACCCTTGGAATTGGCAAAAGCTACATTGAAAGCCCTAAAAGAAGGAAAAGAAAAAATTGATCGGGCTACCGTTACCGAAATTGTCAGCCAGGTTGTCGAACATTGATTTTTCAAAAAGCTGCTGTGAAAGTCATCATACCTTTCACAGCAGCTTTTTTCATGTTTTACATGTAGAACTCAAAAAATTCTAAAAAGTTAAAAAATATATTGGAATAATTGGGACTAAACGATTATAATTTAGGAAATAAAAGCGAAAAAAGCTGGCGTCGTTAGAAAAACATTATTTTAAATAAGGAAAAAGCGGGGGGAAAATATGAAAAAGAAATTATATTCAACTGCAGCCATGACATTGGTCGCAGGTTTATTATTGGCTGGGTGTGGAAATGAAAAGGAAAAAGATGCGGCAAAGGATGAAAGCGGAAAGGATACCTTCAATATTGGGGTAACACAAATCGTTCAGCATGATTCCCTGGATCAAGCATATGAAGGCTTCCAGGCGGCATTGAAGGATAGTGACATCAATGCAAAATATGATCTTCAAATTGCTCAGGGTGACCAAAACAACAGCCAAACGATTGCCAATAACTTCGTTGGGGATAAAGTGGATCTGATATTTGCGAATTCGACACCTAGTGCTCTAAGTGCTTTAAATGCGACCAAGGATATTCCGATCGTCTTTACATCGGTTACCGATCCTGTAGCGGGGGAGCTTGTCACTTCTTTGGAAAAGCCAGGCGGAAATGTGACGGGTACGACGGATTCCCATCCTGAAGCCATTGCCAAGTCAATGAAATTCCTAGCGGAAGAGCTTGGCGCCAAAACGATTGGAACGGTTTATAACACAGGGGAGCAAAATTCAGTCGTCCAAATAAAAAATGTGAAGGCGGAAGCGAAAAAAGCTGGATTGAAAGTCGTGGAAGCGTCCGTCTCGACTTCAGCGGATGTTAAACAGGCAACGGAATCATTAATCGGAAAAGCGGATGCTTTCTATATCATTACTGATAATACAGTTGTCTCTGCACTGGAATCGGTCATTTCCGTGGCAAATGATCAAGATATCC
This sequence comes from Bacillus sp. ISL-78, assembly GCF_018613455.1. Lineage (NCBI taxonomy): Bacteria > Bacillati > Bacillota > Bacilli > Caryophanales > Bacillaceae > Bacillus > Bacillus sp. ISL-78. The sequence goes on from NZ_JAGGQC010000027.1 coordinate 105,684, forward strand.
CCTTGTTTGTCGGCGAGCTTGATTCCGTGAAAGCTGGAGGTTTTGCAGCATATGGCTTCAGTTACTATGATATTGGTTATGAAGCGGGGCAAAAAGCGGTTGAAATCCTGAAGGATGGTAAAAAACCTGGAGATATCCCGGTTCAATATCCACAAAAACTGAAATTGGTCATCAATGAAAAAGCAGCAAAAGATATGGGTGTTGAAATAAAAGAAGAATGGAAAGCAGATGCTGAGTTTGTAAAATAAACTCTGCTTTTGTTCGGGGAAGGAAGAAAAAAATGTTCTCAGCCTTATTCAACTCTTTTGAGTCGGGAATGATTTATGCAATCATGGCACTTGGTGTCTATTTAACATTCAGGATTCTCGATTTCCCGGATATGACTGTGGAAGGCAGTTTTGTGACAGGGGCCTCTGTTGCCGCGATTATGATCGTTAACGGATACTCGCCGATCGTAGCCACGTTGTGTGCCATGGTGGCAGGGTTCATCGCTGGGACGATAACGGGGTTCCTTCATACAAAAGGGAAAATCAATCCTCTCTTGGCAGGTATCTTGATGATGATTGCGCTCTACTCGATCAATTTGCGGATCATGGGTGCATCCAACATTCCGTTGCTTTCCCAAACAACCATTATCACGAATATCCAGGATGCCTGGGCTGGCACCGGGCTGGACAATATGTTGAATGGTCTTTTATCATTCGTGGGTCTCGGTGACAGCCTGCCAAAAACGTGGGCCATATTAATCGTTATGCTGGTTGTGGCTGTAGTCATCCAAGCGGGAATGTCAGCGTTTTTAAAAACGGAAATTGGTCTTGCCTTACGGGCGACTGGTGATAATGAAGCCATGGTCAAGAGTTTTTCCGCCCATACCGGAAACATGAAGATCTTAGGACTTGCTATCGGAAATGCACTTGTGGCTTTTTCGGGATCCCTGGTTGCCCAATATAACGGTTTTAGCGATATAGGCATGGGGATTGGAATCATTGTCATCGGATTGGCATCCGTCATAATCGGTGAAGCTCTATTCGGGGCAAAAACGATTGCACGTGCTACGCTGGCGGTCATTGGAGGGGCAATCATTTACCGAATCGTCGTAACCTTGGCACTTCGCGTTGAATTCCTTGAAACGGGAGATGTTAAATTAATTACGGCACTTATTGTGGTCGGGGCACTTGTCATTCCAAAAATTTCGGATAAACAAAAGGAAAAAAACCGGAAGAAAAGGCGGCTTAAAGAAATACAGATGCGTCATGATGGCACTTTACCGAAAGGGAGGGAAGAGTATGCTTCGGTTAAATCAGATTTATAAAGTGTTCAATGAGGGAACACCAGATGAAAAGCTAGCCCTTGGAAATCTGGAACTGCAGATGACAAAAGGTGAATTTGTAACAGTCATCGGAAGTAATGGAGCAGGTAAATCGACTTTGATGAATATGATTTCCGGTAAGATTCTCCCTGATGCCGGTGAAGTCATCATCGATGGTGAAAACGTATCGGCCATTGAAGAACATGCCCGTGCAAAAATGATTGGACGCGTTTTTCAGGATCCCATGCTGGGTACGGCACCGCATATGACGATTGAAGAAAATATGGCAATTGCCTATGGCAGAACAAATAGAAGAGGTTTAGGCTTTGGGGTGACAAAAAAACGGAAAGAACTTTTTAAAGAATGTTTGGGCACCCTTCATTTAGGCCTGGAAAACCGGATGACTGCAAAAGTGGGATTATTGTCAGGAGGGGAGCGTCAGGCACTATCACTGCTGATGGCGACCTTCACCGAGCCTAAAATCCTGCTTCTTGATGAACATACTGCAGCGCTTGATCCTTCGCGGGCAGAACTTGTTACAAACCTGACAAAGGAAATCGTCGAAAAGAACCAATTAACGACGTTGATGGTGACTCATAATATGCAGCAGGCAATCGATCTTGGAAATTCCCTGATCATGATGGATAAGGGACAGATCATTTTTGAAGCCAGAGGTGCTGCAAAGCAGAAGTTAACCGTTGAAAAACTGCTTAACGAATTCCAACGCATCAAAGGCGAAAAAATGATCAATGACCGTGCAGTGTTGATTTAAGATGATGAAAAGGCCCGACCCAGGTGAGTTTAATCTTGGGTCAGGGCCTTTTTATTTTGGGGTAATTAATAAGATCAGTTTTTTTGAAGAGATGCTTTGCCTAACAAAATGGTTATTCGTGGGTGCTCATGAAAGATCTTGATTATAGATGTCAATCGCTGTCGGCTGTGCTCCATGATGAACTATCGTTCTTTCTGTTTCCGAAAATCATTTTTATGAATGGCCTTTTCTTCGTCTTTTTAGTGGCAGCAGCTTCTTCAGCCGCGAGGAAATAATCAAAGTGCTGGCCCGTTGGTGTTTCTAACGCTTCGATACGGGCTTCAAGCTTTTTAACGAGTTTGTGCATTTCTTCCATTTCACTTCTGTGCTGTAAAAGCTGATAGGATACAACATCGTCCGCTTTTGTTTTCAGGCCATTTTCCAGCCTTATGACCCGTTCAAGCAGTTGATCCTGTTCTTTATTCGGTTCGGAGTGTTTCTGGAGGGGTGCTTTTCTAATCTTTTTCTCTGAGATGCTGACCTTTTGGAGAATGATGCCCTCGTTCAGCTGATCTTGGATTTTTCTCAATAATGCAATGTCTTCATCCGAAAACTGGTAGTGGCCAAGCTGATTCCGTTCTACTTCCATGTTCAATTGGGTGACCCAGCGTTGAATCGTACTATGGGAAACATTCAGTAACCGGGCAACTGCACTTGTATTCATTGAGATTCCCCCTTTTGCATGTTGAATTCGATAAGTATGGGGGAATTCCTTTACAGATGACAAAACATGTATTCATTCGGCAAAGAAAGTGGAATTCCTACGTAATTTGCATGAGGGGCAATCCAAGGTGGAATTTCCCGTGGAGTTCCTTTTTGCAAAGTGGTGAGCAGTTTTAGGAACTTTAAGAAGCATTTGCTATGGTGGGTGATGGTCAATCAAGCTAAAAAGGGAAAAGTGTTCCAGTTGTCGAATTTACCCTTAAAACATGGAAAAGGAGGACTGGCATGAACAGGATCAACATTATAACTTTAGGTGTCAGGGATATTACTAAATCATTAAGGTTTTACAGGGACGGGTTGGGATTCCGTACATTGATTAAAGAGGACGATCCCGCAATCGTTTTTTTTAATAATGCCGGTACGAAACTTGCTTTGTATCCTTTAGAGGAGCTAGCAAAAGACATTAATGATATGGATCCGCCTAAGAAAAATGTTCCCGGGTCTTACACTCGCTTATAATGCTAAATCCATTGAAGAAGTGGATGAAGTGATCAACAAGGCTGAAAAGGCTGGGGGAACAATCGAGAAATCACCTCAGCATGTTTTTTGGGGAGGATACAGCGGATATTTTTCAGACCCCGATGGTTACTATTGGGAGGTAGCGTATTCGAAGGACTGGAGTTTCGATGAAAATGATATGCTGATTATAAAGTAACGCTACTTCAGAAGGTTTACCCTAAGATGTATGGATCATAAAAAGGGCTGTTGCCTGACCACTGCTGCAGAGTGGCCAGGCAACAGCCGATCATCATCATGAGGCTTACTGCGAAACTACATACTTGGCCAGTTCTTTACTTATTTGATTGCCCATTCTCTTCGATTGCTCTGTCGCTTCTTGTACACAGGCTATGAATGCATCCTCCACTTGATGTGCTTGTAGTGCTTTCAGACCTGCTTCGGTCGTTCCGCCTGGTGAAGTTACTTCCTTTCTTAGTACGGCAGGCGTTTTAGGTGATTTCTGTAACATGTCGGCTGCGCCCATCAATGTCTGGAGAATCAATTGCTTAGCGGTTTCGGAATCGAGACCTATTTTTTTCGCTGATTTTTCCAATGCCTCGACCAAGTAATAAATATAAGCAGGACCGCTGCCTGATAAGCCTGTTACCGCATCTAGCTGGGTTTCTTCGACCACTGCCACCGTACCCACCGTTTCAAAAAGGGTAATCGCCGTTTGTAATTGCGAGTCTTCCGTATGGCAGTTAGCCGCAAGCGCCGTTGCTGATTTTCCTACAGCTGCCGATGTATTAGGCATGGCACGGACGATCGAAAACCGCTTGTTGGCGATTCCTTCCAAGCTTGTTGTATGAACCCCTGCAACAACGGAAATGAACAGCATTTCTTCACGAATGTATTCTTTTATTGATTGCATCGTTTCTAAAATATCTTTCGGTTTCACCGCCAGTACGACAAGGTCTGCATCCTGTATTAATAATTGCAGTGATCGTGTTGCAGTTACGCCATATTGGTCCTTTAAATAAACGAACCGATCATCATTTGATTTATTTGTTACAAAAATATTTTCTGGTTCAATTACCTGTTGGGTCACCAGCCCCGAAATGATTGCTTCTGCCATCGATCCAGCTCCGATAAATGCGATTTTTTTCATATTTCCCGCTCCTTTTTCTTTTGAATTTTCGGCCATTTTATGAAGGCTGTTTTCACATACTTTGTTGCTATTTACCAGGTAGTGAGTTGTGGTTGATTTCCCTTCCAGATGTTCGCTTTCCGCGGGGCGGTGAGCCTCCTCGGCGTAAACGCCTGTGGGGTCTCACCTGTCCCGCTGCTCCCGCAGGAGTCTCGCACTTCCGCTCCAATCAACCTTAAATCGTTTCGTTTAAAAAACAACAATCTTTACGAAAAGAGCCTTTATAAAAAACAAAAAGACCCCTCATCCAATAAAGGACGAAAGGTCTAGCTTCCGTGGTACCACCTTTGTTCAACTTTTCCATAATAAATAAACAGAAAAGCTGCACTTGAATCCTCTAACGCGGGAATTACGTCAGGTTTTCCTGAAGGCTCATAAGGTAGGTTCAATAATGAGGGGGCGATGAAGCCTTTCAGCACATTCCGAGCTTCACTCTCTTTACGCCATCAATCATTTACTTGGCCTTAATCAAAGCCATGCCGTCTTTAATTACTTGTGATTATGAAGGATATATCAGTACTCTGTCAATGATAATATATGCATGGACGATAAAAAATAGACATGAATTATGTGAAAATAATGACATCATTTAAAAATACATGTAAAATGGTAATTATACATGATAACTATACTTAGAATCCTGGTTAGCGTATAAAAAGATTTATATAAATATAATTTTCTAAGGTGGAAAAGATTATGGCGAATTGGAATGGAGATATTGCGAAAATTGCTTTGCCCACGCCGTTTGCAGTGGGTGATGTGAATGTTTATGTCGTTAAAGGGGATGCTTTAACATTAATCGATACTGGAGTGAAAACAAAACATTCAAAGGAAGCCTTGACTAACGGTCTTGGGGATTTGGGTCTGAAACTGCCTGATATCGAACAAATCATTTTAACCCATCATCATCCCGATCATGCTGGTGCACTCGATTTCTTTGAAAAGGATATCCCGGTTTATGGACACAAAAATAATCAGCGCTGGCTTACTATCAGTGATGAGTTTCTTGAAACCCATAATCGTTTTTTCCTTGATTATGCCAAAAAGTTCGGTGTGGCAGAAGAGCTGCAAACTAAACTGATCCATAACCGCGACGAAATCCGTTTCCTTAGTGAACGGAAGCTGCATGGATATTTGGCTGAGGGGGATGAGCTCCCTGGTCTTCCAGGCTGGAAAGTGATCGAGACTCCAGGGCATGCGCAAAGCCATTTATCTTTTTACCGGGAAAGTGACGGGGTCATGATCGCTGGCGATCACTTGCTCGCCAAGATTTCACCTAACCCATTAATGGAACCACCTTTACTCCCTGGAGGCATGAGGCCTCGTCCGTTACTGCAATATAATGCATCACTTCAAAAATTATTGGATTTCCCTATATCCACTGTTTACTCAGGACATGGATCTGAAGTGGCTGGAGATGCAGTTGCAGACTTGATTCAATATAGATTCGAGCGGCAGCATAACCGTGCCATGCAGGTGAAAAGCATGCTTCAAGATAAGCCTTTATCTGTCTTTGAAGTGTGTCAGCAGCTGTTTCCGAAAGTGTACCTTCAGGAAGTGGGCCTGACACTTTCGGAAACGGTCGGTCAGCTGGACTATTTAGAAGACTTGGGTGAAGTCCAAACAGAAATCCAATCAGGGGTCATTCTGTATTCAATCGCTTAATGTTCGCAAGGAGGCCGCTTTTTTTGAATAAGTTACAAGGTAAAGTTATTGTTATTACCGGTGCTTCCGGAGGGATTGGCAAGGAAGTTGCCATACAAAGTGCAAAACAGGGAGGACGTCTTGTCCTCCTGGCCAGAAGCATGGATAAATTATTGCTGCTAAAGAATGAACTGATCACCCAGTATGGGATTGATGCATATGCCTATATGCTTGATGTTGCAGACACTGACCAGGTTACAAATGTTTTTAATGATATCCATGAGCAAATAGGTGAAGTGGATGTGTTGGTCAACAATGCTGGTTTCGGCACGTTTAAAGAAGCGCAGGATACGGAATTAAATGAAACGAAAGCAATGTTTGCTGTCAACGTCATTGGCTTAATGGCCTGCACAAAGCTGGTTCTGCCGTATATGAAGCAGAGAAAATCGGGGCATATCATCAATATCGCTTCACAGGCCGGTAAAATCGCCACTCCTAAATCAACATTGTACTCTTCTACCAAGTTCGCAGTTCTCGGCTATTCAAACGCACTTCGGCTCGAACTGATGGAAGATCATGTTTTTGTGACCACCGTCAATCCTGGCCCTATAGAAACGAATTTCTTTAACATTGCAGATGAATCAGGTACATACTTAAAGAACGTTGAAAAATTCATGCTTAAGCCTGAAGATGTCGCTGCTAAAATCGTAGCGGCGATGCTGACCAACAAGAGGGAAATCAATCTCCCTGGCTGGATGGATTTAGCTGGGAAATGGTATAACATGTTTCCGAAGATCACCGAAACATTAGGGAAAAAAGCATTTTTCAAAAAGTAGGCTAGTTCTTCGATTCCAGATGAAAAATGGTCCAATAATAGGTAAAGGGGAATGTCGATGACATTCCCCTTTTGTATTAACCGAAGTTATCATTTGAATGGGTAACTATTTCATGGGGAATCCGTCTATTTCTATTAGGAGGGATTTTCGTGAAGATGATTGTAAACCTTTATATATATTTATTCGTCGCCTTCATTCTGGGCAGCTGTCAATCCCCCGGTTGGAACATGGATGAATCCATTGACAAAGGGGAAGAAGGTTTCATTACGGATCTTGACGATAAGAGGATTTTGATTAAAGGGACGTACTATAAGGTGACCAATGATACATATATTCAAGATCAACATGGTAATGACCTCGATTATTCCGAACTGGAAATCGGGATGAAAGTGAAACCATGGCACCGGGGCGGGGTGAAGAAATCATTTCCTGGGAAAGCGGAAGCGGAATTGATTCTTGTTTTGACGGATGAAAATAGCTTAGCGGAACAAAGGGCGGTCATTGCTGCTCTCGATCATGTCAGCAAAGCGGAAAGTCAGCGATTCATGGTTCTCGAAGTCGTCCATTTACCATCAGAGCATGTGTATAATATCGAAATGATGAACCGCTCCAACTTGGACTCTTCATTCACTGTGACAGTGGAGGATGTAACGGATGAAATATTATATATAAAATAAAACAACCGGACTGAATCACTTTGAAATTCTGTCCGGCTGTTTGTCCTGGATTTTATAAAGTTTTCGCACCTAAATATTTTGGTTTCCAATAAGAATTATCCATATCCGTAATGGTTATTCCTTTAGAAGACGTAGCACTGATGAATTGACCATTTCCGATATAAATCCCAACATGGGATACCCCTGTTCCAGAAGTATTAAAGAATACAAGATCACCCTTGGCTGGTGAAGATACTTTTAAACCCGTATTGGAATAAAGTAATGATGTAGTACGCGGTAAGGTGATTCCTTGCGATTTTTGGAATACGTAATAGACGAAGCCTGAGCAGTCGAATCCAGTTGGTGTTGTTCCGCCCCATTTGTAGGGTTTGCCTATTAAGGTTTTTGCATAGCTGATCAAGCTAGTATTATTGACATTATAAACACCAAGCGCATTAAATGTGCCTCGGCCGGCAATTCCGTCGACAGTTAACCCTTTGGCTTTTTGGAATTTTTTTACTGCAGATACAGAATAGGTGCCGTAATATGTAGTCAGTGAACCTGTATATGTGAAATAACCTTTGGTTTTTAAAAGTTGTTGAAGTTGTTTGACATCGCTATGTGTCATTCCGGGTCTGAGGGTTTGGTCTCCAATATTGGCAAAGGCTTGCAGTGGGGTTAGCATCATGGCAGATGCAACAGCAGCTGAAGCGATCCATTTCTTCATAATTTTCATTTCCTCTCTATCTATCTCTCTATTATTTCTTAACAATATTATCCTACAATACCATTATGACAATTAGACATAATTTTGGTTACATTTTCATTACAAAAAATGAGCATTAAGACTGAGTTTTAAGTAGACGAAAGCCTGTTGAAAAGGGTGGGAGGATTTAAAAAAACTGAGCACATGGACCTATTCGATATTATTCAAGCTACCAATTGAGCTTTTTCAAGAAAACAATATGGATACTCAGTTTAAATTTGGTATTTTATCCATTTTTAGCATCCATTATATTTTTCAAGGAAATTACAATAAAAAGTAGAAATTTGTATGAAAACTTCCATTGAATAAGAACGTATATTCGGTTAAAGTTATGAATATAATAAAGCGAACGTATATTCTTGTTAGGGTGAAGAAATGATGGATTATGGGACGATGCCGAAACAATCAATTATGTGTATCGATATGAAAAGTTTTTATGCAAGCTGTTCAGCGGTCATGCTTGGTCTGGACCCGCTTGATTGTTATCTGGCGGTGGTTGGTGATTTGAAGAGGACAGGGAGCATTGTGCTCGCGGCTTCTCCAAAGATGAAGAAGGAATTTGGCATCAAGACAGGTTCGCGGATGTTTGAGATCCCAAATGACCCGAGGATAGTAGTCGTTGAACCTAAAATGGCGACTTATTTAAGGGTTTCGACGGAACTCACCCGCTTGTTCAACCGTTATGTGCCAAAAGAAGCGATTCATGTATATAGTGTGGACGAAAGTTTTGTGAAAGTCGATGGTGCTGCTTCTTTATGGGGAGATGCCCGCATGATAGCTGAAAAGATAAAAGATGAAATTGAACGGGAATTACAGCTCCCCTGTGCCATTGGAATTGGACCGAACATGCTCATGGCAAAACTTTGCCTTGATTTGGAAGCCAAACATAAAGGGATTGCGGAATGGAAGTATGAGGATGTGCCAAGCAAACTTTGGCCGATTTCCCCGCTTCGTGAAATGTGGGGGATCGGCAGGCGCGTAGAAAAAACCCTTCATGGAATGGGTATATTTACGGTTGGGCAGCTTGCCAATTATGATCTTGAATTACTTGAAGCGAAGTTTGGAATTATGGGCAATCAGCTTTACCACCATGCCTGGGGAATAGATTTATCCGATATGGGGGCAGCGATCATCGAAGGGCAGGTCAGCTTCGGCAAAAGTCAAATCCTGCTGCGGGATTATAAGGATGAGCATGAGGTAAAGCAGGTCATGCTGGAAATTTGCGAAGAAGTTGGAAGAAGGGCACGCACTCATCGTAAGGCAGGAAGAACGGTGAGCCTAGGCATTGGTTACAGCAAGGATGAGTTTGGCGGAGGTTTCCATCGTTCGCGTTCGATTAACGAACCGACCAACATCACGATGGAGTTATATAAAGTTTGCCTGGAGCTTTTCCATGAGAACTATAAGCAAAAAACGGTTCGAAGCATAGAGGTCAGACTCTCGAATATTGTGGATGATAATGAAATGCAGCTGACTTTATTTGATGCTTCGCGCTGGAAGAAGCGGGAATTGAGTTACACGGTTGATCGAATTCGCCACAAATATGGAGCCAAATCGTTACTACGTGCAGTTTCGTATACAGAAGCGGGTACAGCCGTATACCGAAGCAAGTTGCTTGGTGGGCATAAGGCGTAAGGCTGACTTTGAAAGGGGGGAAAAGAATGATTCGTGATCGCGGCCGTATCAAATGGACATCGATGATGTTGCCGGAACATGTGAAGATGCTCCGTGATTGGGTGGTGGAGGATGGATATGAAACGAAGCGCATCCTGGATGAGCAGCAACTGGAAGAAATGAATGCGGTAATGGGGGAAGCGATGGAGGAAAGAAAGGATGTCACGATTGCTCATTATGAAGGAAATCGGTATCAGCTGTTAATCGGCAGGATCCATTATTATAATGAGCTCACCCAAAAGCTTCATATCGTTGACCGGTTTGAGCAGGCTCACTATATCAGGCTTTCCGATATAGCGGATGTAAGGATAATGGAATGATGAGCGGAAGGGCTGTTCCCCAAGGGACAGCCTTTCATTTTCGAAACGGCATCGTGATGAAAGGGCATAAAAGAATCGGCATTTGTTAGAACGGTTCATGAGGAAAGTGATTTCCATGAGGGCAGATCTTGTATAAGGAAGCAGGCAGTTTCGTTAACAGAAACGTTTTTATCGTTTATAATGGGGGAATGCAAAGACATCGGGAGGCAGCAATCATGTATATTGAATGGACGGAAACAGCGGCTGAGAAAATAGCCGGTAAGGTACAGGGACAAGAAGGATATTTACAGTTGAAATATGATACTGATGGCTGCGGCTGCGTGGTAAGTGGTGTGACGGCGCTATGGTGGGTCAACGAACCTGAAGAAGGTACCGAAAAAGTGGAAACGAACGGAATTTCGCTATATGTTGAGAAATCAAAAATGATTTTTCTTGATGAAGTCATGAAAATAGACTTTGTTCCGGAAGCGAACAGCTTTCAATTAAAAAGTCCGAATCAAATCTTAAATCCGAGGATGAGCTTTTTTAATAAAATCTAACTAAAAGCAAAAGAGGGGATCGTGGATACCCTCTTTTTCTTATCAGACAAGTTTTAGAAATTGATCGATTTGATCTTCATATTCTTTTGGATTTTCATTATAAGATTGAGCGTGGGCCCCCTTTTTAGCGATGTACAGCTGTTTTGGGCCTTCTTTTGCTGCATATAATTCCGCTGACATGGAAGCGGGAATGAAACTGTCATTTTCACTATGGATGAACAGCACGGGTTTTCGGATATTTTTCATATAATCGATTGGGGACACTTCATTGGTCCAATAGCCGTCACGGAGTTTGATGAACGTACGCCCGAGCGGAAATACAGTCCAAGAAGGTAATGGGACTTCATGCTTGAGCTGGTGTTTGATCTGATCCTCGAAGTTCGAAAATGGACAGTCGGCAATGTAAAAATCAGCACCATCTTCAAGCATTCCGGCATATAAAAGCAGTGTTACGGCCCCCATGGATTCTCCATGAATGCCAATATGAAGGTCGGGCCCTTTACGTCTTTTCAATTCATCGATTACGGCCTTCAGGTCGAATTTTTCATAATGTCCATAACTGCTCGTCTTGCCGCCGGAATCCCCATGCCGGCGGTGATCATAAATGATCGCATTGAAGCCCCGCTTAAGAAAAATGTTCATGTACTTAATCGAATTGACTTTATTCTCCGTCACACCATGAGAAATGACCACCCACTTTTTGGAGTCATGCGGTTCGATAAACAAGCATTTCAAGGAATATCCGGATGGTGACGATACCCAAATTTCCGATTTAGGCAGATTATCGAAATCCTCCGTGATCAGGCGTTTAGCCATGATTTCACGATTCTGGATAAAACCATCTTCCTTCTTTTTCATGTACATGATCCGATTGGAAAAATAAAGGCCGACGCCGATGATATAAGCTAGGATTCCAGCCAGTGTAAACCACCATTTCTTCATGAAAGGACCTCCTCGATTGATTTACTTTATTTTACCATGAGGGAAATGGGAAAACACTGTTTGAAAACCATGATGAGGAAAACGGCAGTCGTGATATAATAATTTCATAAATGGCCAGGAGGTTTTAAGGATGAAAAAGAAACAGCCGCGAAAACAAAGTCAAAGCAAAAACCAAGATAAAGATTCATCTTCATTGAAACTCGGTGATATGATCAATCAAGATATCATGTCCCAGCTTCGTCAAAAGCAAAAAGAGCTTAATGAGGCTGAACAAGAGAAAAGGGAAGCGGAAGAAGAAAAAAAACGTGAAGAAAGAAAGCGGCGGGAGAAGAATAAATCATTCGAAGAACTATTGGGTGAAAGCAATCTGAACTGGAAGAATTATAAATAAGAGCAGGGAGCAGTTTTAAAAGGGCTGACGCCCTTTTTCTGTTGAGGAAGATTTATTCCTTGCTGATATTCCTTTATTTTAGAAAGTATAACGATTATATTAAAGATAAGTCCGATATGCTTTCATATCGGATGGACTACTAATAGCTGGTGATAGGATGCAAAATAAAATAGAAAAAGTACTGGAAGACCAATTATGTTTCCTGCTTTATGCAAGTTCGCGGGAAATGACGAAGAAATATAAACCGCTGCTTGATAAACTTGAAGTGACATATCCTCAATATCTTGTTCTGCTTCTATTATGGGAACAGGATACACTTACAGTAAAAAAACTTGGGGAACTCCTTGCCCTCGACTCAGGAACGCTTACCCCCATGTTGAAACGAATGGAGCAGAATGGCTTGATTGTCCGTGAACGTTCCACTGAAGATGAACGGTCTGTCATGATCAAGTTGAAGGAAAAGGGACTTGGTTTACAGGAAGATGCCTGTTTCATTCCCGATCGCATTTCGGCAATGTCGGGTGAGGACAAGAAGGTGGTCGAGGATTTAAAAGCTTCGCTGCTCCAACTATTGAAAACATTACAGGAATTTTAGCAAAGAAAAGACGCTTGGGAACCTCCAAGCGTCTTTTTATTGGATTTAGTCTACATCTATTTCAAAAGCGACATCCACATTGCCATTGATTGCTTTTGAATAAGGACACATTTGATGCGCTTTATGAACAAGGGTTTCGAATGTCTCCTTGTCGACACCGGATCCCTTCACAGCCAAAGTTACAGCCAAGCTGTACTGATGCATCTCACCCATCAATAGACTGACGCTTGCGGTGACTTTTGAATCGAAAGAAACGCGTTCAATTTTACCAACTGATTGCAAAGCACTATCAAAACATGCAGCATAGCCAGCTGCAAAAAGCTGTTCCGGATTAGATGCTTCAGGCATTTGTTTAGCTCTTGGTGTTCCAGGCATCGCAATATCAACCGTGAAGTTGCCGTCAGCAGAAATTGCCGTTCCTTCTCTTCCCCCATCGACTGTTACAGACGTTGTAAATAATGTTTTTGTCATCATTTCTTCTCCCTTATCTTTTTATTTTTAATTGTGCACAACTGAATTGTACAATATTAATATAGGGGTGTCCAATGAAAAGTTTAAAACCGTTAAATGGGTTTTGAAAGAATTACAATGATCGGAAACTTGAAATTGGTAAAGAAGGCGAAAAAAAGATGGAACGGAAAAAGGCTGACTATCCCGTTGTTTAAACGGAGATAGAGCAGCCTAAAGGTTTGTCCTGACATTTCTTTTTTAATTCCGGTGACTTTCATATTTGTTCACTTTGGTCAACCGCTTCAGGATATCCAACTCGGTTGTGGACAGTGAAGGGCTGTTGGCAGCTTGGCAGTTATCACGGAGCTGCTGTACTGAGCTTGCTCCTGGAACAACGGTAGCTACGCTTTGATGGGACAATACATATTGAAGTGCCGTTTCATTCAACTTCCTATCGGAAAGTTTGTCCTTTATTTGCGGAAGCAAATCTTTAAGTTCGTGATAGCTATAGTCAAGGTATCCATCTTCATTTGCCTTTTCAAGCATCTTTTCACTGAGCAGCCCTTTGGCAAGGGGGCCACGGGCGATCATGCTGATCTGTTTGTTGGCCAAAAGGGACAGCCACTCTTCTGGGCGGCGGTCGAGCAGATTAAACTGCATCATCACGGAATCAAGTTCAGACTTTTCAGTGAATTCCTTGATGACATTCGGACGAATCGAGGAAATTCCATAATATCGGATATAGCCTTCTTTTTTCAAATCTTCAAATGCTTCTACCGTTTCTTCGATATTGTCTGAAATGGTGCCGCCATGTAACTGATAAAGATCAATATAATCAGTCCCCAATCGCTTTAAGCTATCTTTTACTGCCGTTTTAATATGAGCGCCGGATGGGTCCCAGCTCCAGGAATCTTTATTTTCATTCCAGCGGTTTCCGACCTTGGTGGCTATGTATACCTTATCGCGGACCGATTTTAAATTCTTTCCGACGATTTCTTCATTCATACCGAAATCATATAAATCGGCCGTATCAAAATAATTGATTCCTTCATCTAAAGCGGCCTGTATGATTTCGGATGCCTGATTTTCAACAGTCCCCAATGACATGCATCCAAGCCCGATTTCAGAAACTAGCAAGTCAGAATTTCCTAGTCTGCGTTTTTTCATGTTATCCACTCCCTTTACATTCATTGTAAAGGAGAAATCCATTTCACTCAAAGAATTCACTTGATCCGTTTTAAGGGAGTGGGTGGCACCTGATCGTGAATGTCGGCAATCCAATCATTGACATACACATATTGATTTTGCAATTGCTTTAGTTTTTGAAGGATTTCCCAGCTCTTTCCGGATAAAGTAACGCTTTTTTCCAATACGTAAACTTTCATTAAATCGCCCTCCATCTCTATTATGGTAAAATGTATGAGGAATCATGCTGCAATTAGAACAGAGGAGTGGTCACGATGAAAAAATTTGAAGAAAAAACACTGTCTTCGGAAAAAATCTTCACAGGAAAAGTAATCAGCCTGCAAGTGGATGATGTAGAGCTTCCTGATGGGAAAACGGGTAAACGTGAAATAATCAAGCATCCGGGAGCGGTTGCCGTCATAGCTCTAACGTCAGAAAATAAAATCATCATGGTTGAACAGTACCGTAAAGCACTGGAGAGAAGCTTGGTGGAAATTCCTGCAGGGAAGCTTGAAAAAGGCGAAGAACCGGTGCTGTCGGCTAAACGGGAGCTGGAAGAGGAGACAGGTTATGAATGTGAAAAAATGGAGCACATCATATCCTTCTATACATCCCCAGGTTTCGCCGATGAATTGGTCCATATGTATGTGGCCCACAATTTGAAAAAGAAAGAAAATGCGGCACCGCTGGATGAAGATGAATTCGTCGAGATGCTTGAACTTACGCTGGAGGAAGCTCAAACTTATCTGGATGAAGGGAAGATCCAGGATGCCAAAACGGCATATGCAGTTCAGTATCTGCAGTTGAAAAAGGCGATGACATCATAAATGAAAGAGTATTACGCTGACCTGCATATCCATATAGGCAGAACGAGAAGCGGAAGGGCCGTGAAAATAACAGGTGCTAAAACGTTAACCTTCAGCAATGTGCTGCAAGTGGCAAGTGACAGGAAGGGCCTTGATCTAATCGGGATAATCGATTGTCATTCTCCTGAAATTATCGAAGAGATCGAAGCGGGGATTCTTGATGGCGAAATCACGGAAAAGACTGATGGCGGACTTCAGTACAAGAATACAACCATCATTCCGGGCTCGGAGATTGAAATTTATGATCATAATTGTAATGGACCGATCCATGTCCTTGCCTATTTTCCCACTTTAAAAGCGATGAAGGAATTCTCCTCATGGATGAGCGGACATGTTAAAAATATCACCTTGAGCTCCCAAAGGATTTATTGTGATGGAAGAACGCTGCAAAAAACCGTGAAGTCACTGGGCGGCCTGTTTATCCCGGCACATGTTTTCACCCCATTTAAAAGCTTATATGGAAAAGGGGTGCGATCCAGTCTGACTGAAGTATTCGATCCGGAGCTAATTGATGCCATCGAACTTGGTTTAAGTTCAGATACAGAAATGGTCAAGGATATCGAGGAGTTGGACCCCTATGTATTCGTAACAAATTCCGATGCGCATTCGCTTGGGAAAATCGCTCGTGAATATCAAAAAGTCCTGCTTGAAGAACCAAGTTTCAATGAGCTGGCAAAAGCCCTTAAAGAAACAGGGAATCGCAAGGTGACCGTTAATTATGGATTGAACCCCTTATTGGGAAAGTATCATCAAACCGTATGTTCAGGGTGTTTACATCAGGTATTGAGGGATAGTGAACAATGTCCTGAGTGTGGTAATAAATCCATTATTAAAGGGGTATCGTCCAGGATTGAAGAACTCTCCGTTTCCGGGATGGACAGAAGAGACGGAAAGGAAAGGCCGCCGTATATCCATCAAGTGCCACTCGACTTCATCCCGGGACTCGGACCTAAATCCATGGAAAAACTGCTGGTGGCATTTGGAACAGAGATGAATATCCTTCATGAAGTTACGCTTGAACAGCTAATGGAAATCGTTCCTGAAAAATTGGCGGTCTACATCGATTCTGCCAGAAAAGGGACGCTTTCTTTTGAAGTGGGGGGCGGAGGAAAATATGGAAAGGTCAAAAAGGAATTAACCTGAAAAAAGTCCTGACAGATGAGATCTGTCAGGACTTTTTTAATTTGTTGTTTTTGCATAAATGGAGGTGTCCCGCACTTCCGTGCCGTCTGCACTAAGGCAGTCATTACGCAAAATTCCTTCAAGGGTGAATCCAAGCTTCTCGGGAATTCGTTTGCTGGCAATATTATTAGGGTCACAGCGGATTTCGACCCGTTTTGCACCGTAATGGTAAAAGGCGAATTTAGTTAACTTTTCCACTGCCTCCGTTACGTAGCCCAGTTTACTGAATCTCGTATCAATCCAATAGCCAATTTCGAATTTAGGGATAGCCCAGTTGATTCGGTGCAGACCAGTGGAACCGATGAATTGATCGTCTTCTTTCCTATAAATATGGAGTCTGATATCCTCTTTTAAAATAAAGTCAGCAAAGGCCTTAAGGACGTTCTGTTCAGAAGTTTCCAAAGAAACATCTTGATGGGCAAACGGCAGCCACTGTTTCAATTCAGGTTTAGAATGGACAATGGCTTCGTAAAGGTCCAGGCCATCGCCAGGCTGACAAGGTCTTAAATATAATCGAGGGGTTTCAATTTTTTCGGGAAAATCCATTAATATAGCCTTCATAACCTGCCTCCATCTCATTGATGTGGAAAATTATAACATGAATTGGGTTCAATGTGTTCGGCTGAAGAGGAAAGTTTTCTTAGCATAAATGAAAGAGCGAAAACATAGATTCTAGTAAGCGGAGTTGGGAGGATGAAAGATGAAAAAAAAATCTGTCGTACAAAATGCCGTAATGAAACATATTAACGAACATTCCTCATTATATGTCTTTATCACTGTGCTTTTTTTGATGGGTGTCATTTTTGGGGCAATATTGGTGAATAGTTTGAGCTTTACCCAAAAGGAAGACTTGTTCTATTATTTATCGCAATTTTTCGGACAAGTATCCAAAGGTGAATTTGCATCTTCGCATGATATGTTCAGCCAAAGTATTATGCATAATATAAAATATATCGGGGTCATCTGGATTCTCGGAATATCGGTCATCGGTTTGCCTGTCATCCTGGTTTTGTTATTTATAAAAGGGATGGTCGTTGGATTCACGGTCGGCTTTTTAGTCAATCAAATGGGATGGAGCGGGTTCTTATTATCGTTTGTCGCTATTCTACCCCAAAATATATTCATCGTCCCGATATTCATCGTAATAACCGTCCTTGCCGTTTCACTATCCATGAAAATGATCAGCCGGATTTTCCTTAAGCAGGTTCGTGAACCGCTGAAGCCGATAATTTCACGGTATATTTTCTCATTGGTTTTGTCGGGGCTATTCTTGATTACGGCTGCTGCATTTGAAGCGTACCTATCCCCTTCTTTAATGAAAAATGTCGTAAGTTTATTGGGGCATTGATGGAAATATACCGTTCCCGCAAATTTTTTTATCATTAACAAGAAATCTATTTTGACAGTTTTCCCTCTTTTGATATAATGGATAAGATAGCGGCGCGGGAGGGAATATTAGGTATGGAAATAGAAAATAGAATTGATAGGATAAAAAAGCAGTTACACTCGTCCAGCTACAAATTAACGCCTCAGCGAGAAGCGACCGTCCGCGTTTTACTTGAGCATGAAGAGGATCATTTAAGCGCAGAAGACGTTTACCTCCTTGTCAAAGAAAAGTCGCCGGAAATTGGATTGGCAACAGTTTACCGTACGCTAGAGTTGCTGACTGAATTGAAAATAGTGGATAAAATTAACTTTGGAGACGGGGTTTCCCGTTATGATTTAAGACAAGAAGGAGCTGCGCATTTCCATCATCATCTTGTTTGTGTGGAATGTGGTGCGGTAGATGAGATCCAGGAAGACCTACTTGAAGACGTAGAAGACATTGTGGAACGCGATTGGAACTTCAAGATAAAAGACCATAGATTAACCTTTCATGGCATTTGTCATCGATGTCATGACAAAGAAGAAAAGTAGGGTGAATGAAGACGGGCCTTTTCCATTTAATGGAGAAGGTTTTCTGCATTTAATAGCTGGTTTTACTCAAGTAAGAGCTGTTTTTGACTTCTCCTTTCCGAAACACGTATAAAACTTGTCCTGTTGGGCATAGATTGATACAAAGGGTCGAATGGGAGGGGAAAGGATGAAAACATCATTATCGCTTATTTTGCACACGGCTAAAGTGATGATTCTCTTTGTGAGCTTCACTGTTCTTTTTTATATAGGAATGGTATGGTTAAATCAGGAATATCAAAGTTATCATCGTTATGATGAACCGAAAGGCATGGCTGTAAAAGTATCGAAGGCTGTTGATACGGGTGATGATGCATGGCTTGAACGCCTAATGTTGTTTTATTTAAACGGGGAGTAATGAATATGGAGAATCAAATTAGGGATTTCATTCATTTTTTAACCATTGAAAAAGGACTTGCCAAGAATACGCTCGTCTCGTATGAGCGTGACTTAAGATCATATTGGAGCTTTCTGAAAGATGTTGAAACCATTGAAGATTGGAATGATTCGCGGCGGGTGAACATCCTGCATTTTCTCGTGAAGTTAAAGGATCAAGGGAAATCATCGAAGACGGTGGCGCGTCATATAGCTTCCATTCGATCTTTTCATCAATTTCTTCTAAGGGAAAGAGTGACAAATCAGGATCCGTCCATACATATAGAAACGCCAAAGCCGGAACGAAGCCTTCCAAAGGTGTTAAGCATGGAAGAGGTGGAAGCACTATTGGAAGCCCCGAAGAAAATGGATGAATTCGGATTACGCGATAAGGCAATGCTCGAACTGATGTATGCGACGGGTATGCGTGTCAGTGAGTTGATATCCATGGATGTGAGTGATGTCCATGCATCGATGGGTTTTGTCCGTTGTGTAGGGAAAGGAAATAAAGAGAGGATCATTCCGATTGGACAAACTGCATTGGGTGCGATTGAACATTATATGGAAAGTTCCCGGGGGAAAATGGCCAGCCCAAAGCACAGGACAGATTCACTTTTTTTGAATCATCATGGAAATAGGCTGACAAGGCAGGGATTTTGGAAGATTCTAAAAAAACTTGTAAAATCGGCACAGATTGAAAAAGAAGTTACACCGCATACACTGAGACATTCTTTCGCGACACATCTATTGATGAATGGGGCTGATTTACGTGCCGTCCAAGAAATGCTTGGTCATGCGGATATTTCGACAACTCAAATTTATACCCATATTACGAACGTACGGATCAAGGATGTCTATTCAAAATTCCATCCGCGAGCTTAAAGGATTAATAGAATGATAGAAAGGTTGTGAATTTAACTGCGAGGCAGTTGAAGGAGCAGCCTTTTCTGTGTCGGCGAGACGGCTATAAGGGATGCTGATGATTCTAACGCACATCTTATGGCACTTTGTTTCATTCCGAAATATATTATTTGTCTCCATCATGGTAATCGTTTACAATGTAGAGAGGTCAGACTTCTGACGTTCTTGCGATTTCATTTAAATGAAGAGTAACTGAGCAGAATAAGGGTATTATAGAGAGTATAAAAAGTGATTTACTATTTTAGGAGGAATGACTCATGAAAGGGAATTCAGCATTTAAACGAATATTTGTAATAGTTATGGATTCAGTTGGGATTGGCGAAGCACCTGATGCAGATTTATTCGGCGATAAAGGTGCGGATACACTCGGCCATATCGCAGAAAAAATGAATGGATTGAACATGCCGACTCTCGCAAAATTGGGTTTAGGCAATATCCGTGAAATCAAGGGAATTGAAAAAGCTCAGCAACCTCTCGCATACTATACGAAAATGAAGGAAGCCTCTACAGGGAAAGATACGATGACTGGTCATTGGGAAATCATGGGATTGAATATATCGACTCCATTCCGTGTATTTCCAGATGGTTTCCCGGAATTATTAGTCAATGAACTCGAGGCGAAAATGGGTCGGGGGATTATTGGGAATGTCCCGGCAAGCGGCACGGAAATCATTGAGAGGCTTGGCGAGGAACATATGAAAACGGGTACGCTGATTGTATATACATCAGCTGATTCCGTATTACAGATTGCTGCACATGAAGATATCGTCCCGATAGACGAATTATACAAGATTTGTGAAATTGCCCGTGAAGTGACAATGGCTGATGAGTACAAGGTTGGACGCGTTATTGCCAGACCGTTCACTGGTGAACCAGGCAACTTCAAAAGAACGCCTAACCGTCATGATTATGCATTGAAACCGTTTGACCGGACAGTAATGGACGAATTGAAAGATTCTGGATATGATGTCCTTGCAATCGGGAAGATCTCGGATATCTTTGATGGGGAAGGTGTCACTGAATCATTAAGGACCGTATCCAATATGGATGGAATGGATAAATTAATTCAAACAGTAGAACAGGATTTCAAAGGGTTAAGTTTCCTTAATCTAGTCGACTTCGATGCTTTATACGGTCACCGCCGTGACCCAGAGGGATACGGAAAGGCATTGGAAGAATTCGATGCTCGCATGCCTGAAGTCCTTGATAAACTGAAAGAGGATGATTTATTGATCATCACTGCCGATCACGGGAATGATCCGGTCCATGAAGGAACCGATCACACACGTGAATATGTACCATTGTTAGTCTATTCCAAACGATTTACAGAAGGTGCCGAACTCCCAATAAGAGATACATTTGCTGATATTGGGGCGACGGTCGCTGCTAATTTTGATGTGAAAATGCCTGCCTTCGGAAAAAGTATATTGGGCGATCTAAATTTAGGGGAGAATAAATAGATGTTTAATAAAATAGAGACTGCTGCGTCATTCATAAAAAGTAAAATTGAAGGCTCTCCGGAGATAGGACTGATTCTTGGTTCCGGACTTGGAGTATTGGCGGATGAAATTGAAAATCCGATAACGATTCCTTACCACGAAATCCCGGAATTCCCGGTATCGACTGTTGAAGGACACGCTGGACAGCTTGTTATTGGACAATTAAGTGGCAAAAAGGTTGTAGCGATGCAAGGACGTTTCCACTTTTATGAGGGTTACTCCATGGAGAAGGTCACTTTCCCTGTCCGTGTAATGAAACTTCTTGGTGTTGAACAGTTAATCGTAACGAATGCTGCCGGAAGCGTTAATGAAAGCTATCAACCAGGTGACTTGATGCTCATTACGGATCATATTAATTTAATGGGGGCAAACCCATTGATTGGTCCTAATGAAGAGCGTTTCGGCCCTAGATTCCCTGATATGTCGGAAGCTTATAATAAAGACCTTCGGACGCAAGCAAAAAAAATAGCAGCTTCACTAGGATTGGATATCAAAGAAGGTGTCTATATCGGTAATACAGGACCGACCTATGAGACACCGGCAGAAGTGAAAATGGCAAGGATCCTTGGCGGGGATGCAGTTGGTATGTCGACAGTCCCGGAAGTTATCGTAGCAAGGCATAGCGGAATGAAGGTGCTCGGAATCTCATGCCTTACCAATATGGCCGCGGGCATTCTGGATCAGCCTTTGTCACATGAAGAGGTAATTGAAACGACTGAAAAAGTGAAAAGCAGTTTTCTTGAATTTGTTAAGCAAATCGTTAAAGACATATAAAACGAACCAAAAAAATACAAGTACACCTTAAGAAAATCGGTGTCTTTAAAAAGTGGGGATTCTAATATGAGAATGGTAGATTTAATCGAGAAAAAGCGTGATGGAAAGGCTCTTACTACAGAAGAAATACAGTTCATCATCAATGGGTTTACCGATGGATCGATTCCGGATTACCAAATGAGCGCTTGGTCAATGGCTGTTTATTTTAAAGGCATGAATGAGCAGGAACGTGCTGATCTAACCATGGCAATGGTCGAATCGGGAGATCAAATTGATTTATCGATGATTGAAGGAATTAAGGTCGATAAACATTCAACAGGCGGTGTGGGTGATACCACAACTCTAGTGCTTGGACCATTGGTTGCTGCTGTTGGTGTTCCAGTGGCAAAGATGTCAGGACGCGGTCTTGGCCATACAGGCGGGACGATCGATAAGTTGGAGTCTGTAAAAGGATTTCATGTCGAAATAGAAAATGACGAGTTCATCCGGCTTGTCAATAAAAATAAGATAGCTGTCATTGGGCAAAGTGGTAACCTGACTCCGGCCGACAAAAAGTTATATGCATTGCGCGATGTTACGGGTACCGTTAACAGTATCGGTTTGATTGCTGGCTCGATCATGAGTAAGAAAATCGCCGCTGGTGCAGATGCAATCGTACTTGATGTTAAAACGGGAGCGGGCGCTTTCATGAAAACTCTCGAAGATTCCGAAGAATTGGCGCATGCAATGGTTAGCATTGGAAACAATGTGGGACGAAACACGATGGCTGTCATTTCCGATATGAGCCAACCGTTGGGTTACGCAATCGGAAATGCTTTAGAAGTGAAGGAAGCAATCGATACGCTTAAAGGAGAGGGGCCGGAAGATTTAACGGAACTTTCTTTAACACTGGGAAGCCATATGGTATACCTTGCCAAAAAAGCAAGCTCGCTGGAAGAAGCAAGAACCTTGCTGGAAAATGCGATCAAGGATGGTTCTGCACTTAACTCATTCAAGATTTTCCTGGAAGCGCAGGGAGGCGATGGTTCGGTTGTGGATCAGCCGGAAAAACTACCGCAGGCTGCTCATACTTTCGAGCTGGAAGCGAAAGAGGACGGATATGTATCGGAAATCATCGCTGATGAAGTAGGAACGGCAGCCATGCTCTTAGGCGCCGGGCGGGCGACAAAAGAATCAGAGATTGATTTGGCAGTCGGACTGGTACTTCGTAAAAAAATCGGGGAGACCGTAGCAAAAGGTGAATCACTTGTGACGATTTACAGCAATTTTGAAGATGTTTCAAAGGTAAAAGAAAAATTGTATGAAAGCATTGCGATTTCCAAAGAGAAAATAGAAAAACCTACATTGATCTATAAAGAGATCATGGAATAAACATTTTCCAAAAAAGGCCGCGCTTTTGAGCGGCCTTTTTACGTTTTTCCCATTGAATTCTTAAAAGAGGATGCCCATGCGCATCCTCTTTTAATTTGGTTCACTTTGTTACCCTATATCCAGTATATGTTCAAAATTCATCTTTATTTGTATAAAAATGGTTTTAATGGAAAAAATAAAAAATATAAAGATTGGAGGGTATGGAGATGAAGCGGATTCTTTCTGTTTTTTTAACCGTTTTGGTAGCATTGGGTTTTAACACCCCGCATACAAAAGCAGCTGAAGAAAAAGGAGTCGAACTGGCGGCAAATGCTAAATCCGCTATTTTGATTGAACGGGATACAGGTACTGTTCTCTATGATAAAAATGCAGACGATCGCCTTTCACCGGCAAGCATGACGAAAATCATGACGATGCTGCTGATCATGGAAGCGATCGATAAAGGCGAACTCAGCATGAAGGAGAAAATCAGGACTAGTGAGTATGCAGCGTCGATGGGCGGTTCCCAGATTTTCCTTGAGCCAGGAGAAGAAATGACCACGGAACAAATGCTTAAGGGCATCTCGATTGGTTCGGCGAATGATGCATCGGTGGCGATGGCTGAACGTCTAGCTGGATCGGAAGAAGAGTTTGTCAGGGAAATGAACAAAAAGGCGAAAGACCTCGGGTTGAAAAATACAAAGTTCCAAAACGCAACGGGACTTCCTGTTAAAGATCATTACAGTTCGGCACATGATATGTCGATCATGGCGAAGGAATTATTGAAATACGATACGATTACAAGGTTCACGGGTACATATGAAGATTATCTCCGTGAAAATACCGAAAAGAAATTTTGGCTCGTCAACACAAATAGGTTAGTGAAATTTTATCCTGGGGTCGATGGACTGAAAACAGGATTTACAAATGAAGCGAAGTATTGTTTGACAGCTACTGCTAAAAAAGGGAATATGCGTGTCATTGCCGTCGTTTTCGGAGCCGTTTCTCCAAAGGAACGAAACGCTCAGGTTACCAAGATGTTAGATTATGCATTTTCACAATACATCACATACCCTATTTATAAACGCGGTGAGGTGTTAGGTGAAGCCAAGGTAAGTAAAGGGCAAAAGAAAACCGTGGTGGGCGTCACAAGTGAACCTATATCAGTTTTGACAGCCAAAAACGGAACGGCAAAGGACTTTACAAAAAAAATCACGCTTGAAAAAGATTTGGATGCCCCGATTAAAAAAGGTGATGAAATTGGTACGCTTGAATTGAAGAAAAACGGCAAGGTATATGTCGAATCTCCGATTGTTGCGAAGGAAACTGTTGATAATGCCAGCTGGTGGCAATTGTATAAACGGGCTTTCGGCATGTTTACCCAAGCGAAATAGAATAAATTGTCGCATTGCCTGTTAATCGTACTAATTTAGGCGAAACTCCACTAGTTTTGCTAGTAGGGAGGAATCGGCAGGTGAAAAAGAGAATTTGACTCTTTATAAGACAGTGAAGGAGGCTGTATATAATGAGTCTTACGATTAATATGGAGGCGAAAAACCGCGTATTGTGCATTCGTCTCAAAGGTGATTTAGATCATCATACAGCAGAAAAATTGAAGAATCAGGCAGAGGCAGCCATTCAAAAGCATAATATCAAGCATATCATCCTCAACATGGAAGAACTGGATTTTATGGACAGTTCAGGGCTCGGAGTTATTTTGGGGCGTTATAAGCAGGTAAACAAAAAGCAAGGTGAAATGGTGGTCTGTGCAATTTCTCCAGCAGTAAAGCGGTTATTTGAGATGTCAGGGTTGTTTAAAATTGTTAAAATGGAACTATCCGAAAAAAACGCTTTGCAAAGACTGGGGGTTGCCTAATATGAAAAATAAAATGGAAACGAAATTTTCTGCACTTAGCCAAAATGAATCTTTTGCCAGGGTAACTGTTGCGGCATTCATTGCCCAACTGGACCCGACGATGGATGAATTGACAGAGATCAAGACTGTCGTGTCAGAAGCCGTTACGAATTCGATCATCCACGGGTATGAGAGTGACCCGGAAGGTTGGGTCTACATTTCAGTGGTCATCGAAGGCGATACTGTGGAATTGACCATCCGGGATGAAGGACTGGGCATTGAAGACGTCGAGGAGGCTAAACAGCCGTTATTTACGACAAAACCCGAACTTGAACGTTCCGGTATGGGATTCACCATCATGGAAAACTTCATGGATGAAATCAATATAATTTCCCATAAGGGCGAAGGCACGATCATTCGATTAAAAAAGCACTTAACTACAAGCAGAGCTTTGTGCAATTAAGGGAGACTTGCATATGGATGTGGAGGTTAAAAACGAGAAGAGCAAGAAAGGCCAGCCCCATTTAAAAGATGAGGAATTGCGGAATTTAATCCAACGCAGCCAGAGCGGTGACCAAGATGCGAGGAATCTGATTGTCAATAGCAATCTGAGGCTTGTATGGTCAGTAGTGCAAAGATTCCTCAATCGAGGTTACGAACCGGATGACCTTTATCAAATAGGCTGTATAGGTCTGTTGAAGTCCGTGGATAAATTTGACTTATCGTTTGAAGTGAAATTCTCAACGTATGCTGTGCCTATGATCATTGGTGAAATCCAACGTTTTATCCGTGATGACGGAACGGTTAAAGTAAGCCGGTCATTAAAGGAAATGGCGAATAAAATTCGCAGGGCCAAAGAGGAACTTTCAAAGACGTATGGCCGCGTCCCGACTGTCAATGAATTGGCGGAACATTTAGAGCTATCGCCAGAGGAAATCATCATGGCCCAAGAAGCTAGCAGGAGCCCTTCATCGATCCATGAAACGGTTTACGAAAATGATGGAGATCCGATTACTCTTCTTGACCAGATTGCCGACCATAATGAAACATCCTGGTTCGATCAAATCGCTTTGAAAGAAGCCATACATGAATTGAATGAACGTGAAAGGCTGATTGTTTTCCTGCGGTATTATAAAGATCAGACGCAATCGGAAGTGGCGGCAAGGCTTGGTATTTCCCAAGTTCAGGTATCAAGGCTGGAAAAGAAGATTCTTCAGCAAATGAAAAACCACATGAATCAGTGATTCATGTGGTTTTTTTATTGAACTGAAAATAAATACTGATTTTAGGAAAAAGTAAAAGTGATTTAAGATGAAAATAGGGATGGGGTCGAATTTTTAGTTGAATTTAGGAATAAAAACGAATATTATAGTAAAGGTCGCGTTTCTCATTCGTTTTTTTTATCTTTCTTTCAATGAATATTGAACAGTTAAAACGTCGATGCAATACAATATTAGGACACCTTGTCTTTTCGTGCAAACGGTTGTCGGTGATTCCTTTAGATCTGGAGGTCTAAAATGTTTATGGAAAAGTTTTTCTCCCTGAAAGAAAATGGGACGGATGTCCGTACAGAAGTCATGGCGGGTGTTACGACATTTTTAACTATGGTTTATATCCTCATTGTGAATCCGGCTTTATTGTCTTCAATCGGAATTCCATTTGAACAAGTTTTCATGGCAACGGTCATATCAGCGGTGATAGGTACCCTAATCATGGGGCTCGTTGCAAAATACCCGATTGCGATAGCACCAGGGATGGGCTTGAATGCTTATTTTGCCAGTGTGGTGGGGGCACAGGGCCTTTCATACCAGACCGTATTCGGTACGGTTTTCATTGCTGGTTTGCTATTTCTATTAATTAGCGTGACTAGCTTGCGTAAAATGATAATTGATGCGATTCCTAACTCATTAAAATACGGCATCACATCCGGAATTGGTTTATTCATTGCGTTTATCGGATTGAAAAATGCTGGAATCGTAGTGCCAAATGAATCAACGATGGTGACGCTTGGCGATTTACATCAGCCAGGAACCGTTTTAGCGTTAGCAGGCTTATTCATTACCTTGATTTTTATGGCCCGTAATATAAAAGGGGCCATTTTCATTGGCATGATCGTTACGGCAATCATTGGCTACTTTATCGGTTTGCTCAACTTCGATGGGGTCTTATCTGTACCTCCAACCCCGGTATTTTTCGATATCGATATTGCTGGGGTCTTCACGAATTCTTTATATTCGATTGTTTTCGCCTTTTTACTTGTAACGATCTTCGATACGACAGGCACCTTGATTGGCGTGACAGAACAGGCAGGACTAACGAAGGATGGGAAAATCCCTCGTGCCAAGAAAGCCTTTTTAGGTGATGCGATTGCGACTACAGTCGGCTCGATGTTTGGTACAAGCCCATCGACTGCCTATGTGGAATCGAGTACGGGAGTGGCTGCAGGCGGACGTACGGGATTAACCGCTACTGTCGTGGCCATCTTGTTTGCTGCATCGATTTTCTTTTCTCCATTGATATCGGCAATTTCTTCAGTTCAAGCAATCACAGCTCCCGTTTTGATCATCGTGGGATGTTTCATGATGGAAGGGCTGGCTAAAGTCAATTGGAAAATTTTCGATGAGGCATTTCCGGCATTTGCGATCATTTTAACGATGCCGCTTACTTCAAGTATATCTACAGGGATTGCAATTGGGTTCATCACATATCCCCTAATGAAGGTATTCAGCGGAAAAGGAAAATCGGTACATCCGCTCATTTATATTTTTGGGTTGATATTTTTGGTTCAGCTGATTTTCTTCCCCACTCATTAATAGTTGAATGTAAACCAAAAAGACATGCTGTCATTGCAGCGTGTCTTTTTTTGGTTTCAAATTAGTAATATTTGGACATGGTTCACTTCCTGCATTTTCAAACTGCTTCCAATCCATACTACTAGCATAAGGAAATAAAAGGTCGGGATGTGATGATAATGACAGTTGTATATATCAGGATGAGGAACCGTGTACAAGCAAAGGGAAATCAAACGGTGAGGATAAAAGATATTGCAAGGATAATCGGACCTGAAGAAGTGATTACCAAAATTGAAGAAATCATATTATTAACGGTCAAGAAGGAAGATAAGAATATTATTGTCATTGATTTAGCTCAAGTTATCATGTCCATCCGCAAGATGGATCCGACTATTGAAGTGGAAACATTCGGCCCTTCCCAAACGATCATCGAAATCATCCTTTCGAAAAAGAAAATGTCATACCTGACATTCGCCTTAGTTTGGTTTTTGTTATTTGTCGGCGGCGGGATGACGATCATGAATTTTCATGTGGATGTCAGCATGGGGGAAGTGCATCAAAAAATCTTTACTATAATAACGGGAAAAGTGGAAGATAAGCCGTTATTGATCCAAATCCCATATAGCTTCGGCCTTGGTATGGGCATGATTCTATTTTTTAATCATTTCTTTAAAAAACGCTTCAATGAGGAACCTAGTCCGCTCGAGGTTGAAATGTTCAACTATCAGCAGGATTTGGACCGTTATGTAATCATGAATGAAAATAAGGAAAACGTGCGCCACCTTGATGACCGGTAAGATCATCTTCGGAATCTTTGTCGGTTTAGCCGGGGGGTTTGCAACAGGTGCCGGTTTTGTAGCGTTTTTAACTGTACTTGGGGTGATTCCAAGACTGACTCAGCTGACAAAAACAATGAAAATGATACATTACTATGAAGGAGCCATCATTGCCGGAGTTGTCGCAGGAACATGGTTAGGATTACAGGAAACGGAACTTTCCCTTCCGCATTTTCTTTTAATTCCGATCGGTTTGGCTGACGGGATATTTAATGGGATGCTTGCGGCTGCCTTAACTGAAGTCCTGAATGTATTTCCAGTTCTTTCAAAACGAATCGGAATTCAAGAGAAGATCATTTATTTGTTAATGGCACTCGTATTGGGGAAAATAGCCGGATCATTATTCCAATGGATTTATTTTGTCGACTTATAAGTGTAAGAGGTAACTATTCCTGATGATGAAAGGAAGGCCCAAGATGGTGACCAAACGAAAAGTGATATTGATTACGGATGGAGATGAGTATGCGAAACGGGCTGTCGAGCATGTAGCCAAGGAAATAGGGGGAAGATGTATCTCCATGTCCCAAGGTAATCCATCACGATATACGGGATTGGAGTTAGTTGAATTAATAAAAAAGGCGAAGTATGATCCTGTATTGGTCATGTTTGATGATAGCGGTTTTATAGGAGAAGGATCAGGCGAACAGGCAATGAAGGTAGTTGCCGGACACCCTGATATTGATGTCCTTGGCGTGATAGCGGTCGCTTCAAAGACTAGAAGGGAAGAGTGGACCAAGGTGGATATCTGTATTGACCGTGATGGTAATTTGACACCGAACGGGGTCGATAAATACGGCGCCGAGGAATTTGAACTGGGGAAGATAACAGGAGATACGGTGTATTGCATCGATCAATTACATGTTCCCATAGTAGTTGGGATAGGGGATATCGGAAAAATGTCCCATCAGGACGATTTTAAAAGAGGAGCACCGATAACGAAGCTAGCGGTGGAAATCATATTGGAAAGAAGTGGTCATGGTGACTTCAGAAAAACCTGAAAACATGATGCCGATTCCGAGTAGGGTAGCGGAAGTTGACGCATACATGGAAGAGAAAGTAGGTCTAGGCGTTAGCTTTGACTTAGGAGTAAGAAAGATAAAGGTCTTAAGAAAAGATGTACATCTTTACTATATAAACGGACTGACGGATACGGAGTACATCATTGATATCCTCGATTCTCTCATTCATAACAAAAATGCCGATATCGTGTCTACTAAAGTTTTTGATGTAGTCAAAGACTTGCTCGTACACCAATCCGTTCAGGAAATAAAGACGATGGATGAGCTTGTTGATCAGGTATTATCCGGTTTAATCGTCGTTGTTGTTGATGGTAAACCAATAGGGCTGGTCGTGGATGTCAGGAGTTATCCCGGGAGACAGCCAGTAGAACCCGATACCGAAAAAGTCGTCCGTGGATCAAGGGATGGTTTTGTCGAGAATATCATCATTAACACAGCGATAACCAGACGAAGAATCCGGGATGAAAGATTGCGTTTCGAAATGTTGCATGTGGGGGAACGATCGAAATCGGATATATCCATCGGCTACATTAAAGATATTGCCGATCCGGATTTAATAGAAATCGTTCGTAAGGAATTGAATAATATTGAGGTTGATGGCATCACGATGTCTGATAAAACGATCGAAGAGTTCATCGTAAAGCAAAGGTATAACCCATACCCGCTTGTCAGATATACGGAACGGGCCGATGTGGCGGCAACGCATTTGCTTGAGGGTCATGTCCTTATTTATGTGGATACTTCACCGAGTGTCATCATTACCCCGTCCACCCTTTTTCATCACATGCAACACGCCGAGGAGTATCGGCAGGCACCTGCGGTCGGTACCTTGGTGCGCTGGGTCCGTTTTCTTGGGATTTTCGTTTCGTTATTCTTGCTGCCGATATGGTTATTGTTCTGTTTAGAGCCTTCCCTCCTGCCGGAGAAGTTCGAGTTTATCGGGCCGAATGAAAAAACACATATACCCATTGTGATCCAAATCTTCATTTCCGATATTGGGATAGAATTTTTAAGGATGGCAGCCGTCCATACCCCGACCCCGCTTTCCACGGCAATGGGCTTGGTTGCGGCGGTTTTGATAGGACAGATAGCGATAGATGTTGGCCTATTTGTTCCTGAAGTGGTTCTCTATGCTTCCGTAGCGACAATAGGTACATTTGTCACTCCGAGTTTAGAACTAGGAGTTGCAAATAAAATTACCCGTTTAGTATTGATAGTCTTGGTCGCATTATTTAAAGTGCCTGGTTTAGTCATAGGCATCACACTCTATTTGATCATGCTCACTAGTATAAAAACATTAAATACACCTTATTTATGGCCGCTTCTCCCGTTTCAGCCGAAGGCCTTGTCACATATAATATTAAGAAGACCTTATCCTGGTACTATAGAACGTCCGAGCATTGTACATCCCCAAGATCTATATAGACAGCCGAGAAAATCTAAAGGTTGATGTTGTCGAAAAGTTGTGGTAATTTATTTTTATTCGGATAAAGCGATAAAGTTGGGCTTAACAAAGAGATAAAGCTACTATGACTCTTTGGAGTTTAAACAATCTGTCTTTCCCTTCGAACTACTAAGCAGTCATAGATAACAATATTTACATGGGATAATTGATTCGGATGAGGCAGGATTATATAGAGGACCTTTTACAGCGGGTTTTCTTTATTTGAGGCTGCCTCATTTCTTATTAATAGTTTTAAGTCAGGAAGGTGAGGCTATCATGCATTTGTACGGAACCGGTGGTGTCAATGAACGTGGACATCTGGAGATTGGCGGAGTGGACACGATCGAATTGATCGAACAATTTGGAACACCATTATATGTTTATGATGTAGAGCTAATTCGCGAACGGGCGAGGGGGTTCAAGAGAACTTTTGAGGAATTGGGGGTTTCAGCACAAGTTGCTTACGCAAGTAAGGCCTTTTCTTCGATTGCCATGATCCAGTTGGCTGAGCAAGAGGGACTGTCTCTCGATGTTGTCTCAGCGGGGGAATTATATACGGCAATTAAGGCAAATTTCCCAACAGAACGGATTCACTTCCATGGAAATAACAAAAGTGAAGAAGAGCTACATATGGCTTTGGATCATGACATTGGCTGTATAGTAGTCGATAATTTTTCAGAGTTGACACTGTTGGAAGAAATTTGTACAAACCGTGAACAAAAGATGAAAATCCTTCTTCGTGTAACACCGGGTATTGAAGCCCATACGCATGATTATATTTTGACAGGGCAAGAAGATTCGAAATTTGGTTTTGATCTTATTAACGGCCAGGCCGAAGCTGCCCTTCGACAAGCGCTTCATAGTAAGTTTCTGGAAGTTCTTGGATTGCACTGCCATATCGGTTCCCAAATCTTTCAAACGACCGGTTTCCTTCTGGCAGCCCAAAAAATTATCGGCAAGCTGAGTGATTGGCACGGTTCGGTAGGGTTTCAACCACAGGTATTGAATCTCGGAGGGGGATTCGGGATCCGGTATACACAAGAGGATGACCCGCTACCCGCGTCTCAATATGTTGAGGAGATCGTTAGGGAAGTGCAGAACCTAATTGCTGATTCTGATTTAGTGATGCCTGAAATCTGGATCGAACCTGGCCGTTCATTGGTCGGAGACGCCGGTGTGACACTGTACAAGGTGGGTTCTGAAAAGGAAGTTCCTAATGTCCGTAAATATATTGCCGTAGATGGGGGCATGAGTGATAATATACGTCCCGCTCTTTACGAAGCTAAATATGATGCCATTCTTGCAAACCGGCCGCTCGACCCTGTGGAGGAGACAGTGTCCATTGCCGGCAAATGCTGTGAAAGCGGAGATATGTTGATTTGGGATTTACCATTGCCAAAAGCCGGCCGCGGTGATGTCTTGGCGGTATTTTGTACAGGGGCATATGGATACTCCATGTCGAATAATTACAATCGCATTCCGAGACCGGCTGTCGTCTTTGCCGAAAAGGGAGAAGCCCGGTTGGTCATCAAACGCGAAACTTACGAAGATCTTATCCATTTGGACTTGGCCCTTCATGAAGCGGCAGTCGTCAAAGAATAGAAAAAAGGATGGCATTGGCCATCCTTTTTTTATTTGAATCAGCTGAAAAGTGATTTGATCGCGTCTATTAAACTACTGAACACTTCTTTCAATTTATCCAGAAATGATTGACCCTCTTCGGATTCAAGAAAATTGGAAAGTTTATCTTTAGCTGCAGTCAGCTGATCACCGACAGCGTTCCAATCAATATTCAATTCTTTTAGCTTATTGAATAAATCAATTAAACTTTGAATTTGATCTTCATTTAAGGCGATTCCAAGGTCTTTTGCTGAAGACTCGACAACCTCGCGGACCTCTTCAGTATTGGCTGGTGGGTTTGCAGCCATTTCCTCTTTGATTTTCGTAACAAGTGCAGAGGCTTCTTCCGTACCGATTTCGTCACCCAATTTTGCTGTTTTCACCATTTCTTCATTCGCTGCCTGTTTCACATCTTCAGGAATCTTCTTGTCGGCAGATATCTCATAGGCTTTAATGACTCCTGTCAAAGCCGCTGTACCGGAAACAGGTATAGGTGCGGTGACATAAATGGTAGCATCTTTTACTCCTGCAGTAGCCAGTGCATTGATATACATTTCATCGGAAACCCAGTTAATGTTTTTCGACTCCAGTTTAAGACCGGTACCTTTTTCCTCCAAAGTAATCGCAGAGGATGAAATCGCTTTTGTACCGATTAGACGGCTAGCGATATAGTCTCCTAAGTATTCATGTTCCTCCGCATTTGTAACGGTTAAAACCTCAACATCATTGGGTGCTTTCATTTCTGATAAAATCATATTTTTTTGTTCATTTGTCAAATTCTCACCAAGTGTGACGATCATTTCACCAACAGCTGCATCTGCAAAAGCCTTATATGGCAATAATAGACATAATAAAATGGTTACAATGACCCATTTATTCATTTTTTTCATGATAATCCTCCTTAACTTTCCTGCTGAATTGGGAATCTTTCAAAAAAGGGCGGCACTTTAAATCAGATTCATAGTATTTGACGAAACAAAGGCTAAAAAAGATACATATATTCCTGAAAAAAATTTATAGCCAAATAGCTACGTTCATTTTAACGAAGAAGTTGGGTGTATCTTTTGTCTTTTATACCTAAGTTGGCACTCTATGAACCTAGATCACTTTACCAATGTAGTAAAATTGAAGCAAGATTGCAAGGATATTTGTCAGATTGTGTTAAGTTATAGTAGAATGAATTCGTTATTTAAATATTTGGACCATTCATAAAGGGAGTATGGGATGAGGAAAAGTAATAAGACTCTTTTACTTATGATGCTTATTATCGCTTTGATGTGGGGAATCGTATACTGGCTGTTTATCGCTTAGCACATAGCCCATTGATAAATCAAGTGCTGAAAGTGATGTTGAAACGAACGGAATTTTTATGTATGATGTAAATGTTATATGTGAGGAATATTATTCAAAGCAAATTAATTGGAAACAGGAAGATAATAAAAACGTTATTTAGTAACGAGGGATATTATGTTGATTAAGTATAAGAAAAGTTATGAGAAGTTTGCCATGGGATTATTATCTTTCATGCCAAATGAAAAAGAGATAAAAACGCTTCGGAATACGATGAAGAATTATGAAACGGATGAAAACCTACAGCTGTTCTTATGGAAAGATGAAGAGATTACGGGCCTGATCGGTATAGAAGTCTCTCCAACCCACATTGAGATACAACATATATCTGTAAATCCATCCTTCCGGAAGCAAGGTATCGGTAAAACGATGGTCAGGGCCATCAAGGAGCAATATCCTGACAAAGAATTAAAAGCAAATGAGTTTACGGAAAGCTTTCTTGACAGGTGTGAAGATTTCTGAATATGAAAGCTTGAATGGAGGACCGCCTTTAATGGCGGTCCTCCATTCTTGTTTTTCGAAGGGATAGCTGTCGAGCCCTTTCTGAAATGACATCCGAACGGTCACGCATTAGGTGCTTATCAACTATCGATGTATTGGCCATGTCGCTATCCGCCCCCCATATGAATCCTTCTTGCAAACACATGGATTGGCATTTTTTGATCAGTCTTTGATCCGATATTGGCAGATTGATGCTTTTATATGGATTTTGTGATAACATTCGCTCATGGGTATCCTCGAGCAATTTGAACAGTCGTTCTGGATCGAGTCCCAACTTCAGGAGCTCGGCCTTTTTTAGGTGGAGATTTGCCAAGGCTTTAGACAAGGTCCTTGCAGCCCCTTTTTTGTTTCCCCTGCGATCATGATACAGGGCAACCGCAATCTGAATGAGCCCGACCCAATGGGAGTCACGCTCTTTTGGTGCGGTTTCCTTCCAATATTCTTCAAGGATTTCATGACATTCGAAGTAATCCCTTGTTCCATGGAAATGGACAAGGAAAGAAAGGTAGTCTTCCGCGTAAGTCAATAGGAGCACCCCTTTTGTTTGATGGAATAAACTAAGTATGGCAAAAAGCCATTTTCTTATAGCTTAACATCCGCTATGTATACTCACTAAGTTTAGCATAGAATTTTTTCTTGGAAAATAAAGAAAGCTGATTGCAAGGCAATCAGCTGATTCATCAGTCTCCCATTAACACCAAGAAGCACCGACGATAACTAATAAAATGAACAATACTACAATAAACGCGAAACCGCCGCCGTTTCCAAAACCACCTGCACCCATAATGAGTACCTCCTTTGTTCTGCTATTCTTACATTTCTAGGTTATGTTGGATTTCAGAATGTGATTGGGCACCGACCCATTTGACGGTAATCCCAAATAAAAACTTTTCTATGGGCAGTAAATTATTATTTGGATAAAGGGCGGCAATCCACTATACTTGATTAGTAAAAGAAATAGGTCTATATCGGCCAATTAGATTTAAATGAGGTAATTTAATGGGTTATAACATAAAAATTGACGCTTTCGAAGGGCCGATGGATTTACTCCTGCATTTGATCAATCGCCTTGAAATAGACATCTACGATATTCCGATGGCTGATATTACAGATCAATACCTAGGTTACATCCATACGATGCAGCATCTGGAATTGGATGTGGCCAGCGAATATCTGGTGATGGCTGCAACACTGCTTGCCATCAAGAGTAAAATGCTGCTTCCAAAGCATGAAGATGAGCAAATGATTGATGAAGATGGGGAAATATTTGAGGAAGATCCACGGGATGAGCTTGTGGAAAAACTATTAGAATATAAAAAGTATAAAAATGCAGCCGAAGAATTTAAAGGGATGGAAGAAGAAAGAAGTTTGATGTTCACCAAACCCCCAAGTGATCTATCTGTTTATGTTAAAGAAGCGGAAAGTGATAAACAAGAGTTGAATATAAGTCTATATGATATGTTGGGGGCTCTGCAGAAATTGCTGAGAAGGCAAAAAATTCAAAAGCCGCTTTACACGAAAGTAACAAAACAAGAGATATCGATAGAGAAACGAATGGATGAAATCAAGATTGAGTTACAGTCCATTAAAGGGAAGAAAAGTTTTTTTGAACTGTTTTCGAACCCGCTCAAGGAGCATATCGTCATCACTTTCATGGCGGTGCTGGAACTGATGAAACTTAATGAAATCATCGTTGAACAAGAAGATAATTTTTCGGAAATCATGATTGCTGCTAAGGAAGGTGTAGAACCAGTTGGAAGTTATTAATTGGAAAGGGATTCTTGAGGCATTATTGTTTGCTGCCGGAGATGAAGGGCTCTCTGTCAAACAAATTGCCTCGGTCCTGGAAATTACGGAATATCAAGCAACGGACATCGTTGAAAGTTTAAAGGAAGAATATGTATCGGATGTTCGCGGGATTCAAGTGATCGAAATAGCGGGCGTTTATCAAATGACGACAAAAAAAGAGCACTCGGATTACTTGAAAAGACTAGTCGAAACATCAAGCACTCAAGGCTTATCCCAGGCGGCATTGGAAACACTCGCAATCATTGCTTATAAGCAGCCGATTACTAGAGCTGAAATTGATGAAATACGCGGAGTGAAAACGGAACGCCCCATTCATACACTTGTCACCAAAGTCTTAATTAAAGAAGTCGGACGTGCTGAAGGCTCGGGCAGGGCTTATTTATATGGGACAACAAAAGAGTTTTTGGATTACTTCGGCCTGAATTCCATAGATGAATTACCGCCTCTCGCCGATAATTCGGATGATAGCTTTGAAAGTGGTGAAGCCGATTTGTTTTTTGAAAAATTTCAGCAAACAATCGAATAACATTTTTCTTTGAATTGTGATAATATAGAAAAAAATGAATGCGGGGGGATTGCGGGTGCGAATTGTAGCATGCAATGGATTTGGGCTTGAAAAGGAAAAGTCAAATTCACCTGAGGACTTTTTTAATCGATCCGTTTTACAATACATAAAGGATGGAGAAGAAAAGACGCTGAATGTACTGTATCTTCGCTATTTTGATGAGATGGTCACTCTTTGGACCCCATATCCCGCCAACCCCCTATTCAAAAGCCTTAACAGAGATATTTATATGGCTGACATCATCGCCTTGGTCTGTCTACTCAAAGACCCGAGCCTGGTTAACCGAAAACGAATATATATAAATGCAGAAAAAGAGCTGGCTGGTTATTTCGAAAATATAGATTTTGAAAAATTGGAGAAAGTGTTTATATCTATTGACCAAGCTAAACCATATGATATAGAATCACATGTTGACTATTATATTCAATCTTAATCAATTTGAGGAGGGTTCACGGTTGGGGAATACATTGGTAAAATCTCAGCTTGAGGATGTAAAGGGCTTTTTGGAAACGACAGTGGCTCAACTGGAAGAATTTATAAATGAGACGACCTATTCTAAGCTGCAAGAAGAAAAAAGCGGGGATGAAGCCTATTATAAAGGAATCCTTTCAAGTTTAAGAAGAATGCTTGTAAGTTGTGAAGAGGGCTTGGAGGCTTGCCAAATCGTTCTGAAAAATGATGTTTTCAATAAAGCTGCAGCTGAAAAGACGCTTTATAGAGTTTATCATCAATGTATCGAAGAATACTTTTCCCCAAAATCAGATCGGTGGTTTGAGGACAGCAGGTCTGCCTATACAGGAAAAAACTCGATTAAATTTCACCAAAGTGTACCTGACAGCATAATATCCATTCTGAAAGCCGTGGAAAGTGGATTCCAGACCATGCGTGAAGAATTGGAGTTTTATGAAACGGATTACCGGACGAAAATGTTGCAGTCAAGATAATGAAACAGCAAGGCTTAATAAGCCTTGCTGTTTTTTTTAGCTATAAATGGAATCTCCGCTTAATCGAAACATAAAATACTTTGATGATTTATGTGCATGGGGAATAGGGGGAGGTTGCAAGATGTCTGAGGTAAGAGATTATGCTAAAGAGGTAAGTGATTGGGTTGATGGAGTGATGGAATATCTTGAGAAGATCGATATCACCGATTCGCCGTTGCTGTCAAACATTGAACGGCTTTCCGGATTGGCGAAGAATATGGATACGGAAGAAATGGATTATGAGGATATGGTCCTGATTGAAGAAGAGATGGCTCGGGTCTACGAGGAAATTGAAGAACTCACTAGAGAATTCAATATACAGGAAAGGCAATCAGTGCCGATTGGGAAGCATACGCTACCGCCGTTACCTTATGCCTATGAAGCGTTGGAACCGACGATTTCAAGGGAAATCATGTATCTGCACCATGATAAACATCATCAAGCATATGTCGATGGTCTGAATAAAGCGGAATTGATGATGAAAAAAGCGAGAGAAACGAATGATTTTTCCTTGTTGAAACATTGGGAAAAGGAAGCAGCCTTTCATGGATCAGGCCATTATCTCCATACGCTGTTCTGGGAAGTGATGATTCCTGGAGGGGGCGGACAGCCAAGGGGGGATTTACTTAAACAGATTGAGAAGGATTTTGGAAGCTTTGCAGCTTTTAAAAGTCATTTTAGTGAGGCTGCCAAACAAGTAGAAGGTGTTGGCTGGGCGATATTAGTCTGGTCTCCGCGT
Organism: Bacillus sp. ISL-78; assembly: GCF_018613455.1. Classification (NCBI taxonomy): domain Bacteria; kingdom Bacillati; phylum Bacillota; class Bacilli; order Caryophanales; family Bacillaceae; genus Bacillus; species Bacillus sp. ISL-78. The sequence goes on from NZ_JAGGQC010000027.1 coordinate 144,603, forward strand.
GCGCGGCGGCTAGAAATACTTCAATCGGAATTGCACATGGTTTTGACCCAGTGGGATACGATCCCTATCCTTGTTCTTGATGTATGGGAACATGCTTATTACCTGCAATATAAAAATAATCGGGCAGGCTATGTGGACAAATGGTGGGACGTTGTAAACTGGCCGAAAATAGCCGTAAGGTTCACCGAAGCGAAAAAGCTTATTTGGAAAAAGCAATAACTGATAAAATATAAAATGTCTTTGGAGAACCAATACAACTAAACGGGCCGTCAAGGTTCGTTTTTTTTGCTTGAAATTTCGAAACAAGAATTTTTTAGGGGGAATATGGGAAAGATATGAAGGGAGACCTGAAAATTTTATTTGAAAGCTACTTATGGGATTCTCATTTGGATATTATAATTAGATTGAAAAGGAGAGGAAATCATCTCACGAAATAATGAGCATGTGTCTTTATTTGTATCCTAGAAATAATATTGGAAATGTGTTGGAAATGCTAATTTGAAGTACTATGGGATTTTAAAAATAATTAATTTATATTAATATAAAAACTGTGACCAATTTGTGAACTTAAAAATTATTAAGGTATATTTATTGACTAATTTCTATTTAATAATTATTATAAATAGGAGCAGATAAAAAAATAGCTATTGGAGGAATTTATTATGTCATTGATCAATAAACAAGTTGAAGATTTTAAAGTACAAGCTTACCATGCAGGAGAATTCAAAGAAGTTACACTTGAAGATGTTAAAGGGAAATGGGCAGTATTCTTTTTCTACCCAGCTGACTTCTCTTTCGTATGTCCAACTGAATTAGCCGATCTTCAAGATAACTATGAAACATTCAAGGAAATTGGTTGCGAAGTTTACTCAGTTTCAACAGATACTCATTTCAGCCACAAAGGATGGGCTGATGCTACTGATACAATCGGAAAAATCCAATATCCAATGTTAGCTGACCCAGCAAACGTTTTATCCCGTCAATTCGGTGTATTGATTGAAGAAGATGGATTGGCTCTACGTGGAACTTTCATCGTAAATCCAGAAGGACAAATTAAAGCATACGAAGTCAATGACCTAGGAATTGGCCGTAATGCTGAAGAACTTGTAAGAAAAGTTCAAGCTGCACAATTCGTTGCGGAACATGGGGATAAAGTTTGCCCTGCAAAATGGACACCAGGTGAAGATACTCTTGAACCAAGCCTGGACCTAGTAGGTAAGCTTTAATTTTTATGGGATGGTCCATTTCTTCAATTAATGGACATAACCAGTTTTGATTATGATTACTGGGACATTTCGTCCGACAAGATCTAATGACAAAAGGCACTTACTTAAAATAAGTGCCTTTTGTTTGTCAAAATAACAGTTTAGCAAGTAATATCAATCAGCAAGGAGCACAAAAGATGAAAAAAATATATGATTTATTAATTATTGGCGGGGGTCCTGCAGGCCTCTCAGCTGGCGTTTATGCAGGAAGAGCCAAGCTAAAGACGATAATTCTTGAAAAAGGAACTGGCGGCGGACAAGCTGCAACTACATCGGAAATAGCCAATTATCCTGGTATCCGTCATATATCGGGTCCTAGATTAGTTGAAGAAATGAAGCTTCAAAACGAAGATTTTGGCGTGGAATTCGCCAAAGCTGATGTAACGGGTGTGGATTTCTCCGGTGATGTGAAAGTGGTTAAAACCCTTGGTGGGGACTACCATGCACGCGCCATCATCATTGCAACGGGTGCTACACCAAGAACGCTAGGATTCCCAGGTGAAGAGGAATTCACTGGCCGCGGTGTAGCTTATTGTTCAACATGTGATGGTGAATTCTTTGAAGGGTTGGAAGTTTTCGTTATCGGGGCAGGATATGCAGCAGCTGAAGAAGCGATATTCCTGACACGTTTTGCTACAAAAGTTACAATTATCGCCCGTGAATCAAGCTTCTCGTGTGCCCCGTCCATTGTTGATAAAGTAATGGCAAATGATAAGATTGAAGTGAAATTCAATACGGAAATCCTTGGGGTTCATGGAGACGGGATGATTCAAAGTGCACGTTTCATCAATAACGTTACCAAAGAAGAATTTGAATATAAGGCGAAGGAAGAAGACAATACATTTGGCGTATTCGTTTTCATAGGTTACGAGCCGAAAACAGAGATATTCAAGGGCCATATCGAAATGGATGATGCTGGTTACATTTTAACCGATGATGATATGAAGACTAATGTGAATGGTGTCTATGCGGCGGGCGACCTAAGGCCAAAATCCTTGCGCCAGATTATCACAGCTGTATCTGATGGAGCGATTGCAGCAACGGATGCCGGCAAATATATTGAGGAAGAAAAAGATCGCCTGGGAATCAAAGATGAACCTGAAGTTGAAAAACTGGCGAAAAAAGAACAGGCCGCTGTCCCAGCAGGCAAGAGCGCTTTATTAAGTGATGCGTTACGTGGCCAATTAAAGGGAATCTTCGGTAAGATGGAGAGCGACGTTACAATGGTGTCCATTGTCGATGAAAGTTTGCCAAAATCAGTCGAATTGCGAGACTTCTTGTTGGATGTTGCGGAATTAGGAGATAAGCTTCATCTTGAGTTATACAAAAAAGGGGAAAATGCGGAAATCGAAGAAAAAATCAATGCGGATAAGTTCCCTGTCGTTGCCCTCTTAAATTCAAATGGTGAATACAGTGGCGTCAAATTCCATGGTGTACCAGGCGGCCATGAGTTGAATTCCTTCATTTTGGCCATCTATAACCTGGCCGGACCTGGTCAAGCATTGGATTCAGCCGTATTGAATTCAATTAAGGGAATCAGTAAAAAAGCGAACATTAAGGTCATGGTTTCATTGGCATGTCACTACTGTCCAGACGTTGTTGTGGGTGCACAGCGCATAGCGATTGAAAACCCTAACGTTGAAGCTGAAATGGTCGATATAAGCAATTTCCAGGAAATCAAGAAGAAATATAAAGTCATGAGCGTGCCGGCCATGATCATCAATGATGAAGAAGTCGTATTCGGAGCTAAGAAAATTGATGAAATCGCTGCCTTATTAGTATAATAGAACACTAAATCGATAGGGGTCCCTATCGATTTTTTTTTATGGAAATTCTCCATTGAAAACAGTGGATATCAGGAAGGTTTAGATTCTTTTATTCATAACACTTGTCCCTTTGCATAAACTTGTACAAAAACAAGTAAAGAGACGAGGGGGCACTCATGCGTTTTCTATATAAAGGGTTATCGAGTTTGTGTATCGTCATTCTCCTATTGTCTTTTATGGCTCCTGTACAAAGCGCCAATGCAAATGTATCCGTAAGTGCCCATAGTGCGATTTTAATGGATGAGGATAGCGGAAGGGTCATTTATGAAGTGAATGCTCATGAAAAGAATCGCATAGCAAGCATTACGAAAATAATGACGGCTATCTTGGCCATTGAATCGGGACAAATGGATGAGACAGTGAAGGTGAGCAGCAATGCCTTCGGGACGGAGGGATCTTCCCTTTACTTAAAAGAAGGAGAAAAAATTAAGCTCGAAGATTTGGTATATGGCTTGATGCTTCGTTCAGGTAATGATGCAGCAGTGGCAATCAGCGAAAAGGTTGGAGGAAGCCTGGATGGATTCGTCTGGATGATGAACCAAAAGGCGGAAGAAATAGGGATGAAAAATACCCATTTTTCAAATCCACATGGTTTGGATAATACGAAGAACCATTATTCAACCGCCTATGATATGGCCATCCTCACTCGTTATGCCATGCAAAATGAAACGTATGAGAAGATTGCCGGAACAAAGGAGCACAGGGCGCCTAATTCCACAGAACAATGGGATTATGTATGGAAGAACAAAAATCGCCTACTTACACAATTATATGAGTATTGCACAGGGGGGAAAACAGGGTATACGAAACTAGCAAAACGTACCTTGGTCACGACGGCAACCAAAAACGAGCATGACCTGATTGCTGTGACATTGAATGGTCCGGATGATTGGAATGATCATATTCACATGTACGAATCCGCCTTTAAGGATTATAAGCCAACAGAAATTTTACCTGCAGGCATGGTGGAAAACATGGAAAATAAAATATATAAAGGACATGTCTACATTAAAAATGATTTTTCATACCCACTTACAAACGAAGAGAGAGAATTGGTCAAAGTGAAAATGAAATTGTTGAAGCCCCAGAAGGCTTGGGATGATAAAAGGAAAATCCCGGAAGTGGTCGGCAGAGCATCCATCTATCTTGATGGGAAGAAAATAGGCACTCGGTCAATTTTTTATGGGGAAGCAAAAGAAAGCTTCAAGCAACAATCATTCCAATCTTCATGGGCTGAAGTATTTGAAGCAGTATTGGGAATCGGACGAAATGGTTAATTACATTTGGTTCGGGATGTTTGTGATCGGTATTGTCTTTGGCATGGTTAATGGGACGATGGAACAGGTGAATGAAGCTCTTTTTGTTAGCGCAAAGGAAGCGGTCACCCTCTGTCTGGGATTGATGAGCATACTTGTTTTTTGGCTGGGTCTGATGAAAATAGCGGAGGAATCGGGGCTGTTAGATAAACTATCCAACTTGTTCAAGCCGTTCATGAGATGGCTGTTCCCAGAAGTTCCTCCTAATCATCCCGCTATGGGGTATATACTTTCCAATATGATGGCAAACACATTCGGATTGGGGAATGCAGCTACGCCTCTTGGTATAAAAGCCATGGAACAGCTAAAGAAACTAAATGGAGGAAAAGCAACGGTCAGCCGCTCGATGGTCACTTTTTTAGCAATCAATACATCAAGCGTAACGTTGATTCCAACTACTGTCATTGCGATCCGCATGAATTACGATGCCCACTCCCCGACGGACATCGTTTTTCCGACCATAATAGCAACGGCCATTTCTGCCGTTGGAGGAATCGCGATAGATCGATATTTTTATTACAGGAGAAAGAGGAACGGGAGGGAATAGGATGTTGCACTGGATGACTACCATTTCAATTTGGATGATACCGATTTTGATTCTCTGCATATTACTGTACGGCACATTGAAAAGAGTTCCCACCTATGAGACCTTCGTTGAGGGGGGGAAAGAAGGAATCAGCATGTCTTTTTCCCTTATTCCTTTCCTGGTAGGGATGCTTGTGGCGATTTCAGTATTTAGGGCATCAGGGGCCTTGGATTTCATTGTACAATCCCTGCACCCCTTGCTTTCCTTTCTTCATTTCCCGTCTGAGGTTTTACCCCTTGCGATTATTAGACCAATATCCGGAACAGCGGCTTTAGGAATCACCAGCGACCTGATATCGGTTTATGGACCGGATTCCTTTGTTGGCCGCTTGGCTGCCACGATTCAGGGAAGTACAGATACCACCTTCTATGTATTGACCGTTTATTTTGGAGCCGTCGGAATCAAAAAAATGGGTGATGCCCTTAAGGTCGGCCTTTTGGCAGACTTGATTGGAATCATAGCTGCCGTTATTGTCGTCACACTGGTTTTCGGTATGAATTAAAAGGTAGGGAAATGGACGATTCCATTTCTTTTTTTTTGTCTTTTTTCTTAAAAGCAGCCCTCCATTATTAAGGTGTATTCAAACTTTCATCAAAAGAAACATTTTTTTGTATGGAAAAATAAGCTATGTTACACTCATTATGGAAACCAAACCATTTAACCGTCCCATTATTGGTGTAATAATAAAAGAAAAGCTCTTAATCGCGAAAAACCTTTTGTTTTTGCCTCTCAATATGTAATAATTGTATGATTGTGTATGTATAGACAATAACAAACGAATGATTATACTATGGGGTGAAGATAGATGGAACGATTACAAAAGGTGATAGCACATGCTGGACTGGCTTCCCGCCGTAAAGCAGAAGAGTTGATTTTAGAAGGTAAGGTAAAAGTGAACGGCAAAGTAGTGAAGGAATTAGGTGTGAAAGTGGGGCCTAATGACAAGGTTGAGGTTAATGAAGTCCCGCTTGAAAAAGAAGCTCCGGTTTATTTCCTATTCTATAAACCGCGCGGCGTCATTTCGGCCGTTTCTGATGATAAGAACAGAAAAGTCGTAACGGACTTTTTCCCTTACATCAATGAACGGATTTATCCAGTTGGCCGCTTGGATTACGATACTTCGGGCTTGTTGATTTTAACCAATGACGGGGAATTCGCAAACACGTTAATGCATCCGAAGCATGAAGTGGATAAAGTGTATGTGGCAAAAGTGAAAGGGATGCCTTTGCGTGAAAGCTTGAAAAAGCTGGATAAGGGTATCAAGTTGGAGGATGGCAAGACTGCGCCGGCCAAGACAAGGGTATTGTCTACCGACAAGAAAAAGGAAACGGCCATAGTTGAAATCACAATACATGAAGGCAGGAATAGGCAAGTCCGCCGGATGTTCGAAGCAATTGGCCATCCCGTCATTAAATTGAAGAGGGAACAATATGGTTTCTTGACCTTGGACGGTTTAACTGCAGGGGATTCCCGGGAGCTGACTCCACATGAAGTTAAATTAATGCGGACTTTAGCAACGACCGAGCCTAAACAGCGGAGAATGTAAGCTAGTATTTTTCCCGTATTGATAGGTTGAAACCACTACCCCATTCTTCCGATGGAAGAAATGGGTGGTGGAAAACAACCTGTAAATACCTTTTCCTTCATGAATCGGGAAAGAATGTCACAAAACCTTCAGAAATGTAAATATAAAGGACATGGCGTTAAATGGTATAATGGTATGGTTAAATTTAGTGTGGCCTTAGGAGGATCTCTATGGATAAAAAGAAGCGACGCCTCATTAGCAGAACCATCATTCTCCTGCTTTTAGGTGCAGCTTTAGTGTTTGCCCTTTATACGAACTTCACTAAAGATAAGAATGAAAGCCTGAGAAAAGGATCCGATGCACCCAATTTCGTCTTGACTGATATGGAAGGTAAAGAGCATAAACTTTCAGATTACAAGGGAAAAGGCGTCTTCCTGAACTTTTGGGGTACATATTGCAAGCCGTGTGAATATGAAATGCCTTATATGGAAAATCAATATAAAAACTTTAAAGACCAGGGTGTTGAGATATTGGCCGTTAACGTCGGGGAATCTGACTATGCTGTCAATAATTTCATTACAAAGCATGATCTTACATTTCCTGTCATGATCGATAAAGGCAGGGAAGTGGAAAATGCTTACCGCGTGGATATATTGCCTGTCTCCTTTTTGGTTGATAAAGAGGGGAAAGTGATAGATATCATCACCGGAGCTTTGACAGAAGAGAGCATCCAAAAGCATATGGAGAGAATTAAACCATAATATTGGGGAGTTTTTGACATGAAAGAAGTAAAATGCGATTGTGGTCATGTAAATCCGTTTGGCACAAAGATATGCGGGAAATGCGGAATGGTGCTTGGTAACGAAAAAGAGAACAAGCTTATTGATATGAGATATGAAGGAAGTGCCAGGCGTTCACAAACATATAAAAAAACGATCATCGATAAAATATGGAATTTCTTTTCTTCCGTTAAGGTCGGGGTGACGCTCATTGTCATTGCTTTGATCGCTTCAGCTATCGGGACGATTTTACCCCAGGAAATGTACATCCCTTCAACCGCGACGCCTGCAGAACATTATGAACTGGAATATGGCTGGTTCGGAAGGGTGTATTATGAACTCGGGTTTCATAACTTGTATAGTTCATGGTGGTATTTGATTATCATAGGCATGCTGGGCATATCACTTTTGATTGCCAGTATCGACCGGTTCTTTCCGTTATATCGATCGTTAAAAAAGCAAGGGGTTACACGTCATGACGGTTTCATGAAACGTCAGCGGATTTATGGGGTGACAAAGCTTGAAGACCACAATATCAACCTTGAGGAAGTAAAGGATAGGCTAAAAAGGCAGCGTTATCATATACGAGAGGAAAACGGTCATATACTTGCCGAAAAAGGTCGTTTTTCACGTTGGGGACCTTATGTCAATCATATAGGACTTATCATTTTCTTAATTGGAGCATTATTGCGTTCCGTCCCTGGGATGTATATCGACAAAGTACTTTGGCTGCGTGAAGGCGAGAGGAAAGAAATCCCCGGTACAAATGGTGAATACTATCTTCAGAATAATGAATTTACCTTAGAGGTGTATGACAAAGAGAGTGAAGAAGATAAGCAGTACAGTGCTGCAATTGATAAAACCGGTACGATCGCAAAAACATATCAATCCGATGTTACGCTATATGAGCGCAAGGGAGAAACCTTACCAGGGGAAAAAGTGGACCTTGATAAGCTTAAAGATTATAAAATCAAAGTCAATGAACCTCTGAAACATGATCATTATGCCCTCTACCAAGTAGACTATAAATTGGATGAGCTGAGTACGATGGCGTTTAATTTGATAAATAAAAAAACCGAAGAGAAATATGGAAGCTTAAAGGTTGATTTGAACAACCCTCAAAAGAAATACGAGTTGAAAGAAGGATATTCCGTTGACTTGATCAGTTACTTCCCTGATTTCGAGTTCGATGAAAAAGGTGAACCTAGAACGATATCGAAGATTCCGAATAATCCAGCATTTATCTTTAAGATGCATACTCCGGATAAGCCAGAGGGTGAAGTCAGTTTCGTAGCGATTAAGGAGACTGTGGAGCCTTTAGGGGAAAACACTTATAAAATGGCTTTTAATGGTGTGGAAACCCAAGATGTCACGGCTTTGACCGTCAGGAAGGATTTAACCCTTTGGATCTTATTCACGGGTGGAATCATCTTCATGATCGGCGTTGTCCAAGGGTCTTATTGGAATCATCGGCGTATATGGATTAAGAGGAAAGATGATGAGATACTTTTGGCCGGCCATACAAACAAAAACTGGCACGGCATTAAAAGAGATATAAAACAAGCGATAGAATCAACATCACTTTCCGAACCAATGGATCAACTTGAAGAGGAGAAATCTTCTAGTAAGGGGGAAGTATTAAATGGCTGAATTAAGCAGTAACCTTTTATATGCAGCTTTCATTTTATATCTGATCGCCACCTTTTTATTCGGGGGATCGATCAAGGATAAACGCGGTGCGGAGGAAAAGAAACAAAACAAATGGGCAAAACTGGGCATTTTCGTCACCATTATCGGGTTTGCTGCGCAAATTGGGTATTTCATCACTAGATGGATTGCTGCCGGACATGCCCCGGTAAGTAACCTGTTTGAATTTACGACCTTTTTCGGAATGATGCTGGTCGGTGCTTTCATATTAATTTATTTTCTTTATAAAACACCTGCCCTTGGGCTATTCGCTTTACCGATTGCATTATTGATAATCGCTTATGCAAGTATGTTCCCTACAGAAATTTCGCCACTCATCCCTGCTTTGCAGAGTGATTGGCTCCATATTCATGTAACGACCGCAGCGGCAGGACAGTCGATCCTTGCCATAAGTTTCGTTACTGCCATCATTTATTTAATCAAGTTCGTTGATCAGACACAATCAAGCAAAAGAACGTTCTGGCTTGAAGTCATCATGTTCACATTGGTCTGCACCATCGGTTTCGTCATCATCACTTCTTCTTTTGCTGCCATGGATTATAAGGCGAATTTTGATTGGGTCGATAAAAAAGGTGCCGAAGTCAAACAGGAATTCAACCTGCCGGCATTGGTAGGTCCCAATGAAGGGAAACTCATCGAGACGGATCGATTTGAACCGCTGGTGGACATGCCTGCACTGATCAATGCCAAGAAACTGAATACTGTTCTTTGGTCATTCGGCATGGGACTTGTCCTGTATGGTTTAATAAGGTTGATTGCTCGCAAAAGAGTGGCAGCTTTGATTAAACCGATCGTTAAAAATGTGAATTTGAATTTATTGGACGAGATTAGTTATCGTTCGGTCCTTATCGGTTTTCCGATCTTTACACTCGGTGCCCTCATTTTTGCAATGATCTGGGCTCAAGTGGCCTGGACACGATTCTGGGGCTGGGATCCGAAAGAGGTCTGGGCATTGGTTACTTGGTTGTTTTATGCGGCTTTCTTGCATCTGCGGATGTCAAAGGGGTGGCAAGGGGAAAAATCGGCTTGGCTTGCCGTCATCGGTTTTGCCATCATCATGTTTAACCTGATTTTCGTCAATCTTGTTATTGCTGGTTTGCATTCATATGCTTGATTCTGTATTGTAATGTTTAGATGAAGGGGGTCTTTTGATAGAAACGTCGAGAGTTGGCTTATCGATTTTTCTAGAGAATGATCCCTTTTTCTGTCAATATCATTCAATATTTCGGGTGAAATAGCATTTATTCATTCTTGATGGACGGTCGGAGTCTTTTTTGTGACAAAATGGTGAAAGGTTCATGGAAGCCTTGTGAAATCGGCTCTTTATCGTACGATGTAAGGAAAAAGTATTAGTCAATGAAGTATTCATTTTGTAGAATATATGATAGGAGGCTGATTACATAATGTATAACGCTATTAAAATTCTCGTGGTGGATGATGAGGAAAGAATCCGCCGGCTGCTAAAGATGTATTTGGAAAGGGAAGAATACATAATCGATGAAGCTGAAAATGGAGATATGGCTTTAACAAAAGCCCTTGAAAATGATTATGATTTAATTTTATTGGATATTATGATGCCTGGGAAAGATGGAATCGAAGTTTGCCGTGAATTAAGGGAAAAGAAAACGACTCCAATTATCATGCTGACGGCTAAAGGGGAAGAAGTGAACCGTGTTCAAGGATTCGAAGTGGGGACCGATGATTATATCGTAAAGCCGTTCAGTCCCCGTGAAGTCGTGTTAAGGGTTAAAGCTCTATTGCGTCGCTCTTCAAGCACAGGTTACATGCAGACGGAAACGACGGCAAAAGATGTGATCGTCTTCTCGCATCTAACAATAGATAATGATGCCCACCGTGTACTTGCTGATAACAAAGAGGTTTCATTAACACCGAAAGAATATGAATTGTTATATTTCTTGGCGAAATCCCCAGATAAGGTTTTTGACCGGGAGCAATTGTTAAAAGAAGTATGGCACTATGAATTCTTTGGAGATCTTCGAACTGTAGACACGCATGTTAAACGCTTGCGTGAAAAATTAAACCGCATATCCGAAAACGCAGCCAAGATGATTGTGACCGTTTGGGGTGTAGGTTACAAGTTCGAAGTCATTAATGACTGATGCTATGGGGCAGTGTTGTAGGGAAGCTATGGGCAACGATCCTATTGCTCGTGTCGTTTGTATTAATTGTTTTAACCGTTCTGCTGGTCGAATTCTTTGAGAATTTCCAAATTGAAAATATTGAAAATGATTTAACCAAAACGGCTGAACAAATCATTAAGGTGACCAATGAACATCAGGGATCCAGCAATGAGGTATTACAAATAGCTTCGGAATTAATAGGCAATGAAACGAAAATGATCATTCTTAATGATGACAAAATGGTATTCTCATCCATCGGTGGAGATAATGAGTTTGAAATCACGCCGGAACTCATTAAAAATGACCCCGAATTGCTCAAGGTTTTTACGGAAAGAAAGACTGTAAAAAAGGAAATGGCGCTATCAGATGATGCGGGAAACGAGGGCTTATCCGCAATCGTGGTAGGCATTCCGCTTGAATTGAATGGGGAACAGGATGAAGTGTTCTTATTTCAATCGTTGGAGTCCATGGAGGAAACCACCAAATCCACTACACAGTTCATTTTATTGGCAGCAGGCATCGCCATTATTTTGACAACGATTTTTGCTTTCTTTTTATCTACAAGAATCAATGCTCCATTGGTGAAAATGAGGGAAGCTGCCCTAGCGATTGCCCGGGGGAAATTTGATACAAAGGTTCCAATACTGACTCAAGATGAAATCGGTGAGCTGGCCATAGCGTTTAATCAGATGAGGAAGCAACTGAAATTCAATATGAATGCACTTAGTCAGGAAAAGGAACATCTCTCCAGCATTCTTAGCAGTATGGCAGATGGGGTCATCACCTTCAATAAAGACGGCACAATTCTTGAAACGAATCCGCCAGCGGAAAGGTTTCTACAATCTTGGTATTTTGAAAAGGGCTATAACCGGGAAGATAATGTGAATGTCCCTTTGGTTTTGATGAATCTTTTTGATGAATCAGAGTCCTTCGATAAGGAACAAGTCGGTGAAATTACCTTGCAGGGCCGCAATTGGGGATTGATTGTCAGTCCGCTATATACAAATGGCGACAATATTCGGGGAGCGGTGGCCATCATAAGGGATATGAGTGATGAAAGACGTATGGACAAACTCAGGACTGATTTCATAGCGAATGTCTCCCATGAGTTAAGGACCCCGATTTCAATGTTGCAAGGATATAGTGAAGCGATTGTAGATGACATTGCGGGCAGTGAAGAGGAAAAGGTGGAAATGGCCCGCATCATCTATGATGAATCTTTGAGAATGGGACGTTTAGTCAATGATCTTCTCGATCTAGCTAAATTGGAATCGGGTAAAATGAATCTTAGCTATGAATGCGTACCTATTTCTCCTTATTTAAAGAGGATTACAAGTAAGTTTTCTGGGCTGGCTAAAGATAAAGGGATTACAATATCAGCCAGCCTGCAAGACAATCAGATTCAATGGCATTTCGATCCGGACCGCATTGAACAGGTTTTGACCAATTTAATTGATAATGCGATTCGTCATACTCCCCCAGGCGGTAACATTGATGTCATTCAGAGGACAAGTGATCGAAGGGGACTGATCATTGATGTGAAGGACTCTGGATCTGGAATTCCCGAAGAAGATCTGCCTTTTGTATTCGAGAGGTTTTATAAAGCGGATAAAGCAAGGACCCGCGGCCGTGCGGGTACCGGATTGGGTTTGGCAATCGTAAAAAATATAATCAATGCCCATGATGGCTACATTTCGGTAAACAGTTTACCTAATAAAGGTACGACGTTCAGTATCATTTTGCCTCGAATTATGGAAAACGCTGAATGAATGACAGGTGGACCGCCAGATAATCTTGATTCATAAAGAACTGCGAAGACAAAGGCAATTGGATTTCTTTCCATTGTCTTTGTTTTTTTAGGAAACAAAATAAGAAGTACCATATGTGGAAATTAACGGAATTTTATAATAAGATTAAAGCCGAAGTATGTAACTTTTGTTCAGGATTGACGACTATATTTATGAACGGATGTGGGGAAATGATGGATTCCGTTTTCCACGATCTTTATGAAAAATATCATCAGGAAATATATCAATTCATTTTTTATATGACTAAAAATCGAGAAACCGCCGAAGACCTTGTTCAGGAGGTTTATATCCGGGTGATGAAGGCCTATGAACGCTTCGAAGGAAAAAGCAGTGAAAAAACGTGGATGTATTCGATTGCAAGAAATGTGACGATTGATCACTTTCGGAAACAAAAAGGGTGGAAAGACAAAATCTTTCCTAATTTTGATTGGGATAGGCAATTGTTAAAAGATGAAGAGCCCATTCCCGAGGAAGTGGCTATCAAGAACGATGAAATCCAAGATATTTACCAATGCTTAAACCGGTGTACCACGAATCAAAGATCCGTGATCATTTTACGATATATTCAGGGATTGTCCATTACGGAAACTGCTGAAGTATTGAATTGGAGTGAAAGTAAGGTAAAAACGACCCAGCACCGAGCTTTGAAGGCCATTAAAAAGTTGATGGAAGATTTATCAGGAAAGGAGGGCCACCGCATTGAGGAGATCCCGTTGGAAAGAAAGCGAAATTGAAGACATGCTGCGCGAACTTCCGAAATTAAAAGATGACCGAACCAAGGCAGAGGTGTATGCGAGAATACATGATAAAAAGAAAAGGAAACACTGGATACCTCTATTCGCGGGTGTTGCCTCCTTATTCTTAATGGTTGTTTTGGCATCATCGTTCATTATAGAAAAAAAAGGAACGACAAGTCGAGAAGACAGCGGCAGCAGTGGGAAATTATCTCTATCTGAAAGTAAGGAAATGGCAGATCTTGAACGGAAGGATACAAGTAACCAAGAAAAGCCCTCAGAAGATAAACAAGAAGACCAAGAGTTTTCGAGTAACCAAGCGAAAATAGAATCCAAAGACAAGTTTTCAGAAATGGAACCGCGAAAAGGGGAAAAGGAAAAAGCATTTGAACAAGCGATCTACCAGGATGACCTTAAAAATGCCTCGATCATTACGATGGGTGTCCCAGATGATCAAATGAATTTCATCGTTCCCATTTCAATTAAACTTAAACATCATGATGAAAGCGATACACTGAATCAGTTAGTTAATCAAATGTCCGATATCGATGAAGCGCAATATGGGCTATCTGACTATTTTCCGCTTGATATAAAGATTAGCCAAGGAAACGATATAAACACTGCCCATATTGATTTTCCAGAAAAAAGCCAACTGTTGGCTGAAGATACACTTTTTCTCCATTCGATGGAAGAAACGCTTTCCTATAACAATATAGAGAAAATGACATTTTCCACAGAAGGTAAGCAAGGTGCCAGGTTTGCACATGCCGGATATTTAAAGGAGATGGATATACCTCATCAAAAAAAACGCACATACCTTCTTTATCAAAGGGATGAGTCCTCTCCAAGTTTCCTTGTTCCAAGCAATATGGGTTATCGGGACTTTGAGGAGGCGCTGCAAGCCGGAAAAGGGGAGGCGGACATCGAGGGAATTTCACCTGCAATCCCCCATGACCTGAAATGGGAAAGGATAAGCTCTAATGGAGATCTTGTGATCATTCACCTATCAGATCAAGCTGTTATTGAAAATAGTGAGGAAACCCTTCAAGCTTTAGAAGCCATACTCTTCATAGCTAAGGATTTTGGTTTTGAAAAAGTGAAGTTTGAAAATGCTCCTATTGAAGAGGTGGGAAAGCTGAAATTAACTGAAGACATAATGGTGCCGGAAGCACCGAACCAAGTGAATTGAATGCATTAACAGAAAAAAGTGCCCACGCTGCGGGCACTTTTTCTTCTTATAATGAAATACGGGCCATGAACGTAATTTCTTCTGTTTCCATTAAAAACTGTTTCATGTTGTCTTCTAAGGGTAAATCGAAGCTCAAAACCATGATGGCTTCACCGCCAGCTTCTTTTCGGCCAACCTGCATGGTGGCGATATTCACTCCATGATCACCCAGGACCTTACCTACGTTACCGATTACACCGGGTTTATCGGTATGCTGGATATAAAGTAAATTCGATTCTGGATGAAAGTCAATTTTGAAACCATTCAAACTTACAATTCGAGAACCGTAATTTTCGATATAGGTCCCACTTATTGTTAATTCTCGGTTGTCACCTTTTACTTTAAGGCTGATCAAATTCGAGTAACCTAAAGAGTCCGTAGAGATTTTTTCACCAATGGTTATGCCGCGCTCTTTTGCGATCAACAAGGCATTCACTTCATTGACTGATGCATCAACTCTTGACCTTAAAAAGCCGGAGATTAGACTTTTTGTAAGAATCGCAGTATCGAAATCCAAAGATTCTCCTGCATATGTAACGGAGATTTCCTGAATTCCTTCATTCATGCACTGTGAAGCAATCGATCCCATTTGCTGAACAAGTTGATGGAATGGCTGTACCTTTTCAAACACCTCTTTGGATATGGCTGGAAGGTTGATTGAACTTGAGACTGGATTTCCTTCGAAATATGTCAATACTTCTTGGGCAACCTGTACGGCGACATTTAATTGGGCTTCTTTCGTGGAAGCACCTAGATGCGGCGTAGCAATGACGCTGTCCAGTTCCAGCAGTTTATGGCCAAGTGGAGGTTCTTCGACGAAAACGTCCAGTGCCGCCCCGGCAACATGCCCTTCAACTATCATTTCATATAAATCATCTTCGTCCAGAATTCCACCACGGGCACAGTTCAGTACATAAACCCCTTTTTTACAGGTAAGCAGTTTTTCTTTATTAATTAATCCTCTAGTTTCATTCGTTAGTGGTGTATGAACAGTAATGATGTCTGCTTTAGGAAGCAATTCATCCAATGACAGGGCCGTTACGGACATTTTCTTTGCTCGATCTACAGTCAGGAACGGGTCATAGACAATGACATCCATGCCAAACGCTTTAGCGCGTTTGGCAATTTCCCCTCCGATGCGCCCAAAGCCAACTATGCCTAATGTTTTACCACGAAGTTCAGTTCCCGTATATGAAGAACGTTTCCACTCCCCATTTTTCAATGAAGCATAAGCTTGCGGAATGTGGCGCATTAATGAAGCCATCATCGCGAATGTATGTTCAGCTGTTGATATGGTGTTGCCG
Source organism: Bacillus sp. ISL-78 (assembly GCF_018613455.1). NCBI lineage: Bacteria > Bacillati > Bacillota > Bacilli > Caryophanales > Bacillaceae > Bacillus > Bacillus sp. ISL-78. Next base: position 160,822 of record NZ_JAGGQC010000027.1, read on the forward strand.
TCAGGTGCATTAACCACGACAATCCCGCGTTTTGTCGCTGCGGGGATGTCTATGTTATCAACACCGACACCAGCGCGTGCAATAATTTTTAACTGTGGCATACGGTTCATTAAATCTTCCGAAACTTTTGTTGCACTTCTCACAAGAATTGCATCGATCTGTTCAAGTTCGTTTGCAGCTTCCTCTACGGTCTTCTGAATGAGATGAATATTGGATGCCTCTGAAAGCGGTCCAAGTCCTTCTGGTTTAATGGCGTCTGCTACTAAAATCCGATACACGTCTAAACACCTTCCTAAGGGAGAATTATCTTAAATTTCAGTTAATTTTACAATTGAAATGCTGATAATGTCAATTTGGCTTATCTGAATGAAAGCGCTTAAACAAATGATTTTCATCTGATCATCCGTTTAAATGTGGCGTTATAAATAGCTTCGTCTCCTTTTGAGAAAAATTTTCGAATGGACATATTGTAAATCCGCTGTTTGTTTTAAGCCGTTCACTGCGACGATCAATATTCATCCTACATGCATCAAATGAGAAAAAATGCTATCAAAAAAAAGGCATTTCAGATATAATAGGAAGTATAAAAAATTTTATAGGTCTATCTTCGGGGCGGGGCGCAATTCCCCACCGGCGGTGATGAAGGAATTTCTACTTCTAAGCCCGCGAGCCTTACAAGGCAGGATTTGGTGTGATTCCAAAGCCGACAGTATAGTCTGGATGGGAGAAGATGGAGGTTCCTTAGTGCGTTTCAACAGTTATTTGCTGAACGTTTGTTTGATGTAACCTTTAATTTATCCCTTTAATTCCATTGGAATTAAAGGGTTTTTATTGAACATCAACATTTTGGAATCCTAACCTCTTTTTCAGGTAGATCGGAAAAGAAGGAGAGAGAACTATGAAAAAGAACAAAGTGAAAAAAATGGTCTCACTTGCCATGATGGGAAGCATTTCGTATTTATTGATGCTTTTAAATTTCCCGTTTCCAGGATTCCCGCCTTTTCTCAATGTTGATTTTAGCGACATACCAGCACTGATGGCGGCATTGATTTTCGGTCCGATGGCTGGAATTCTAGTCGAGTTCATTAAAAACCTATTGGATTTAGTCATGACAGGGACCTTGACTGCTGTGCCTGTGGGGCATATCGCTAACTTTATAGCCGGAATACTGTTTGTCTTGCCGACTTATTATGTATTTCAGAAAATCAATTCAAAAAAAGGAATGACGTTCGCCTTACTTGCGGGAACAGTTTCCATGGCAGTATTCATGAGCGTATTAAACTATTTTGTCTTTTTACCGGCCTATACCTTCTTTATGGGATGGGATGCCATGTCGGCGCCCGAGTCAAGAAAGTTCATTACGACGGCAATCTTGCCTTTCAACGTGATTAAAGGCGTGCTCATCACATCTGTATTCATGTTGCTGTTCATTAAATTACAGACATGGATCAATAAGCAAACATTATATAAAAATGCTTAATGGCATTGACGATAGATATGAAAAAACAACCGGATATTAATATCCGGTTGTTTTTTCATGCCTGTTTTTTTGGTAGGGAAGATGTAATGCGACATTGGCCAAAAGAAAAAGCCATTCTCGATTGAAAATGGCTTGTACTTTTATTCGAATTTTAGTGCATCTCCGTCAAATGCCTCGTCAGCAACTTTGATGGAATCCGTAGGGCATCCTTCAAATGCATCCATCATGTCGTCTATAAGTACATCTGGAATTTCAACGATACCCTCGTTATCGTCAAGGGTAACAAATGCAATCCCTTCGTCATCATAATCATATATATCTGGTGCCGCTGCTCCGCAAGCTCCACAAGCTATGCATGTTTCTTTATCCACAATAGTAAATTTAGCCATGAATATAACCCCTCCTAAGTTGATTAACAACTGATAATCTTTTTATTTCAGATTATTATCTCTTTCTTATTGTAAGACCGAATGCCAAACTTTTCAATAGAAATTGTATTGATAATTACTATCATGTAGCTGAATGTCAACGAAAAACATCGAAATAATTAACTTGGCCCTTTCCATGTTTCGTCATTTAGTCACATAATCTCCGTTGTATTCATCAATAATAACGGCGGTTTTTGCAGATTTTTGTTACAATGGGTTTATTGGTTAAATGAAACAAGGATGTGAGTCCCATGAATAATTATCTACAGGCAATCATTCTATATGCGATAAAAAAATTTCAAGGTGAGCGCTCCATTTATGCTATATACCATATGCTGCAGGGGAAGAAATCGTCACAAACTATCCAAGATGCCCACTTATTCGGGTTAACGGATATTTTTGGGACAATACCTCGATTTACCCGTCAGCAATTAAATCAAAACATTGAACATTCACTTAAGCATGAATTGATTAATTTAACGGATAAACCAGATGCATATGAAATTAGTTTGCAAGGTGAACGAATGTTGGACGATTACTTTAAAATTAATCCTTTTCCGGAATATTTAAATGGTTGGAAGTATCACAATATCACCCCTGTTTTCTGGGAAAGGTTAAACTTACTCATTCAAACCATATCCCATATTGTCCACAATGAAAGACGTTTTTATCCGATACAACGAAATCCCAAAATCCAATTCTTCGTAAAGGAATTTTTACATGCCAATCGTCAGGATCGAGCGTTGATTGCCCAACATCTATATGATGAACTGGTATCCCTTTTAGAAAATCAAAGTGATATGAAACGAGACATTTTCATTTTGAAATTGACCGGGATAAACAGGATTGGTCTAACGTTCGAACAGATTGCAAAAAGGAAAAAGGCGGAAGAAGAGTATGTTCGCTATACATTCCTTGACTCATTGCATCAAATGCTTGCAGAAATGGAAGCGGGTAGTGACTACCCTCTCTTATCCTCCTTAACCAATGATTGGAAAAGGAGTGGCAATCCTCATTTGACACAATCTACAAAGACTACTTTACGATTCATCCAGGAAGGGAAAAGCCTCGGTGAAATAGCTGAAATCCGCAGATTGAAAGTCAACACCATCGAAGATCACCTTGTAGAAATTGTTTTATCGGAAAAAGATTTTCCGATTTCCGATTATGTGACAATCGAGGATGAGAGGGAAATTGCTGAAGCGATTAAGGAACTTGGTACAAAAAAACTTAAAGCTATCAAGCAGATGGTCGATAATAAACAAATAAGCTTTTTCCAAATAAGACTTGTACTTGCGAAAATAGGTGAGAGATGATGAACATAGAACGAGTCCTCAAAGAAAAATTCGGTTTTGATGAATTCCGTCCAGGACAGAAGGAAGTGGTTGAATCATTGATGTCCGGCCGTCATACATTAGCGATGCTCCCGACCGGGTCAGGTAAATCATTATGTTATCAGCTGCCGGCTTATCTGGTAAATAAGACTGTCATAATTGTCTCCCCGTTATTATCTTTAATGCAGGATCAAGCGGATCAGCTGAAGATGAGCGGAGAAAAAAGTGTATTGACCCTTAACTCTTTTTTGACGCTTAATCAAAAAAGGAAAGCTTTCGATAGGTTACATAGTTATCGATTTATCTTTTTATCTCCCGAAATGCTTAGCATCGATGGTGTGATAAAATCCTTGAAATCCATAGAAATAGGTTTGTTCGTCATAGACGAAGCACACTGCATTTCACAATGGGGGTACGATTTCCGTCCGGATTATTTGAATTTAGGAGTAGTGAGGCGTGAACTGAATAATCCGTTGACGCTTGCCCTGACGGCAACTGCAACCCATGAGGTCCGGAGGGACATCGTTGTTAAACTTAACATTGGGCAGGTCGAGGAAATGGTCTCATCCGTTGATCGTGAAAATATTGCCATTATTATCGAGCGAATGTTCAGCTACGATGAGAAGCTAGCCCGTGTGCTGGAGCTTGTCAGGAAATTTACCGGAAGCGGAATTATTTATTTTTCCTCTAAAAAAGTGGCGGAATCAGTCGCGGGGTTTTTACAGGATAACGGGATCGATAGTGTCAATTATTATCACGGTGGAATGGAGCAGGAACAAAGGATGCTCATTCAGCAGCAATTCATTTCCGGCCAGTTGAAAATCATATGCGCAACAAGTGCTTTTGGAATGGGTGTGAATAAATCGGATGTCAGATATGTTATCCATTTTCATATCCCGTCCACGATGGAAGCATATCTTCAGGAGATTGGCAGGGCGGGGCGAGACCGAAAACAAAGTGTGGCTGTCTTATTATATAGCGAAGGGGATGAAGGGCTTCCCCTTCATTTGATGGAGCAACAGTTGCCTACGGATTCGCAAATCGATGGTGTATGTTCTTTCCTTAATCAATCACAAAAGAATCTGGCGAATTTGACCCCCTCAGAAAAAGAGCAGCTGTCGCAATCCTTTTCGTTGAACGAAATCCAGCTCCGTTTTTTTACCCAGTTTATTATGGGCAATAACCAGGATCAAGTGGCAGAGATGAAAGAGTATTGTCAAAAGAGGAAAACCAGTAATCAAGAAAAGCTGCATAAATTCCTTCACTGGATATATGCACAGGAATGTCGCCGTTCAGGGATACTGGACTATTTTGGAGAAAAGCATCGGGACGCTAACCCCATCTGCTGTGATATCTGTGGGATGGATGCCGAAAAAATGGCTGATGTATGGCCGGAAGTCAAGGTGGATCCGGCCAATTCCTTTTCCACTTGGAAAAAGGAATTGGCTAATATCTTACTAAAGAAGGAAAATGGCAATGAAAAATAAGCAAGCTGAATTAATTAAACAACTTACTAATAGACAGTTGCTATATAATTTGTTCCTTACACAAATTATTCTCTTAACGTTAGCCATCTTTTTAGGTATTATTTTATTTAAAGACCGTTCTGCTTTTTTCGACTTATTTATCTTTGATGACCTGAACATTTTGCTGATTGGTGTTCCTGCTGGGGTCATTGTCGTGTTAATTGACATATTGCTTATGAAAGTGACACCATCTTCCTATCAGGATGATGGCGGTATTAACGAACGCATTTTCAGTAATTTGTCATACCCGATGATATTTGTCGTAGCTTTAGTGGTAGCGATAGGTGAAGAAGTATTATTCCGTGGAGTGTTGCAAACACATTTTGGTTTGCTTCTTACGAGCCTCATTTTTGCTGCCGTTCACTATCGTTACCTTTTTAATTGGTTTTTATTTTTAAATGTATTGGTTTTGAGCTTCTTTATCGGGTTTCTATTTGAAATGACTAATAATATCATCGTGACGATTACGGCCCACTTTTTGATTGACTTTATCCTTGGTATTTTAATCAGGAACAAAAAGCAAAGAGGGTTTAGCAAGAAAGGGGGTGACTTGAATGAGCCGGGTGCAAAAGAATAAAAAAGAAAATGATCAGGCTGGTGAACTTCGATCGCGAATTGAACGCCAGAAGGCTAAGTCATCATTGCCCAAACGGAGCAAAGTCCACCGGAATAAAAAGAAAAAAAGTAAAGTGAAGATTAAACTTCCAATTATACAATTATTAGCGTTATTTTTCATTTTGCTTCCAATTGGATTTTACAGCCTTTATACATATCTTCAGGAAAGGCCTTTACCTGTTACTAAAAGTGACCAAGTCGTCTTAAAAGAGGAAGAGAAAGAATCGATTCCAACTACAGCAACGGCAGAGGACTTAAAGGAAAAAGAGTCGGCAAAGGCTAAAGCGGAGAAAGAAAAAGAAGAAGCAGAGGCTAAAGCCAAAGCCAAAGCCAAAGCGCAGCAGGAAGCTAAGGAAAAAGCCAAGGCAAAGCAAGAAGCTGAAGAAAAGGCTAAAGCGCAGCAAGAAGCTAAGGAAAAAGCCAAGGCAAAGCAAGAAGCTGAAGAAAAGGCTAAAGTGCAGCAAGAAGCTGAGGCTAAAGCCAAAGCACAGCAAGAAGCTGAGGAAAAGGCTAAAGTGCAGCGAGAAGCTGAGGCTAGGGCCAAAGCTCAGCAAGAAGCAGAGGAAAAGGCAAAGAAAGCAGCAGCAGAGAAGAAAAATGTACAAGCCGCTAAATCAGATAAAGAGGAATACAAAGTTGTCTTACATACTGTTCAAGGTCAAGAAACATTATTTCGCATTTCCATGAATTACTACAAATCACAGGAAGGGATTGCTCTGATCAGGGAGTGGAATGGGCTGAATGGAAATGAAATTTCCAAAGGTCAGGTATTGAAAATTCCAATCAAGAAATAATGATGGCACCTTTAGAAAAAATCAAGTTTTTAAATCCTTCTATTTCAAAACAAAAAAAGACTTTAGGCAACAGGAGTTCTACCTTAATGTTAAAGTAAAGTTGATTGGGACGGAAGGTACGGAACTCCTGCGGGAAAAGCGCGTCCAAGGGAGACCCCCGCATGCGGGCGCTGAGGAGGCTCCCGGACCGCCCGCGGAAAGCGAGTGCCTGAAGTGAAAATCAACATTCAAATTTTAAAAACCTAAAAAAGCTGGAGACAAACTCAATTATTATCGAGTTTCTCCAGTCTTACCCTGTCTTTATAGGCAGGGTATTTTTAATATTGTTCAACTTGGTTAAGTATGAAGGCAATCGTTACAGATACATTAACATTTTTTCCTCTGCTCTTTCATATCATGATTTGAAAGAGCAGAGGAGGAAATGCGATGGAATCGACAATCATTTTACTGGATGAGAAAACGGATCAAGCAACAAAACAAATGCTGCAAAATGTCGTGGATCGGAAGAAAAAATTCGAGGCACTTAAAAAGAAGCATCTTCAAAGCTTATGGGCAACCATGATTGTTGCTGTCCTTTTTATGATTTATCTTTATTTTTATATCGTTGTACCTTATTCCTATTCCTTTTTCAGTATGTTTAGTGTTTTCGTCGACCATTTTAGCCATTTCCTTTTTTTGGCGGCAGCGATTGGTCTATATGGATATATGGTTTTAATTAAAAAAAAGCTAGATAAAGCTGAAAAGGAGTTTCAACTGCTACGCTGTGAAATCATTAATAAAAGTAAGCAACTGTGGGAAAAAGAGGAAGAATGGAAAAATCGCCATAAGGTTTTTGAAATGATGAAGAAGAATTATGATATTAACTTATATCATGAAAATAAATGAATCATATTTAATTGCGGGTAATACCGTTTTATGGTTATATGGAAGTACGTTTGGATAAGGATGGAAAGAAGGTTTAACGAAGATGTTATGGTTATCTGGATTATTTTTAATCATCATCCTGCTGTCATTTGCCATGGTCTTTTACATGTGGCGTACGGCTATGCAAGATAGGGTGATTTCTCAAGACCTATATTTCAAAGACTTTCCTGAAGGCTTTGGCGATGTGCGGATTTTTTTTATATCCGATCTTCATCGGCGTATCGTTGCGGATAAGATGATTGAGGAAACACGTGACAAGGCAGATTTGGTGATAATCGGCGGTGACATTAGGGAAAGCGGGGTTCCCTTAGAACGTGTGGAAAAAAATATATTGAAACTAAAAGAACTTGGTCCCCTTTATTTTGTTTGGGGTAATAATGATTATGAAGGAGACTTCCATGAACTGGATGCGACTCTTTTGAAACATGGGGTGAAGATCCTTGATAATACAGCTGTTTCTTTTGAGTCTCAGAATGGCAGCAAAATCGCTCTTCTGGGCATTGATGATATATCGGAAGAACGTGATAGGCTTGACCTTGCCCTGTCGGATTGCGGGAATGAAGATTTCCGGATTTTGGTGAGCCATAATCCATTGGTCAAGAAACAGTTGACTCCGGAACACCATATTAGTCTTGTCCTGTCAGGTCACACCCATGGCGGGCAGATTCGCATATTCGGATTCGGGCCCTATCAGATCGGAAGCGTTAAAAAAGAGGGGGGATGTATATATATGACGAGTAATGGTTATGGTACAAGCGCAGTGCCTTTAAGGCTTGAAGCAAAGCCTGAAACGCACCTCTTCACCCTGAAAAGGGGGACAGACACTGAAATAGGAGAAGCTGTGGAAAAAACCTATTAGGCTGCTTTTAAGCGAGCATACCGGGATTTTACAGACCTTGAAGAATCCACTATAATTTCATCAAATGATCGTCAGTTATTGGAGGCCTTGTAAAACCATGCAAGAAGGTAAATATAATATAAAGGCAGTTTCAAAACTGCTGGACATTCAGTCGGGAACCCTTAGGGCTTGGGAAAGGCGCTATAAATTTATCGAACCTGTGAGGAATGAATCGGGGCACCGGCTGTATACTGAAAAACATCTGCAAATCCTTAAGTGGCTCATTACTAAAACAAAGCAAGGTTTTACAATAAGCCAAGCCGTGTCACTTCTCGAAAGTACTGGCACTCTAGCGCCTGGAGTTCCTGAAACGAACCGTAAGGATGGACAAGCGATTAAGTTATCGGATGAATTAATCGAAGCTTTATTGAATTTCAATGAAAATAAAGCCCATATGCTGATAAGCCAAGCGTTCAGTATGTATACAATCGAACAAACCATAGTGGATGTACTCGGTTCAATATTGGTTCAGATTGGAGATAAGTGGGAAAGGGGAGAAATTACTTCCGCTCATGAACACTTTGCTTCGAACATAATTAAATCCAGGATCAGTTCGGTTATGCATACAATTCCTACTAATGGTTTTCTTCCGAAAGCCCTTACCGTTTGTGCTCCCGGTGAAAAACATGAATTTGGACTATTAATCTTCACCATTTTTTTGAAGCGGAAAGGGTATGAAACCATTTATTTAGGAGAATCCATTGCTGATAAGGACCTTTTCACCGCTTTAAACATCATTAAGCCCTCTTACCTATTCATGTCATGTTCACTGAAAGAGAATCTTGCTGGAACATTTAAGCTGGTTGAAGCGTTAATGAAGGATTTTCCGGATTTGAAGGTGGGCATTGGCGGTGCGGCTATGAGCCTTATTTCTGAAGAAGACAGAACTGCCTTCGGCGGAGTCTTAATGGGGGACATGCAATCTAAATGGGAGGAGTGGCTGAAAGGTTAGGACGGCCGTATTAGGAGAAATAATGGATATGCACTCTAAGACCAAGGCTTCATATGATGTATGAAGATGGTAACCAGGGGGCATTTTTTTATGAAGCTGGAACGATTAACTAATAATAAAATCAAGATTTTTTTGACCCTTGATGATTTAATTGATAGAGGCATAACGAAAGAAGATATTTTAGGGAATTCCTTAAAGGTCCACAAGCTATTTCAGGATATGGTCGAAGAAGCGTGCGAAGAACTCAGCTTTAAAATGAGTGGCTCCATTGCAATCGAAATTTTCTCCTTGCCTGCACAAGGGTTGATAATCATTGTGACAAAGGAAGAAGAGGAACTATTGGCAGACGAAGAGGAATTTTTGGATTTACAGGTGAAAATTGATGATTTCCCCCATATTCTTTATGTTTTCGATGACTTTGAAGATATCGTCCAATTATCTCATAGATTATCTTTTCAAGGTTTGCTTGATAGTACCCTTTATCATTTTGAGGGTAGATACTATTTACTTATCGAAAATGTTAAAGACACGACATATGACACGGTCATATCTCTAGCGGCTGAGTATGGCCATGCATCTACATTGACACTCAGCCGCATCAATGAATATGGAACATGTATCATCGAAAATGAAGCGATACATGTTTTGCTCAAACATTTTAGCTGATGTAAAACAAAGAAGACAAGGCAGCCGCATTACCGTAAAAAAATGTGGTTTGCCTTTTTTATGTCAACTTTCGGCCGAACAAGATATACGGTAAAAGAGTAAGAAAGCAGTTGATATGATAACGTTTTCATTTTTAGAATATTTCCAACTTTTAATTTCCCATTTTTACTCTTGCATAAATGTAACGAAGGTGTATACTAGCACATGAAGAGGACTATTTGTACATTATAATTTTATATATGGATGAGATATTCTAGGAGGTACTTTTAATGGAATCGGCAAAAGGCAATAGCCAAGTTAATGAAGAAGAAAAACACGACGTACTGAGGTCAACCCAAACTGTAATACATAAAGCTTTGGATAAGCTGGGTTACCCGGAAGAAGTTTTTGAGCTCTTGAAGGAACCTTTGCGTTTATTGACGGTGAAGATACCGGTACGCATGGATGATGGATCGGTTAAAATTTTCACGGGTTACCGTGCGCAGCATAACGATGCTGTTGGGCCTACTAAAGGCGGTATCCGTTTTCACCCTAATGTAACGGAACGTGAAGTGAAGGCATTATCCATTTGGATGAGTTTGAAATGCGGCATCGTAGATTTGCCATACGGCGGGGGTAAAGGCGGAATCGTTTGTGATCCTCGTAATATGTCATTCCGTGAGCTTGAAAGGCTGAGCCGGGGCTACGTTCGCGCAATTAGCCAAATCGTGGGGCCGACTAAAGATATCCCGGCACCTGATGTATTTACAAATTCCCAAATCATGGCTTGGATGATGGATGAATACAGCCGTATGGATGAATTCAACTCGCCAGGATTCATTACGGGTAAGCCGCTAGTGCTTGGTGGTTCTCATGGCCGTGAATCAGCCACTGCTAAGGGTGTAACGATCTGTATCAATGAAGCTGCCAAGAAACGCGGCATCGATATTAAAGGGGCACGGGTCGTCATTCAAGGTTTTGGTAACGCAGGTAGTTTCTTAGCTAAGTTCATGCATGACGCAGGTGCTAAAGTCATTGGTATTTCAGATGCATACGGTGCACTCCATGATCCGGAGGGATTGGATATCGATTATCTTCTCGATCGGAGAGATAGTTTTGGAACCGTAACGAAATTGTTTAAAAGCACAATTTCAAATAAAGAACTGCTTGAATTGGAATGTGATATTTTAGTTCCGGCTGCAATCGAAAACCAAATCACTGAAGAAAATGCTGCGGATATCAAAGCATCGATCGTTGTCGAGGCAGCTAACGGACCTACAACAATTGAAGCGACACAAATCCTGACGGATCGCGGAATCCTTCTTGTTCCTGATGTGCTTGCTTCTGCTGGCGGTGTAACGGTTTCTTACTTCGAATGGGTACAAAATAATCAAGGGTATTACTGGTCTGAAGAAGAAGTGGACGAAAAGCTGGAAAAAATCCTTGTCAAATCTTTTAATAACATTTATGAACTTGCCCAATCAAGACGCGTTGATATGCGCCTAGCGGCATATATGATCGGCGTTAGAAAAATGGCTGAAGCTTCTCGCTTCCGTGGTTGGATCTAAAAGGATTCAAATCGGTTTTAATATATAGTTAACATCATGTTCATTGCTTTATCATTGAAAAGAATTGTAAAAACTCCTATCATGTATTGATAGGAGTTTTTATTTTTAGACGAACGTATCACATAGTGGATGGAAAGGCAGTGGAGAATAAAGATGAATGTTGAAGAAGTCATTATCATAGGTGGGGGCCCGTGTGGATTGGCTGCTGCGATCGCTCTTAAAGAAGTGGGAATACAGTCCCTGATCATTGAAAAAGGAAATGTGGTTGATTCCATTTACCGTTATCCGACACATCAAACATTTTTCAGTTCGAGTGAAAAACTGGAAATTGGTGATGTCGCTTTTATAATCGAAAATCGAAAACCGGTCCGCAATCAGGCGCTAGCCTATTATAGGGAGGTAGTCAGAAGGAAAGAATTGCGGGTCAATACATTTGAAAAAGTGGAAAAAGTGGAAAAAAGAGAAAATGGCAAGTTTTTAGTCAAGACATCGAAGGGGGACTATACAGCTCTGCATGTAATCATATCGACCGGATACTATGACCATCCTAACTATATGTGCATACCGGGCGAACAGCTCCCTAAAGTGTTTCATTACTTCAAGGAGGGCCATCCCTACTATAATTGTGATGTTGCAGTCATCGGTGGCAAAAACTCAAGTGTGGATGCAGCTTTGGAATTGGTCAAATCAGGAGCAAGGGTATCAGTCCTTTATAGAGGGTCGGATTACTCTCCAAGTATCAAACCTTGGATTCTTCCGGAATTCGAATCATTAGTCCGCAATGGAACGATCAAGATGGAATTTAATGCGAATGTCGATAGCATAACGGAAGACAGCGTGATTTATCATGTAGGTGATGAGGAAAAGGTCATTAAAAATGATTTTGTATTTGCAATGACTGGTTACCATCCTGACCATTCCTTTTTAGCTGCAATGGGCATAACTATTGATAAGGAGACTGGAAGGCCTGCATATAACGAGGAAACGATGGAAACGAACGTTAAAGGTCTTTATATTGCAGGAGTTCTGGCAGCCGGAAATAATGCGAACGAAATCTTCATCGAGAACGGCAGGTTTCATGGTGGATTGATTGCCTATCATTTGGCCGTTAAAGAAAAGTGAATGATATAAATGAGGAGCTGTGACCGTATGGGAAAAATTTCATTAATAACGACTGGTGGGACTATTGCCAGTAAAGAAACTGTGAATGGGATGTTGGCCTCTGGTGCATTGACTGGCCATGAGTTGGCATCTCTTTGCGAATTGCCCAGCGATATCGAGGTTAAAGTGGTTGATCTTTTCCAGATTTCAAGCATGTCCATGTCCTTTGAAAAAATGCAGCAGCTTAAATCAGCCATACAAAAGGAATTGGAGGATCCAGATGTTACGGGAATCGTCGTGACACACGGTACGGATACACTTGAAGAAACGGCATACTTCCTTGATGTAACGAGTAATGATCAACGTCCAATCGTATTAACCGGCTCCCAACGTTCTCCTCAAGAAGTGGGCACCGATGTATACTCCAATCTAAGGAATTCGATATTATGCGCTGCGAGTGATCTTATTAGGGATGTTGGGGTAGTGGTCGTTTTTAATGAGCGGATCTATTCAGCAAAGTATGTCAAAAAAGTTCATGCTTCCAATTTACAGGGATTCGAATCTTTTGGCTATGGATATTTGGGGATAATTGATAATGATGTCGTGAGCATCTATCAAAAACCTTTACATAGGGAGTGTTTTGATATTCAGAATCGCATCCCAAGGGTGGATATCATCAAGTGCCATACAGGAGCTGACGGCCTCTTTATTGATGCTGCGATCGCAAACGGTGCGAAAGGCATCGTGCTCGAGGGTGTAGGAAGGGGACAAGTCACCCCTATAATGGTAACCTCCATACAAGCTGCAATCGATAAAGGAATAACGATCATCATGACTACAAGTGCAGAAGAAGGAAAAGTATACCCAGCTTATGATTATGAAGGCAGCGCATTTGATCTAAAACAACGCGGTGTGATTTTAGGCGCTGATTATGATAGCAAGAAGGCACGAATAAAGTTAGCTGTCATGCTGGCAAGCGAAAACCCTATAGATGAGACCTTCTTTAAGTACTGAAGGATTAAATAAAATATGGAAGAGTTGATTCTTGGATTCAGTTTTTCTTCATTCCATGGTACGATTAAGGAAACGAAGATGAAAAGAGGGTCAGCTAATGCTGGTCATGTTGTCAGCGGCTATTGCGCCAGGATTGGCGCTATTGAGCTATTTCTATTTGAAAGATCAATATGAGACCGAACCGATATCGGTTGTGGTCAAAACATTTATATTCGGTGTTTTTCTTGTATTGCCGATTATGTTCATACAGTATGTGCTCGAAACCGAGCAAATCTTGAATACGGATTTAGCAAATGCTTTTTTATGGGCTGCACTGCTTGAGGAATTCTTCAAGTGGTTCATACTCATTTACGTTATTTATCAGCATGTGGCATTCGATGAGCCATATGATGGGATTGTCTACGGAGCTGCAGTCTCCCTTGGATTCGCCACAATGGAGAATATTTTGTACCTGCTGGCCAACGGGGTGGAACACGCTTTTCTAAGGGCCGTTCTCCCTGTATCCAGTCACGCTTTGTTCGGTGTGATCATGGGATATTATTTGGGCAAGGCGAAATTTTCGGCTTCGAATAATAGGGTCTATTTATTATTGGCATTGATCATACCAATTTCGTTACATGGGATTTACGATTATATTTTGGTTTCCCAAAAATTTTGGGTGTACTTTATTATGCCATTCATGATTTATCTATGGTGGTTAGGCATGAAAAAAGTAAAGAAAGCACGTTTGTTGTCTGACTTTCACGCAGAAAAACTTTCACACAATAACTACCTTAGCAAATGACGAATACTATCAAAAAACGGAGTGCTGGCATATTTTGCCCGCTCCGTTTTTTTTATGTTTGGAATAAAAAAGCCAGTAAAGAAGAAAATAGAATTACATTAATTCAAGAAAAAGAGGAGTGTTTTTGATGAAAGGAATTTCGTCAAAATGGAAATGGCTTTTGCTGTTTTCGTGTATAACTATATGTTTCGGAATTTACCCGGAAACAAGAACAAATGCCTTTTCGAGCCAGGTCATCCAAAAAGGTGCGGTTGGAGATGATGTAATTGAACTGCAGGCACGTCTGCAAAACACCGGTTACTATAAGGGAAAGATTGATGGAGCCTATGGATGGGGCACTTATTGGGCACTTCGAAACTTTCAACAAGATTTCGGGCTGCCAATCGATGGTTTAGCAGGGACTACAACAAAACAGAAGTTGGCGAATGCGTCTAATTTCAATAAAGCTTGGGTTCATGAGCAAATCAATAAAGGAAACGAGTTCACCTATTATGGGGGAGTCCCCATTGAAAAACAAGTAAAAGCGAAAGGGAATGGAACTGGAGGAACCGCTACCGGAAAGGCCCCTTCCAAACCAACGACATCTGCCAATCTTCCAGGGGGTTATTCTCAAAACGATATACAGCTAATGGCCAATGCCGTTTATGGAGAGGCGCGAGGGGAGCCATATACAGGCCAGGTTGCCGTTGCAGCTGTAATCCTGAATAGGGTGGAAAGTGCTGCATTTCCTAATACCATTTCGGGAGTGATTTTTGAACCTGGGGCGTTTACGGCTGTTGCGGATGGACAGATTTGGCTAACACCGAACGAAAGGGCGAAAGAAGCCGTGGTGGATGCTATCAATGGGTGGGACCCAAGTGGTAATGCAGAATATTATTTTAATCCCGATACGGCAACAAGCAAATGGATCTGGTCAAGGGAACAAATTAAAAGAATCGGAAAACATATCTTTTGTAAGTAAAGAGGTGAAGGAAAATGATCAGGAATATAGTGATTGCCCTGCTTGTTGTAGTTATTGCGGGAACTGCATTCTGGGGTTATCAAGAACATAAGGAAAAAAATGCTGTATTAATCAACGCGGAAAATACGTATCAGCGAGCCTTTCATGATTTAAGCTATCAGGTGGATTTATTGCACGATAAGGTCGGCAGTACTTTGGCCATGAATTCACGTTATTCATTAAGTCCGGCGTTAACAGATGTTTGGCGTATCACTTCCGAAGCCCAAAGTGATGTCGGGCAGTTGCCATTGACCTTGCTTCCTTTTAATAAGACAGAGGAATTTTTATCAAAAATTGCGGACTTCAGTTATAAAACAGCGGTACGGGACCTTGAAAAAGAACCATTGAATGATAAGGAATATGCGACACTGCAATCCTTGTACACACAGGCAGGAGACATCCAGGGCGAGTTAAGGAAAGTGCAGTATCTAGTCCTTAAAAACAATTTAAGGTGGATGGATGTCGAAATGGCTCTTGCATCAGGGAAAGAAAGTTCGGATAACACGATCATTGACGGATTAAAGACGGTAGAGAAAAAAGTATCTGGGTACGGGGAAACGAATGAGATGAACCCGACTTTTACTTCTGCACAGCAGAGGGATGAAAACTTCAAAAATTTGCAAGGTGAAACCATTACGAAAGAAGAAGCAATCGCGACAGCAAAAAACTATGCACACTCAAAAAGCAAAAATTTGAAGGTGAATGTGGAAGAAAACGGAAAAGGTTCTGATTATGGATTTTATAGTGTGAGCATCCTTGATAAAGATTCCGGTACTGAATTGAATATGGATTTGACAAAAAAAGGCGGTTACCCTATTTGGTATATCAATAATAGAGATGTGAACAAAACCAATATTGATTTGAATCAAGCCTATACAAAAGCCGAAGCTTTTTTAAAGGAACATGATTTCAGTTCACTTGAATTATTTGAAAGTGCCCAATACGATAATATCGCATTATTGAATTTCGTAACCTCAGAAAATGGAGTCAAGATTTATCCAGATTCAGTCAAGGTCAAAATCGCATTGGATGATGGAACCGTTATAGGTTTTTCAGCTGATGAGTATTTGAAATCACATAAAACCAGGGAAGTAGGGAATCCGAAAATGTCCGAGAAAGAAGCTAAGGACAAAATCAACAGCAATGTAAAAATAATGGAAGAAGGCAAGGCGTTAATAACCAATGATATTGGTGAAGAAGTTCTTTGTTATGAATTTCTCGGTACGATTAAAGACGATACCTACCGTATTTTCATTAATGCAGATACCGGTCAAGAAGAAAAGGTTGAAAAATTAAAAAATTCCGAACCGGTATACGAGAATTTAATTTAAAAAAAAATCGTCAATCATGTAGGGAAATGTGCTTAGTCACTTTCCCTTTTTCTTATTTCATGACATAATAACTTCATCATTATTGGATTATATAGGAATTTAATAGGTAATATTATGTGTTTTCCTACTATCGAAAAGGACGTGGACGACGATGTTTAAAATTGGTGATATATTAATGCTCGAACCAAAATACACACCACAGAAGGAAAAGTTCAATTGTATGGTTGTGGAAATGGGAACGGGTTGTTTCTATACGGACTTTCCCATCGATGTTGAGACTGGAAAAATTGCATTCCTTATGGATGGGACACAGTTCAATGTCACATTTTCCAATGAAGAGCAGGCTGTTTATGTATTCGAGTCTGAAGTGCTTGGAAAAGTGAAAGGTAGAATACCCATGATGCAACTATTGCTGCCCGAAGCAGAAACGTTTGTTAAAATCCAGCGAAGGCAATTCGTACGCCTGGATGTAACCTTGGATACGGCCATTCACCCAGAACATTCCGAGTTTACTCCTTTTCGCACATTAACGGAGGATATCAGCGCTGGCGGGGCTTCCATAAGGCTTTTAAAAGGCACCGCAATTCAATCGGTTTCGCAATTATACCTGTGGATGGCGCTTACGTTGAAATCAGGTGAGATTCATTATTTAAGGTTAAAAAGCAAAGTCATTCGCGTAACGGAAAAAGAGCATGGAAATATGCTTTTGCACGTCCAATTTCTTGAACCTTCAAAAAATGATATACAGACATTAATGAGGTTTATATTTGAAAAGCAGGTGGATTTAAAGAAAAAAGGCTTGCCTGTTTAACATGATTGAATGAAAAACAGCGATTCCATCCATACTGCTAATATAAACGGATGGAGGGTGCGGCTTATATGAAAACATTTGAAAGACTATTAATTAAAGTGATCATCATCCAATTGGCCTGCTTATTTTTTTTCCAATTCCTTTTGAGCAGGGAGGATCAAATCTTTGATTTGACCAAGCTCTCGAGGTATGAAGGTGTCACCAGCAATAATTATACGAAAATCATTGAAACTTTCAATGGGACCCATAAGTAAAAGCGGTGATCCGCTTTTTTTTGTAAGAAGATTTTCAATAAAAGGATAACCTTTTGATGGCTGTAGGGATCAAAAAAAGAACAAAGGTGATTTTGAACGTACACATCCCTTTTATTAATGATTTTCCCGCTAGTTGTGATAAAATGAAAAGGTATTAAATAATCAGCATGATTGTAGGATTCTTGGGAGGATTTATGAAAAAAAAAATATCAGTCGCAATCGATGGACCAGCTGCTGCTGGAAAAAGCACGGTTGCTAAAATTGTAGCAGAAAAGTTCAATTACATATATGTGGATACAGGGGCGATGTATAGGGCCATTACCTATAAGGCCCTTAATCAAAAGATTCTTCTTGATGATGAACAAGCATTATCAGAAGTTCTCATCAATACGGAAATCGAATTAAGACCAAGTGAAAATGGGCAGTTGGTTTTCTTGGATAACGAGGACGTGACATCCCAAATCAGGAACAATGAAGTGACTGGTTCCGTTTCGGAAGTGGCCAAGCACCGGAGCATCCGGGAGGAATTGGTTCGCAGGCAGCAAATCTTAGGTGAAAATGGCGGTGTCGTCATGGATGGCAGGGACATCGGTACGCATGTGTTACCAAACGCCGAAGTAAAGGTATTTCTAATCGCTTCCGTTGATGAAAGGGCACAGCGGAGGCATCAGGAAAATATATTGAAAGGTTTTCCATCAGATATCGAAAAATTAAGGGAAGAAATCGCAACAAGGGACAAGCTGGACTCCGAACGCGAGGTATCGCCATTGAAAAAGGCAGCTGATGCTATCGAAATCGATACGACCTCATTATCGATTCAGGAAGTTGCAGAAAGTATCATGTCTTTAATAGAAGAGAGGAAAAGATGACATTGGATTTTTACACATTTGCCAAGAACATCGTAAAAGGCGTTTTAACGCCTTCGTTTAGGGTTAAAGCACTCGGAAAGGAACATATCCCTAAAGAGGGCGGGGTTTTGATCTGTGCCAATCACATTGATAATTTGGATCCGCCCGTAGTTGGCATGACGTCTCCAAGGGATATTCATTTCATGGCGAAAGAAGAGTTGTTTCATGCGCCTGTTTTAAAGGGTATATTACCAAGAGTAAATGCATTTCCCGTGAAACGCGGCAATAGCGATCGGGAATCCCTTAGGAAAGGCTTAAAGCTTTTGAAGGAGGGCAAGGCGATTGGTCTGTTTCCCGAGGGAACCAGAAGCAAGACTGGTCAATTGGGAGAAGGTTTGGCGGGGGCCGGATTTTTTGCGTTGCGGTCTGATGCCGTTATCATACCGTGTGCAATCATCGGCCCATATAAATTTTTACGTCCATTGAAGGTCGTTTACGGTCCTCCAATAAATTTTACCGAATATCGTGAACAGAAAATATCAGCCGATGACGCCACCAAGATCATCATGGAGCATATTGGGAAATTGATTTCCGAACATAAATAGTCCTTCATACTTGACAATTTTCTGATTTTGTTAGAATTTATAAAATAAGGGTATTGTTCCTTATTGCCGATGAAAAGGAATTATAACTTTATTACTCTTAAAAAAACTGTTTTTATCTTTATTAGGAAAGTGTTTTTATTGAACCACTTTAAATAAAATATGTGGCCGATGAAGAGGAAATTTGCTGATCAGTCATGGGTTAAGGAGGAGTTAGTAATGACAGAAGATATGAACCAAGTAGAAGTGAACAATTACAAAGTTGGGGATCAAGTTAAAGCAACCGTTTCAAAGGTAGAAGAAAAACAGGTCATTGTCGATGTGGAAAACAGCAAGACTGATGGAATCATACCTATCAGTGAGCTTTCAAGCCTGCATGTCGAAAAGGCTTCAGATGCCGTTTCGGAAGGTGATGCATTGGAGCTGGAAGTCATTAAAGTCGAAGAAGAAGCTCTCATTCTATCAAAACGTAAAATTGACGCTCTTAAGGCATGGGATGACCTGGAATTGAAATTTGAAAATGGAGACGTATTTGAGGCTGAAGTTAAAGATGTCGTCAAAGGCGGGCTTGTCGTGGATCTAGGCGTACGTGGTTTTGTTCCAGCTTCTCTAGTAGAAGACTATTTCGTTGAAGACTTTTCTGATTACAAAAACAAAACTTTAACATTCAAGATCGTTGAACTTGAGAAAGACAAAAATCGCTTAATCCTCTCACATCGGGCAGTGGTCCAGGACCAAAAGGAAAAGCAAAAAGCAAACGTCTTGGATAAGATTGAAAGCGGGCAAGTGCTTGAGGGTGTGGTCCAAAGGATTACCGATTTTGGTGCGTTCGTGGATATTGGTGGCGTAGACGGCCTTGTCCACATTTCCCAGCTTTCCCATCAGCATGTCGACAAGGCATCCGATGTTGTGTCCGAAGGGGATAAGGTTCAGGTGAAAGTGTTATCCATCGATCGTGATAATGAAAGGATTTCACTTTCCATCAAGGATACCCTTCCTGGACCTTGGGCAGGAATTGCAGAAAAAGCTGCCAAAGGCTCTACACTGGAAGGTATCGTCAAACGCCTTGTTTCTTTTGGTGCATTCGTGGAAATTTTTCCAGGCGTAGAAGGTCTTGTCCATATATCACAAATTTCACACAAGCATATTGCCACACCGCAAGAAGTACTTAAAGAAGGCCAGTCTGTCGAAGTGAAAGTGCTGGAAGTCAATGAAACGGATCAGCGTTTATCATTGAGCATCAAGGAACTTGAAGAACCTCAATCCAATTACAACACATCAGATTATGAGATGCCTGAAGAATCGAAGGGTTTTCAGCTAGGTGAAATGATCGGTGATCAATTGAAAAAACTAAAATAAGATAATAATGGTGATGGCCTTGGAGAGAAAACAACGAAAATTAGATCATATAGAATTTGCGCTTAAGACAGGACAGCAGCAACAAACCGGACTAGAAGATATTTCGTTTATTCACCAAAGCTTACCAGGTATTTCCTTGAATAATGTGAACCTCACAGCAGAAGTTGGCGAACTTGAATTAAGTTCGCCAATTTTTATAAATGCCATGACCGGAGGCGGAGGCCCTGAAACGGAAAAATTGAATGGTGACCTAGCCATTGCTGCAAGGGAAACGGGAATCGCCATGGCGGTAGGATCGCAAATGGCAGCCATCAAAGATCCTAGCCAGCAAGCTTCTTTCAAAGTTGTAAGGAAGGAAAATCCTGATGGTGTGTTGATTGGTAATCTCGGTGGTGAAGCAACAGTCGAACAGGCTAAGCGGGCAAGCGAAATGATCGGGGCCGATGCCCTTCAAATACATATTAACGTCATCCAAGAATTGACGATGCCTGAAGGGGACAGGGATTTTGCGGGTACCCTTTCGAGAATAGAAAAAATCAATAAAACGATCGGAATTCCTGTCATCGTAAAAGAAGTTGGATTTGGGATGAGTATGGAAACGGTGCGGCAATTACATTCGGTAGGTGTTTCAATCATTGATGTAGGCGGGTTTGGCGGAACGAATTTTGCTAAAATCGAGAATGAAAGACGAGCAAAAATACTCGGCTATTTTAATGAATGGGGCATACCGACAGCCGCTTCGATTGTCGAAGCAGTGAATGTTTCGCCACAGCTTTCAGTCATTGGGTCGGGTGGCATTCAAAGCCCTTTGGAAATTACAAAAAGCCTGGCGCTAGGAGCGAAAGGTGTCGGATTGGCTGGACATTTCCTCAAGCTCTATAAAGAGTTGGGCTTGGAGCATTTGATTAAAGAAATACATTACATACATGAAGATTTAAAGGTCATCATGACTGCACTCGGATGCGGTAATATCTCAGAGCTAAGAAAATCGAAATTAGTCATCAAAGGAAATACCTATCATTGGTTATCTCAAAGAGGCATTGATTGTTCCGCGTATGCTAAATAAATGACCCACAAAAAGGAAGCATCTCATTGGATCGAATGGAGATGCTTCCTTTTTGTTCATGGATAGACTTAACTATTCCTTTTTCGTGCCTCTTCAGGGCTTTCCATTCTTGTTGCCCCTTTAAGACCCAGTGATTGGTCCCTGTCGGACTCCACCCGTTTACTTTCTCTCAATTTCTTCTCTTGTCGATCTTTTCCCATGTTCACACCTCCTTTTTAAATGAATGGGGTATGGTTTCCTCATTAAATGCCGTGCCTAACGTTTATACTTTGAATAAACAACCCATAATGTTCCTAAAAGGGGGGACGCTGCATGGATGGAATTATATTTTATTGGATTTCATGGATAGTTTGGGTCATTATCATGTTTTTTATTCCGAAAACGGTTCCCTATCGTTTTGATTTTCTTTTTCATCTATTAGCCGTAATGGTATTAGCGGGCTATAAACTGGAGGCTCCATTGATTTCCGTGCATTTGAGCGGACCGTATCTTTTCTTTATTCTGTGTGTGTATATTAGGAAGAAATCAATCATCAAGATGATGGAACTGATTAGCGGAAGTCTTATTATCACTCTCGCTTATGCGAGCTTTCAACTTTTTTCTTTACTTGATCCGATATGGCTCATAATGAAACCCTCTTATCTTTTGTGTATTTTCCTGAATTATCTCATATTATTACTTTTTAAAAATTGGAAACATCGATTGTTCGTCCTTTTAATTGGGATGCTGCTAGGAGATATTATATATTCGGGATTACTTGCTTACCACTCTTTACCTTATGTGGCCCTTGCTTACTCATGGCATGATAATGCCGTGCTGGTATTGGGGGCAAACATACTGTGGAGAATGTTGGAACTGGTTGGCCAATACATTTATACAATTTCCCATTCGAGATTTTTATCAAAACAAGGAAAAGAGAATTTTAATCAATGAGTATGGAGAAAATTAGTATGGGGTATTAGCTATTTTATCAAAATGCAGAAATATAAATGGAACCAATTGGAATTGGAAGGCTTTTATTCATACAATCATTGTTGATTGGCGAGAAATTTGTTACTATAGGATAGTTAGAGGTCTGTAGATAAATCGTAAAATGCTCTAAACAATTAAAAAGGAAGCCGTATGCCGAAGCTTTCTTCATTTTTTTGGGCTGTTTAGAATCAAGTTTTAGCATGCAGAGGGTTCAGCTTCATGTCACCTAAGGAACCGGGGCGTCAAGTGGACAAACCGCCCGTGAATACCTGATGAGTTTAACTGAACATCAGTTGGGATTATTCTTACTGATGAAAGATTCCTTTAAATGATGATGAATACAACCTTTTCCTTTAAAAGGAAATTATGAAAATCAATAATGCAAAGCAACCGTAATAAATGCATTCATGAATTTCGTGACTTTGACAGAGATATAGTAGCAGAAAGGGTGAATAGCAATGCCAAAACCGGTAATTGCGATAGTCGGTCGTCCGAACGTGGGAAAATCGACAATCTTTAATAGAATAGTTGGAGAACGGGTTTCAATTGTTGAAGACGTTCCAGGAGTGACCCGGGACAGGATTTATAGTTCGGGTGAATGGTTGACACATGATTTTAACATTATTGATACAGGTGGAATTGATATCGGTGACGAGCCGTTCCTAGAACAAATTCGCCAGCAGGCTGAAATTGCCATTGACGAAGCTGATGTCATTATTTTTATGACGAATGGTCGTGAAGGTGTAACGGCTGCTGATGAAGAGGTCGCAAAGATTCTCTATAAATCCAGAAAGCCGGTTGTCCTTGCGGTAAATAAAGTCGATAACCCAGAAATGAAAGATCAAATTTATGATTTCTATGCGTTAGGTTTTGGCGATCCATTCCCGATCTCCGGTTCTCATGGACTTGGTCTTGGTGACCTTCTGGATGAAGCGGCTAAACATTTCCCTAAATTTGACGGCCCGGATTATGCTGATGATGTCATTAAATTCAGCTTGATTGGAAGACCGAACGTAGGTAAATCTTCTCTGGTCAATGCACTATTAGGTGAAGAACGTGTCATTGTCAGTGATATTGAAGGTACGACTCGTGACGCGATTGACTCTCCGTATAAGTACAATGGCAAAGAGTATGTCATTATTGATACAGCAGGGATGCGGAAAAAAGGCAAGGTGTATGAAAGTACGGAAAAATATAGCGTACTTCGTGCATTAAGGGCAATTGAACGTTCAGACGTTGTTCTTGTAGTCCTGAACGCTGAAGAAGGAATTCGTGAGCAGGATAAGAAAATTGCAGGATATGCCCATGAAGCGGGTAGGGCGGTCATCATCGTCGTCAATAAGTGGGATGCCATCGAGAAAGATGAAAAAACGATGAAGGATTTTGAAGAAAAGATCCGGGCTCATTTCCTGTTCTTGGATTATGCGCCAATCATTTATCTTTCTGCCTTAACGAAAAAACGGACACATACCTTAATACCGGTCATTGATCAGGCTAGTGAGAATCATGCTATCCGGGTTCAGACAAATGTATTGAATGAAGTGGTAATGGATGCCGTGGCAATGAATCCGACACCGACTCATAATGGAAACCGTTTGAAAATTTACTATACGACACAGGTAGCCATCAAGCCGCCAACTTTCGTCGTATTCGTTAACGATCCGGAGTTATTGCATTTCTCATATGAGAGATTTTTAGAAAATCGAATTAGGGATGCCTTTGGTTTTGAAGGAACACCAATACGAATTTTTGGACGCCAGAGAAAATAGTAAAGGTGGTTATACCGTGGTAAAAGAAAAAGAAAGTATCGCAGTGATTGGAGCTGGGAGCTGGGGGACTGCTTTAGCGCTCGTAATCGCTGATAACCAGCATGAAGTGAGATTATGGGGACATAATCAGAAACAAATCGATGAAATCAATCAAAATCATACGAATGAAAAATACTTGCCTGGCATTGAATTGCCTTTGGGGATTAAAGGTTATTCTTCCCTTAAGGAAGCGTTGGCCGGAATTGAAATAATTATTTTGGCGGTGCCGACAAAAGCCTACAGGGAAGTGCTTGGCCAGATTAAAGAGGCTCATGATAAACCATTGACGATCGTTCATGTGAGTAAAGGAATTGAACCTGATACACTGCTTCGTATATCAGAAATGATTGAGGAAGTCTCTTCGGCGGATTGGCTTAAAGATATAGTGGTTCTTTCTGGACCGAGCCATGCAGAAGAAGTCAGTTTACGTCACCCGACAACAGTTGCCGTTTCTTCAAAGAATATGAAAGCTGCCGAAAGGGTTCAGGACATCTTTATCAATAATAATTTCCGTGTCTATACAAATCCGGACTTGATTGGTGTTGAAATCGGTGGGGCATTAAAGAACATCATCGCTTTGGGTGCCGGCCTTACGGATGGTTTAGGCTATGGGGATAATGCCAAGGCTGCATTAATGACACGGGGATTGGCTGAAATATCCCGTCTAGGGGCGGCCATGGGGGCTAACCCACTAACGTTTTCAGGTTTAGCTGGGATTGGCGACTTGATCGTCACTTGTACAAGCGTTCATTCCCGTAATTGGAGAGCTGGGAATATGCTTGGTAAAGGGCAAAAACTTGAAGAAGTTTTGGAAAACATGGGGATGGTCGTTGAAGGTGTCAGAACCACTAAAGCCGCCTATCAACTAGCCCAAAAGTACGAAGTGAATATGCCAATCACAGAAGCTCTGTACGATGTTTTATTCAATGGGGAAGAAGTGAAAAAGGCAGTTGACCTTTTGATGAATCGTTCAAAAACGAATGAGATGGAAGAACTTTTTAACATATTGGATAGCAGGCAGCAGGATTAATCTCCAATCTGTTGATTTTCATAAAAGAATTTCATTAAATTAGGCATTTGATGATGCGCCTTGCCGTGTATCAGCATACAATGCAACGAAAGTAAACTAGTAATTTGACCTCGGCACGGGGGATTTAGTCAAATGAGCAGAAGGTATCTAAATATCTTCTGCTTTTTTTATGGGCAAAAAATCTTCAATTTATGAATAATTGAATAGATTATTCAGATTTGCATAAATCATTCTACATATTTCCTTGTTTTTTGTTAAAAATCGACCCTTTTTTTTGGTATGAAAATTGCGTAGTGTAATATGACCAAAAAATTATAAGGGGTGGCGAGAAAAGTTAGTTACCCTTTTCTCGCTTAAAAAGGAAGGGGAATGATACATGCAAACAGGTAATCTGAAAAGGTCATTAAACTTGTGGCATATCGTATTGCTCGGTGTTGGATATATGACGCCGATGGTTGTTTTTGATACATTCGGGATAGTTTCCGAAAAAACCGGGGGGCATGTGCCGACCGCTTATATCATTGCTCTTTTGGCAATGTTGTTTACGGCAGCCAGTTATGGAAAAATGGTTAAAATATATCCGCAGGCAGGTTCATCCTATACTTACACACAAAAAACGATCAGTCCTCATTTAGGCTTCCTTGTCGGGTGGTCTTCGTTACTTGACTATTTATTTTTACCGATGGTGAACGGCATTTTGACAAAAATATACTTAACTGCTCTTTTTCCGGAAGTATACCCATGGATATGGGTGGTGGCATTTGTCCTTTTAATGACAGTCATTAACTTATTCAATGTTAATTTTGCGGCTAACTTTAATAGCTTCCTTGTTTTTTTTCAAATGTTGGTCATCTTCATTTTTGGGGCTCTTGTCGTTAAAGGCGTCATGGGTGGAGAAGGGACTGGAGAGGTCTTGTCGGTTCAGCCATTCATCGGGCCCCACATGGAAATCTCGACGCTCATAACTGGTGCTACAATCCTTTGTTTTTCTTTTTTGGGGTTTGACGCAGTCACTACTTTATCGGAAGAAACACCGAATCCATCTAAAACGGTCCCCCGGGCAATCTTTTTGACTGCCCTGATCGGAGGGGTTTTATTCGTGACGGCATCATTCTTTACACAGTTATTTTTCCCGGATGTTTCCCGTTTTAGCGATCCTGAAGCAGCTTCTCCGGAAATTGCCCTTTTCGTGGGCGGGAAGTTATTTCAGGCATTCTTTCTTGCAGGAACGTTATGCGGTACCCTTGCCTCCGGTCTGGCATCTCACGCTAGTGTTTCTAGGTTGCTATATGTCATGGGGCGTGACCAAATGATCCCGAAAAAACTATTTGGGTTTGTCCACCCCAAGTACAACACGCCATTTTTTAATGTCATTTTTGTCGGGTCGATATCACTGGTTGCCTTATTCCTTGATTTGGTTACGGCCACTTCCCTCATAAACTTTGGGGCATTAATCGCTTTTACCTTCGTGAATATTTGCGTAATCGTCCATTCGATAAGAAACAAAAGCTTCAGAACGATTAAAGGTTTTCTTTCAACTATTCTGTCCCCGGTTTTAGGCGCGGCTTCGGTCTTCATCCTTTGGCTTAATCTCGGTATGAGTTCCTTGATTTTAGGAATAGTCTGGGCGGTAATTGGGATTGGTTATCTCCTATATCGGACAAAATGGTTTACGGAATCCCCTCCGCTATTTCATTTTGAAAAAGCACAGTGAATTTATTCTACTGTTTCATTACACGAGGGAGGGTCTTACATGGCTGATGAGAAATAAAGAGGTCATTAATGCTATTGCTTGTTGTTCCCATGCCGTTCATAGCGTTAGCAACATGTATTCAGCACTTAGGGCAAGAATATGTAGATTAATATGGTGCCCGGGAGCTTTATGGTGATGCTTTTCCCGGCGTACGGTTATGTAATGTTGGCAAAGTCATTCCTTCGGCAGGTTCGGTATAGGTTTATATGCAAAAGTCCATTCATACATATGCCTGTTTTTGCAGGTTAGTCGATACTGATGGATTAATCATTCATTTCAATTATATTGCTTTTAATAAATTTCCTTCTGTACTGACCTATCCATAAGCGTTGAATTTACTGATTATTGTGACGGTTCCCGTGTCATGGTTAGGAAAATGGGTGCGAAAGCAATGCTGTATTAACGTTCGTCGCCTTGCTTTTGATGGTATTTATCTGACAAATTACGCAGGGGGATGTATAAGGAATGGTGACGGGGGCAGAAGCATATATTTTACCCTTGGTTCCTTATAGTGCTGATGGTATGAAGCTTTATGACGGTATGGAGGGAGCGGTTCTATCTGTATAAAAATCCTTAGCAGAGGACTGCCATCCACGAATCATTACAAATAGGAATAAGCAAAAGTCAAACATGATTGGAATGTATAAGATAAGGTGGACGGTCCTTTATAAAATAAGTCTAAGCTGCATATCAGGTTCAAAAGGGTCCGTTAATGGACCCTTTTGTTGTGGAATGAGTAAAGGTAAATGCTGGATATGAGTAATGGTGCCTATTATTTTTTATCTTGCAATTCGGAATTGTGATAAAATATAGGTTAGGTTACAAAAGGAGAGTGAAACTGTGTTATCTATTCCGGATGATAAAATTAGACCATTCATAACTATAACAATTGATCAGCCTACATTTTCAGACCAAAATATTCATGAGATACAGGAACCTTTCTTCTTTCTTATGAAGGAAAATCAAGTGTTTGCGTATATCCGCATGGATGACCTCCCGTTAAATGAAAAAATAACGACAGTCGATCAGCTTTTACAGTATGCTTTTTCGATTGATAATGTCTGTAAATTGCACCCTAACATTTCCTTGCCGCATCTGTTTCAAATTATCGGTGAACCTATCGTGCTGATAAAAACGGATGATGGCCTGCTAACGGGTTATGTAAAAAGGGAAGATGTATTAGCAGAATTATTCAAGCAGGACAGCAAACAAAATTTAGACCTGCTGAATGTTATATTAACCTCCATTCCTATGGGGATATTTGTGGCTGATAAAGAAAAGAATATCGTGAACTTCAATGAATCAGGCTTGAAGATGATAAAAAAACCTTCTGAACAAGTCCTTAATGAACCTGCTGCGAACATCTTCAATAAGCAGCATATACATAGCGTGTTTGCCAGCGGGAGCAGTATTCTGAATCAGTTGGAGATTACTGATGTCATGAGTGTGCTCGTCGACTATAGCCCGATTCTGAACCATGAAAAAGAAGTCGAAGGCCTGATCATCATCGTTCAGGATTTACCGATGGTTGAGGAAATGGCCATGGAAATAGAATTGATAAAAAGCTCGAATAAAGACTTGAATGCCATTTTAGCGAATATCTATGATGAAATACTTGTAGTCAATCAAAAAGGAGAGCTGCTGCGCTATAGTGACAGCATCATCTCGGGATTCTGGGGGAAGGACTTAAAAGATTATATCGGGAAGAATCTCTTGCAATTAGAAGATGAAGGGATTTTTAATCCTTCGGTAACCCGGTTAGTCCTTGAACAAAAAAAGAAAGTATCGATTGTCCAAGATACGAAAATGAATAAGAAAGTCCTTTCCGTCGGCACCCCTGTGTTCAATGAAAAAGGGGAAATAGATCGAATAGTCATTGCATCAAGGGATATAACGGAAACGACACAATTGAAATCGGAATTAAATGAAATGAGGAAAGAACTGGACTCTTTCAAAAAACAGGATCAATTTTATAAAGAGTTGGTTTTTGCAAGTCCTAAAATGGAGCAAATAATCAGCCAAGTCAAGAAAATAGCCCATTTTTCATCTACTGTATTAATCAATGGGGAGTCGGGAGTAGGTAAAGAAGTGATTGCTGAAGCCATTCATAAAATGGGCAGGCGATCTAAACAACCTTTCCTGAAGATAAATTGCGGGGCGATTCCGGAAAACCTTCTCGAAAGTGAATTGTTTGGTTATACGAAGGGTTCCTTTACAGGAGCGGATAAAAATGGGAAGGTAGGATACTTTCAGCAGGCCAATAAAGGTGTATTATTCCTGGATGAAGTGGGTGACATGCCCATACATCTGCAAGTCAAGCTGCTGCGGGTACTCCAGGAACAGGAAGTGATTCCGATTGGCAGCACCACACCCATTTCCATTGATGTTCAAATTGTTGCGGCCACGAATAAGAGTCTGGAAAAAATGGTCGAGATGGGCACGTTCCGAGAAGATTTATTCTATCGATTGAACGTCATACCCATACATGTGCCCCCATTAAGGGAAAGGCCGGAGGATATACCGCCGCTAGCCTTTCATTTCCTGCAAAAACTGAATGAAAGGTATCAGCGGAATTATCACTTTTCCCCTGATGCATTAAATATACTGGAAGTCTATACTTGGCCGGGAAACATTCGTGAGTTGCAGAACATGATTGAAAGATTGGTTGTTTCTGCAGATGAAGAGATGATCGATGCTGACTTCATTCAAAGGTTCATACCTGTGGGCAGTGACTTTAAACAAACGAAACCCATCATTACGAGAATCCTTCCGCTGCAGGAAGCGCAGGATCATGTGGAAGAACAATTGATCATGCTTGCCATGAAACAGTATAAAACCACGACCAAAGCGGCTAAAGCGCTCGGGATAAGTCAATCGTCAGTGAGCAGGAAGTATCAAAAAGTGTTAGCTGAACAAAGTAAGAAAATCGAAAATGATGCATTTTGATTAAAAGCCGTTGCCGAGTGATGAAAATCACTTGTCAACGGCTTTTATTTTTATGAAGGCATTTTCGAAGCTTTTCAATGATTTCCCACACTTGATTATGCAAAGTGAAATAACGATATGCATAATTGCATAATTTAAGAGTGGTTTTTTTAAAAAAATGCGATTTTATTGGTGAATTAACTTGGCATGGTTCTTGCTTGATTAGTAAGTATAAGAAAAAAGGGAGGTAAGCATCAAAGTTTCATAAAACAAGCAAACTTAATTAACCCATCAACTAAAGCTATTAAAAAAGGAGATTATAAAATGTCAATTAACGTAGAAAGTAAAAACACTCAAGCTACCCAATCAGCAACTCAAGATTATATTAAAAAGGTGCTTCAATTAATCGAGCAGAAAGAAATTTCAAAAGAAGATGCACAGTGGGTAACAAGAGAAACGGTCGAGAATTTCCGTAACCATGTAAACCCTGGGTTTTTGGAATACCGGAAGACGGTCACTAAAGACACACAGTTCGCTTCGGTGGAGTGGTCTGATCAAGATTCCTGTTTTACGGATGTAAATGGAAAAAAATATATTGATTGTTTAGGTGGCTTTGGTATTTATAATGTTGGCCACCGTAACCCTAAAGTAGTAAAGGCAGTAACCGATCAATTGCAAAGACAAGCCCTTCATAGCCAGGACTTGCTTGATCCATTACGTGCAATGCTTGCCAAGATCCTTGCTGAAATCACGCCGGGAGATCTAAAATATTCATTCTTTACGAACAGCGGTACCGAGAGCGTGGAGGCTGCACTAAAACTGGCTAAAATGTACAGTGACAAATACACGATCATTTCCACGACAAAATCATTCCATGGCAAAAGCCTTGGTTCCCTGTCTGCAACGGCAAAGGGTATGTTCAGAAAACCGTTCATCCCGTTGGTACCAGGTGTGCGCCATGTACCATTCGGTGATGTGGATATGATGAGAAAAACGTTTGAAAGTTGCGGATTGGTCGGTGAAGATGTTGCTGCTGTGCTGTTGGAGCCTATTCAAGGTGAAGGAGGGGTCATCCTGCCTCCGCAAGATTATTTAAAACAGGTTCGGGCATTGTGTGACGAATATGATGCGTTATTGATCTTGGATGAAGTGCAAACAGGAATGGGACGGACAGGTAAAATGTTTGCATCCCAGCTATATGATGTTGTTCCGGACATTATTTGTTTAGCGAAAGCATTCGGTGGCGGAGTAATGCCTGCAGGCGCTGTTGTAGCCAATGAGAAAGTATTTAAAAGCTGGTTCGACAATCCATTCATGCATACTACGACATTTGGCGGAAATCCATTAGCTTGTGCTGCGGCCATTGCTACGATCGACGTACTTTTGGAAGAAAACTTACCGCAGCGTGCTGCAGAAGTTGGGGAATACTTCTTAAATGGGTTAAGGGAAGTGGCTGCTGAGCACAAAGATAAGGTGCTGGAAATACGCGGCCAAGGATTAATGATCGGTATTGAGTTCCATAAAGATGAAGTGGGTTATGAATTCTCAAAAGCCCTTTTTGATAAAGGCATCTTGGTGGCAGGTACGCTTATTAATTCCAAAACAATCAGGATCGAGCCATCATTGACTATTAAGCTGGATGAAGTCGATACAGTCATTAAAGCGTTTAAAGAAGTCTTGCCGACGCTTCAATCTTAATTGAAAAAAGCAGAAAAACAGCCATAGGGCTGATTCAGACTGTAGATAAAAAGGTTTCGGAATGGTACCATTCCGAAACCTTTTTGAATTTATAGCAGTTTTGGATAATGATGAACTCTCCAAGGTCATTATTTCGACCATTTCTATCCTTCGGCAAGTCTAGGTGGACATCTTCTTTACATGAATGGCAGCCTCCATTTTACTAATCAAATAGTTCGCTGCAAGAGGTGGTCCAAGTAAACATTTCAAGCTGATCAAAGGTATCCTCATCACCTCGCGTTTTCACCCTTGAATAAGGAGCTTATCTTCCTGTTAACACAAGGTTGACTGGAACGGAACGTACGAGACTGCTGCGGGAAAGCGGGGCCATGGGAGACCCCATAGGCGCTAATGGCACCGTAGGCGGACCTTCCGGGGAAAGCGAGTGCACTGCGTTCCAATCAACGGTCAAATTTTAAACACCTTAAAAAACTGTCGACGAACTCAATTATTATCGAGTTTGTTTATAAACTGAAACATTCATTGCGGTGTTTTTTTGTTGCTTGGAGGAGGGAATAATTACATATTTCTCGTTATATAACTGGATCTCAGAAATTTTTTTTCACGAGAACGAGTAATGAAAACGGGAATTACACAGATTGGACAAGGATTTAATTCCTTTAACGTAATTTGGTATGTTATAATAATTTCTGGAAAAAGGAGTGATGAAGATATGACACCTGCTCTGCAAAAAATGTGGATATCCTTTATAGCTATGGGCTTTATGGTTATCTCTATATTTCTAATCTACTTAAGCCGCTATAAATTAAAAGGTTTTTGGAGAGTCTTGACAGCAATTATCGCATACATACTTATGATTCTGGCCGGCTTGATCATCCTTATCGTTGTTCTTAGCGGGCCAACCACTTGATAGGTGAGGAGAAATGATGAGAAATTTTTTCAAAATATTATGTTTATTATGCATCACTGTATCATTATCTGGCTGCTTATATCCGGAGAAGCAAAAAATGCAAAACCAACTGCCTTATAAAGAGCAAATACAATCCGTCCAAAGTGCAGTGGATCAATTTCAGAAAGATGAAGGCGGCATACTGCCGATAGTTACTAAAGATGCAGGGACACCGATTTATCAAAAATATGTCATAAAATTTTCTAAGATTTCGCCGAGGTATATGGCTGAACCGCCGGACAATGCCTTTGAATCCGGGGGTATCTTTCAATACATCCTCGTTAATGTTGAAAAAGATCCGACTGTAAAGCTATTGGATGTCAGGATGGCGCAGAAGATTCAGGATGTTTCCTTGAGATTGACTGCCTATCAGCAAAGCAACGGATACCCACCGTTTAAGGAAAGGTTATCCAATAATGTCTTCACGCTTGATTATGAAAAGATGGGCCTGAAGGAAGCTCCGACGGTCACTAGTCCATTTTCACAAAAAGATTTATTCCTTGTAGTCGATGGTCAAGGCAGCATTTTTGTTGATTATACTCCGGATTTACTTGAGGCATTGAAGAAGAATGAGGGGAAAATCAAGCAAGGTGAAGATATCCGGGAACTGCTGGTGCGGAGTTCGGAGTTCGTCCCTGCCTATTCGTTACCATATACAATTGATGAAAAAACAAATACCCCAATATTTCTAACAAAATAGGCATAACCCTTCTTCTGCAAAATATATTGTAGGGGAAGGGTTATTTCTTTTATCTTTATTTCATCTTACTTTTAAAATAACAACCCTTATATAAAAATTTCTGGTGGAGGAAGGGATTGAACCAGGGAAATAAATGGAATAAATTTTTAGGACAACATCATAGATATATATTGTCCTAAATAAATGCAAATGGATAAACGAAATCCCAAAACTCTAATTCGGGAGGGGATACCTTGGAAAAGGTAGATATTTTTAAAGATATAGCTGAACGGACCGGTGGCGATATATACTTGGGGGTGGTCGGTGCCGTCAGGACTGGAAAATCCACATTTATTAAAAAATTCATGGAGCTAGTCGTCATTCCGAATATACCGTCTGAGGCGGACCGTGCCAGGGCACAGGATGAATTGCCTCAAAGTGCTGCCGGAAAGACGATCATGACGACGGAACCCAAATTCGTACCGAACCAGGCAGCGTCGATTCAAGTAGCTGAAGGTCTCGACGTGAACATCCGTTTAGTCGATTGTGTCGGTTATACAATACCCGGGGCAAAAGGGTATGAAGATGAAAATGGTCCCCGCATGATTCACACGCCTTGGTATGAAGAGCCGATTCCGTTCAATGAAGCTGCCGAGATCGGTACTCGCAAAGTAATTCAGGATCATTCCACATTAGGCGTGGTCGTTACTACGGATGGTTCGATAGGAGAAATCCCGCGAAGTGATTATTTAGAGGCCGAGGAAAGGGTCGTCGAAGAATTGAAAGAGGTTGGCAAGCCATTTATCATGATTGTCAATTCCGTTCAGCCTCACCACCCGAATACGGTAGCACTGAGGGAATCCTTGCAGGAAAAGTATGATATCCCCGTATTGGCCATGAGTGTCGAGGGAATGAGGGAATCGGATGTTTACAGCGTACTGCGCGAAGCCTTGTACGAATTTCCTGTTCTCGAGGTCAATGTTAATCTCCCGAGCTGGGTTATGGTTCTGCGCGAGGATCATTGGTTAAGGGAAAGTTACCAGGAAGCGGTTAAAGAGACCGTCAAGGACATTAAGCGCCTAAGGGATGTTGATCGTGTAGTCGGTCATTTCAATGAATTCGAGTTCATTGACCGTGCAGCACTTGCAGGCATTGAGATGGGGCAGGGGGTTGCAGAAATAGACCTATACGCTCCGGATGAACTCTATGATGATATTCTGAAGGAAATTGTCGGTGTGGAGATTCGGGGCAAGGATCATTTGTTATCATTAATGCAGGACTTTGCGTATGCGAAAGCAGAATATGATCAGGTGGCCGATGCGTTGAGAATGGTTAAACAAACTGGATATGGTGTCGCAGCGCCATCCCTTAACGATATGAGTCTTGATGAACCGGAAATCATCCGCCAGGGAGCCAGGTTCGGTGTCAGGCTAAAAGCCGTAGCCCCTTCCATCCATATGGTCAAGGTCGATGTCGAATCCGAATTCTCGCCAATCATCGGTACGGAAAAGCAAAGTGAGGAATTAGTACGTTATCTGATGCAGGATTTCGAAGACAATCCGCTTTCCATTTGGAACTCCGATATTTTTGGAAGAAGCCTAAGTTCCTACGTAAGGGAAGGCATACAGGTGAAATTAGCGATGATGCCAGACAATGCACGCTATAAATTAAAAGAAACACTTGAGAGGATTATTAATGAGGGCAGTGGCGGTTTGATTGCCATCATCTTATAGAAAACGTTTAAGGCTGGACCAACTCCATTTATGGATTGGTCTTTTTACATGGGAGAAACGGCAGGATCGCAAGAAAAATATCATTTATGAACGCTAATATTTGAATTAATCTGCTGTTTTTTAGTATAATCTTGAAAAAACCCTGTGGTTAAGCGATTTTCAGCAATATAATAAGTTTAATTTCTATAAAAAAGGGAAATGATGAATAGCGAAAGACAAAATTTATAATATATACAATTATTAATGAAAAGATTCCCATTATTTTTTGAATTCCCTTGCTAAGCTTATAGGATTTGTGATAATCTACATACAGAAAACGCGTTATAACAGCGATTTCAACCTATTTATAAATTTCCGGATGAATAATTTGGAAATTAAACCGGCTTGGTAATCCCTGATTGTCAGTGAATGAAAATTTTTTGACCGAAGCTAATATCAAATCACTATTATAGTGTTGTAATAATGATTTTTTATAAAGATTCCTTTTGGGAGGAGGTGAATGGCATGAACAAAACAGAATTAATTAATGAAGTTGTTACAGCAACTGAAATTTCTAAGAAAGACGCTACAAAAGCTGTTGATGCTGTTTTTGATACAATCTTAGAAGCTCTAAAAAACGGTGATAAAGTCCAATTGATTGGTTTTGGTAACTTTGAAGTTCGTGAACGTGCGGCTCGTAAAGGCCGTAACCCACAGACTGGTGACGAAATCGAAATTGCAGCTAGCAAAGTGCCAGCTTTCAAACCCGGTAAAGCGCTGAAAGATGCAGTGAAGTAATTCTACCATTACATACGGGTGCTTAACCGAAAAGGGCCGCGTGAAAACGCGGTCCTTTTTTTGCTTCTTAATTTCCATCTGTGATAATATAAAGGACAGTGAATATTTTAGAAACGCTTCAGATGGTGAAAACTGCACAAGAAAATAACCATCCGAAACCGCTTCCGACGAAACTGCCTTTAAAGGGCTTCAATGTATGGGTAATCGGTGATTTAATAATTGCAATTATGGATTTCCGGGTGCAACGCGCTTTGGTTTTTTTATCTGAATACATAATATTATTGATTTTTTAGGAGGTACAAAAAATGGCTAATGTTGATCATGCCAAATTAGAAGAAGCGGTTAAAATGCTTCTCGAGGCTGTAGGGGAAGACCCAACGAGGGAAGGACTGCTGGATACTCCTGCTCGTGTAGCCAGAATGTATGAAGAAATTTTTTCTGGACTTAATCAGGATCCAAAGGAATATTTCGATACTGTTTTTGGGGAGGACCATGAAGAACTTGTACTTGTAAAGGATATTCCGTTTTACTCGGTATGTGAACATCATTTAGTCCCTTTTTACGGGAAAGCCCATGTAGCATATATTCCGAAAAACGGAAAAGTGACTGGTTTAAGCAAATTGGCACGGGCGGTTGAGGCTGTATCGAAGCGTCCGCAGCTTCAAGAGCGCATCACTTCTACAGTTGCAGACTCGATAATGGAAAAGCTCGAGCCTCATGGTGTAATGGTTGTAGTAGAGGCTGAACATATGTGCATGACCATGCGAGGCGTGAAAAAACCGGGATCTAAAACAGTGACTTCAGCTGTAAGGGGAACGTTTGCGAAGGATCACCGTACTAGAGCTGAAGTACTGGCATTCATTAAAGACTAAGGATATGGGGGCAGGAAAAAATGAATGAAAAAAAGATTCTGAATGATTTTGTCGTAATCAAAGCCATTGAGGATAGTGTGAATGTCATCGGGTTGACAAGAGGAACGGACACCAAGTTTCACCACTCCGAAAAACTGGACTCAGGAGAGGTGATGATCGCACAATTCACGGAGCATACCTCGGCAATTAAAATCAGGGGCCATGCAAAGGTCTATACCCCATTCGGAGAGATAGAAAGTGATTCCAAAAAGAATTCACCTGACAAATGATCGTTTCTCAATGCTTGGTTAATTATAAATCAATCACCTGATATCGCGTTTAACAAGCTGTAAATTTCCCGCATCCATGTTTTTGAAGAGCAAAAGTCGATGATTTCCTTGTTTTTGGAAGTTTCATTTTATAAACGTTGACCATTTCATCTGATTGTTTTTATGGTATAATAATGTGTATTTTACACAGACAGAAACCAATATGTATGAAAAAAATTATCTTTCGGGGATGCAAGGGTGATCTCAATTGTTAAACATAACGGACGACATAAGGCAATTAAAACGATTAATAGAAACGAAAGCTCAACATCCATATTTGTTGAAGTATATACAAAAGCCAAGCCTGGACGAAGATAAACTGATGTTGCTTTGGGGATTGTTTAACGATTTGGACGTTACAAGCGAAAAACGGAATCAATACATCATTTCAACCATGTTAGTGCAAATAGCTCTGGATACCCATGAAATCGTCTCGAATTCGGGTGAAGGAATCGAGTCGCCCGAGGTATTGAAAAATCGTCAATTACAAGTGCTTGCCGGTGATTACTATAGTGGCTTATATTATCAAGGGCTTGCCAGTATAGGTAATGTTGATATGATCCGTATCCTTTCAAGCGCGATAAAAAAAATAAATGATAATAAAATCATTCTATACCAACAAGGGTCGATTCATGATGTACCAACGCTTTTAATGACGTTAAAAGCGATCGAGGCTTCGCTGATTCAGAAACTGGCGAATTACTATAATGAGCCTGCCTGGATAGAAATATCGGAAGATCTGCTGCTTTTAAAACGGTTGCATGCCGAGAAGAGCGGTTATATGAAGTCGGGGGAATCAATAGTTTTTGATGTCCTAAGGGAAATGCTTTTTGATGACTCGATCGGTGGGGATGTTCCCATTTCGGAAAAGGAA
The DNA here is from genome assembly GCF_018613455.1 of Bacillus sp. ISL-78. Taxonomy (NCBI): domain Bacteria; kingdom Bacillati; phylum Bacillota; class Bacilli; order Caryophanales; family Bacillaceae; genus Bacillus; species Bacillus sp. ISL-78. The sequence continues at coordinate 198,534 of NZ_JAGGQC010000027.1, forward strand.
GAACAGGTACGCACCCAATTCGACAAGTGCCTGAGGGATGCCAGGCAATCCGTAGAACGCTCGATGCGGAAGCTGGCAAAGTTGGATGATGAACTACTGGAAAGAGTGAAGACCATCTTGGAACAAACAGAGAGTATGGCAAATTCATATGTGAAAGAAGGGTGAATCATGGAGCAGTCTAAAGAGCAAAAAGTTCATCATGTCTTTGAAAAGATTTACGGAAATTATGACAAGATGAATTCCCTCATCAGCTTTAAACAGCATCTTAAATGGCGGAAGGCTACAATGGCCATCATGAATGTCCCAAAAGGCGCCCATGCACTGGATGTATGCTGTGGAACAGCGGACTGGACCATTGCCCTTGCTAATGAAGTAGGACCAGAAGGAAAGGTTGTTGGTCTGGATTTTAGTAAAAACATGCTGAAAATCGGCGAACAAAAGGTGAAGGAACTCAATCTGGATCAGGTTTCCCTAATGCATGGGAATGCAATGGAACTTCCTTTTGAGGATAATAGCTTTGACTATGTCACGATCGGTTTCGGGCTGCGGAATGTCCCTGATTACATGAAAGTGCTTAAAGAGTTAAACCGTGTAGCGAAGCCAGGTGGTATGGTCGTTTGCCTGGATACGTCACAGCCAACGATGCTAGGCTTTAAACAGGGATATTATTTTTATTTCCGTTTCATCATGCCCATGTTCGGCAAATTATTCGCAAAAAGCTATAGTGAATACTCATGGCTGCAGGAATCGGCTCGAGATTTCCCAGGCATGAAAAAGCTTGAAAACATGTTTAAGCAGGCAGGAATGGAAAATGTCAGTTATAAAGCCCATTTCGGTGGGGTAGCAGCAACACATTTCGGGTACAAGCCTTCAAAATAAGCAGAATAGCAATGGACAAAGCTGGGTGGAATGTATGAAATTTAAAATGATGTATTCATTTTTGAATGCAGATTTGCAATTAATAGAAAAAGAACTGGAAGCCGCAATTGAAGCGGATTCCACGGTTTTAAGGGAAGCTTCCCTGCATTTACTGCAATCCGGTGGAAAACGGATCCGTCCGGTATTCGTCCTATTGGGTGCGAAGTTTGGCAACTATGATATTCATGTCGTAAAGCATGTCGCAGCGACTCTGGAACTGATTCATACGGCTTCCCTTGTACATGATGATGTTGTGGATGATGCGGATTTACGCAGAGGGTCGGCTACCATCAAGTCGAAATGGGATAATCGCGTCGCCATGTACACAGGCGACTTCATTTTTGCTCGTGCACTGGAAATGATGGCGGTCATCGAGTCTCCGCTTGCGCATCAGATTCTCGCTGATACCATGGTTGAACTATGTCTTGGGGAAATTGAACAAATTAAAGATAAGTATAATTTCGAACAGAATTGGCGGATATATTTTAGACGGATCAAACGGAAAACGGCATTGCTCATTGCATCCAGCTGCCAGTTGGGAGCCATTTCAGCAGGTGTTGAAGAGGGAATTCACGAAAAGCTATTTAAATTCGGATATTATGTCGGTATGTCCTATCAAATCACCGATGATATATTGGATTTTACGGCGTCGGAAGAAGAGCTTGGTAAACCGGCCGGGAGTGATTTGATTCAAGGTAATATCACTTTACCCGTTTTGATCGCTATGGAGGATCCAAAATTAAAAAAGCTTATCGAAACTGTTCGGGAAGATACGCCAAAAGATGAAATGTCCCATATAATCAATGCGATAAAAACTTCCGGTGCCATTGAACAGGCAGCGAGGATCAGTGATATGTATTTAGAAAAAGCTTTTACTGAGTTGAAAGGTCTTCCTGCCATTAAAGCTAGAAAAACTTTATCGGATATCGCGAAAAATATCGGAAAAAGAAAGTTTTGATAATGGGAGTTGCGAAACTCATCAAACAATGGTAATATTCTAAAAGTATTGCCTTATATAGGCAAATAACAATGATACATATTAGGAGTGACATTCATGGAAAGAACATTTTTAATGGTAAAGCCTGACGGCGTTCAACGCAATTTAATCGGTGAAATCGTTTCCCGTTTCGAAAAGAAAGGCTTCCTTCTTGCAGGAGCAAAATTAATGGTCATTTCTCAAGAATTGGCTGAGCAACATTATGGCGAGCACAAAGAACGTCCTTTCTTTGGCGAATTAGTGGACTTCATTACTTCAGGTCCTGTCTTCGCAATGGTTTGGGAAGGTGAAAATGTAATCGCTACAGCACGTCAAATGATGGGTGCTACTAACCCTAAAGATGCAGCAGCAGCAACAATTCGTGGCGATTTTGCCGTAACTGTCGGCAAAAACATCATTCACGGATCTGATTCAGCTGAAAGCGCTGTACGTGAAATCGGTTTATTCTTCAAAGAAGAAGAACTTGTTGAGTATTCTAAACTTGTAAACGAGTGGGTTTATTAATTAGTACTCATCACTATATAGGAAGCGGGTTCCATCGTCATTATGCGATGGAACCCGTTTTTTTTGCATTGCTTTTTTAACTTCCCGGCATGGTAAGGAATTATTGTAGTTTAAAGAAAATATGGCACTCTCCGATATATAAAGGGCAGGACCACTTAAATATTATGTGCAGGGGAGTCGTAGGAATGCCTCAAGAATATGAAGAGTTTATTCGCAATATCAAAACGTTAACAGGCATTGATTTGGCATTATATAAGGAAGGGCAAATGAAAAGGCGATTGACATCTCTATATGAAAAAAGAGGATATCATTCATTTCGAGAATACTATAAAGACATTCAAACCAATCCAGAAGTTCTAAATGAGTTTCTGGATAGAATGACAATCAATGTTTCCGAATTTTATCGAAATGCGAAAAGATGGGAAGTATTGGAGCGGAAAATCCTTCCAGGGTTATTAGCAAGCAAAAAAAAGTTAAAGATTTGGAGTGCGGCCTGTTCAACTGGCGAGGAACCATACACGCTTGCCATGATTTTATCCAATCTGGTTCCACTTAGCCAGATAGAGATATTGGCGACGGATCTGGATGAAAATGTGTTGGCGCGAGCGAAATTGGGGATGTATCCTGAACGTTCCTTAAATGAAGTGCCTGAAGAAATCAAAAGGAAATACTTTGAAAAAAAAGCGGATTTTTATCGTGTTGATGAAGAAATTAAGAGAAGGGTAACATTTAAAAAGCAAAACCTTCTCGCTGATCGATTTGAACAGGGGTTCGATTTAATCATTTGCCGCAATGTGCTAATTTATTTCACGGAAGAAGCCAAAAATTTGTTATATGAAAAATTCAGTGCATCACTAAGAAGCGGCGGGGTTTTTTTTGTAGGAAGTACAGAGCAAATATTCACCCCTGGAAAATATCAATTTGAAACGATCGACACATTTTTTTACAAGAAAAAGTAAATACTTTTAAAAAAGGGACTGATTCTGCTCATGGGCGTTCAGTCCTTTTCGTTTGTCGAGTAATAGCAAATCCAGTAGAACTCTGATTTGAAAGATTAATCTATATCGAAAATGTTTAAGTACTTGTAAAGTAGAGTGAAAAGTGATTAAATTCAAACAATATGGTTTTTACGTTTTACATATACCCACATTTCATAAAATTGTGGTATATTGATACATATACACTTTAAAGTGCTAAAAGGGGGCTGGAAGATGAGATATTTAACAGCGGGAGAATCACATGGTCCGCAATTGACTACTATCATTGAAGGATTACCGGCAGGAATGCCGATTTCGAATGAGGATATCAATCAAGAATTGGGGCGCCGGCAAAAAGGGCATGGACGTGGAAGAAGGATGCAGATCGAGAAAGATCAGGCTTTTATTTCTTCAGGAATCAGACATGGCTACACACTCGGTTCACCGGTTGCTTTGGTGGTCGAGAACGATGATTGGAAACATTGGACAAAGATCATGGGAAGTGAAGGGCTTTCAGAAGAGGAAGCTGAAGAAATTAAACGTAAAATCACCCGGCCACGTCCTGGTCATGCCGACTTGAACGGCGGGATTAAATATGGGCACCGCGATTTGAGAAATGTCCTGGAACGCTCTTCGGCCCGTGAAACGACAGTAAGGGTGGCGGCAGGTTCTGTCGCAAAAAAACTATTGTCTTTATTGGGGATAGAAGTGGCATCACATGTTTTGGAAATTGGCGGAGTGAAGGCAGAACCGCCAAAATACGAAACGATCCAGCAATTGCAACAAGTAACAGAAGAATCTTCCGTAAGATGTTTCGACAAAAACGTAGAGCAGCAGATGAAGGATGCAATTGATGAAGCGAAACAAAAAGGAGATTCCATCGGCGGAATCGTCGAAGTCATTGTAGAAGGAATGCCGGTGGGAGTGGGGAGTTATGTGCATTATGACCGTAAGCTTGATGCAAAACTAGCCGCAGCGATAATGAGCATCAATGCATTTAAAGGTGTGGAAATAGGTCTAGGATTTGAAGCGGCCCATCTATTCGGCAGTGATGTCCATGATGAAATCGCATGGGATGAAGAACAGGGTTATTACCGCAAAACCAATCGCCTCGGCGGTTTTGAAGGCGGTATGACAACTGGAATGCCAATAGTTGTACGCGGTGTGATGAAGCCGATCCCCACTTTATATAAACCTTTGAAAAGTGTTGATATTGATACGAAGGAAGTGTTTGAAGCAAGTGTCGAGCGTTCCGATAGTTGTGCGGTTCCTGCAGCAGCAGTAGTTGCTGAGGCGGTAGTCGCATGGGAACTGGCGGCTGCCATCGTTGATCAATTCCCTTCAGATCGTTATGAGCAATTAGCAGAGTACATAAGATCATATCGGGAAGAAGTAAAGGGGTTTTAAATCATGGAATCCATCCAAATAAAAACGGCTTCCAAGCAATATCCGGTTTTAATTGGCAAGAAGGCAATCAATGAATTGCCCGAATTAATAACACATGAACTGAATCATCTAAACAAGATTCTGATCATAACTGATGAGAAAGTGGCGGCACTTCATTTGCAGACTGTGAAGGACGCCCTGATCAAGACGGGAAAACCGGTTTTGCATCATGTAGTGCCAGAAGGGGAGCATGCTAAAACATTCGATGTGTTTTATGAATGCCAAAGCTTCTGCTTATCCAAACAAATGAATCGCAAGTCATTGATTATCGCCCTTGGCGGCGGTGCTGTCGGTGATTTGGCTGGATTCGTTGCAGCTACTTTTATGAGAGGGATTCCATTTATACAGGTTCCGACGACTTTGCTTGCCCACGATAGTGCAGTGGGCGGCAAGGTTGCCATTAATCACCCGCTAGGGAAAAATATGATTGGGGCCTTTCATCAGCCTGAAGCGGTCATTTATGATCTGGAATTTTTAAAGACTCTGCCACTTAAAGAATTAAGGTCAGGTTTTGCAGAAGTCATTAAACATTCCTTGATAGCAGATAATGAGTTTTATCTATGGTTAAAGTCGAATATTGTTGATTTGAATGATATAACGGATGAGCAATTCCTTACCATGATTACAAAGGGGATTGGCATTAAAGCTAAAATTGTCGAAGAGGATGAGAAGGAAAACGGCATTCGTGCCTTTTTGAATTTTGGTCATACGCTTGGACATGCAGTGGAAGGTTCAATGGGATACGGAAACTTTACGCATGGGGAATCGATTTTAATCGGGATGGTATATGCTCTTAAATTAAGCAGAAAGAAAGTGGATCTCGATTTTAAACTAGATGAGTTTATTGACTGGGTTGCTTATTTAGGATATCAAATAACCATTCCAACCCGACTTGAACATGCAATTCTGCTTGAATTAATGAAAACAGACAAAAAATCGGTCAATGATGCAGCTACCTTTGTTCTGCTAAACGAAGTGGGGTCACCGCTATTAATGGATATGGCCGACTCTGAGCTGATAGAGGAAATGGCGGAGATGATTTAGAGTTCAGGAGAAGGGGGACTATGTGTGATAAGAGGAATAAGGGGTGCCACTACAGTAGAAAGAGACACAGAAATGGAAGTGATTTCAGCTGTCGAAAAGTTGATGTCCGAGATCATTCAGGTCAACGAAATTGATCCCGATATGGTAGCTTCTGTATTTTTTTCTGCTACGGAAGAGATTCGTTCTGTTTTTCCTGCCAAAGCCTTGAGGAAATTCGAAGGCTGGACTTATGTACCGGTTACATGCATGAAAGAAATACCGGTGAGCAATTCCTTGCCATTTTGCATCCGGGTCATGATTCACGTAAATACGACGAAATCTCAAAAAGAGATACAGCATGTATACCAGGCAGGGGCTACGGTATTACGGCCAGATTTGACAAAGCAGATATAAAATGATTATAAATCTATGATATACTATTCTCACACTTTCTTACTTTAAAGTGATAAAAATATAGAGGTGATTGACATGAAATGGAATGAAGCGGTCCTTTCCTTGAAGTCTTATCAACCGGGAAAATCCACTGATGAAGTGAAAAAATTATACGGGTTGGAAAAAATCACGAAATTAGCTTCAAATGAAAACCCTTTTGGCTGTTCGGAAAAGGTCAAGGAATCCGTTAAGAATGCAACCCATTCGTTTGCCATCTATCCAGATGGATATGCAACGATGCTAAGAGAAGCTGTTGCGAAACATACAGGTGTGAAAGAAACTCAGCTTATTTTTGGAAATGGATCTGATGAGAACATTCAAATCATCTCCAGGAGTCTATTGGGAGCTGGGAAGAATACGGTCATGGCAACAGGCACTTTTTCGCAGTATCGCCATAATGCCACGCTAGAAGGAGCGGAAATCAGGGAAGTTCCTCATATTGACGGTGCTCATGATCTAGAAGGAATGCTTAAAGTAATAGATGATGAAACAGCGGTTGTCTGGCTTTGTACACCAAATAATCCAACAGGTAAATACATTTCGGAACATGACTTATTATCGTTCATCGAAAAAGTGCCGGAAGATGTTCTTATCGTTTTGGATGAAGCTTATTGTGAATATGCAACGGCTGAGGATTACCCGAGAACGAACCAATGGATTAATAAATATAAAAATTTGATCATACTCCGGACTTTCTCGAAAATTTATGGACTGGCCAGTTTTAGGGTAGGGTACGGTTTGGCGGATGAGGATATCATCCAGAAACTAGATCCATCCCGGGAACCATTCAATGTGAACACATTTGCACAGAATATTGCAATCGTCGCTTTGGAAGATCAGGCCTTCATTGAAAAATGCAAGGAAGAAAATCAAAAAGGGCTAAAGCAGTACTATGAATTTTGCAATAAGGAAAATTTGGCTTATTACCCGTCACAAGGTAATTTCATCTTTATCCATTTTAAACAGGATGCCGATGTGGTATTTCAATATTTGCTTGAGCGCGGCTTCATCGCAAGGTCGGGGAAATCTTTCGGTTTTCCTAACAGCCTGAGGGTAACGATTGGTTCTACGGAAGAAAATGAAGGAATGATCCATGCTATTAAAGCTTTTTTGAATGAAGTTGAGGCACCTTCTGATTCGCTGCTTTAACGTTTCATCAAACCTAGAGGAGCATAAAAGATGCGGGGGAGAGAAGAGTGAAGGGTAAGGTTTTTGTAATAGGTTTAGGTCTAATAGGCGGATCACTGGCCATGGCTGTACGCCATGCACATCCTGAAGCCGTGATTGTTGGTATGGACCTAAGTGAAAAGAATGTTCAACTATCGATGCTATTGGGGATCATTGATGATTCTGTATCATCTTTGGAAGCGGGAGCATGTGAAGCTGATTTGATTCTACTTGCTGTGCCTGTCAATGAAACCGTGAAGATTTTAGCTCAATTGGCTGAAATGGATTTAAAAAGTGATGTCCTCATATCTGATGCAGGAAGTACGAAGGATACAGTCGTTAAGGCAGCGAAACCATTGATAGATAAAGGGGTGGCCTTCATCGGGGGGCACCCTATGGCTGGTTCCCATAAGAGTGGCGCTGCGGCAGCAAAATTACATTTATTCGAACATGCATTTTATTTGCTTACTCCCGGGGATTCCATCAAAGAAGAAAAAGTTGAGCAGCTGAAAGGGTGGCTGCAGGGGACAAGAGCTAACTTTCTTATTGTTAGTCCTGCCACACACGATAAGCTGACTGGGGTCATTAGCCATTTTCCGCATATTGTCGCATCGGGGCTCGTTAAGCAGGCAGAGAATTACAGTAAGGAAAACAAATTGATTTCAAGGCTCGCAGCAGGCGGATTCCGGGATATTACCAGAATCGCCTCAAGCAGTCCGGAAATGTGGCGTGACATTTTGTTACATAACCGGGATGTGCTGCTTGAATTAATGAATGATTGGCTGAATGAAATGGAGCATATAAAAGGTCTGGTTGCGAATGAAGATAGTGAAGAAATCCTTCGATTCTTTACCGATGCCAAGATTTTCAGGGATGATTTGCCGACACATGCGAAAGGCGCCATACCAGCGTTTTATGATTTATATATCGATATACCGGATTATGCCGGAATAATTTCAGAGATTACCGGATATTTGGCACAAGAAGGTATCAGCATTACAAACATCAGGATCATTGAAACCAGGGAAGAGATATACGGTGTGCTGGTCATCAGTTTCCAAACGGATGTTGATCGCATAAAAGCTGCGGAGTGTATTTCAAGACATACAGATTATGAAACGATCCTGGCATAATAATTTAGGGAAGGATGGTTTTATGAATACAAAAAAATTACAAACGAACATCCAAACATTGCGTGGTTCGATTGCCATACCTGGAGATAAGTCGATCTCCCATCGTTCGATAATGTTTGGAGCCCTTGCCGAAGGGGAAACGACAGTAACTAATTTTCTTCCAGGAGCTGATTGTTTAAGTACGATTTCCTGTTTTAAGCAGCTTGGAGTCCATATTGAACAAGATGGCCAGCACGTCAAAATTGAAGGCAAAGGTTTTAATGGATTAAAGGAACCTGAATCAGTACTGGATGTCGGAAATTCCGGTACCACGATCAGGTTAATGATGGGCATATTGGCAGGACAGGATTTTTCAGCCGTTTTGGCAGGTGACGAATCGATAGCCAAACGTCCAATGACCCGGGTAGTCAACCCTCTTCGTCAGATGGGGGCAACCATTGATGGCCGAAAAGGAGCCGAATATACCCCCCTCGCCATAAGAGGAGGCAAATTGCAAGGGTTTCGCTATGAATTGCCTGTAGCGAGTGCACAGGTGAAATCTGCGATAATCTTGGCTGGTTTACAGGCAGAGGGTGAAACGATCATTATCGAACCGGAAGAGACCCGTGATCATACAGAACGAATGATCCAGGAGTTTGGCGGTAAAATCGAAAAGGACGGCCATACGATTAAAGTAAGCGGAAATCAAGTCTTCAAAGGGACGGCCATCCATGTGCCGGGTGATATTTCTTCGGCAGCTTTCTTCATGGTGGCTGCAGCGATTACGGAAAATAGTGAAGTGGTATTAAAGAATGTGGGCCTTAATTCGACAAGGACTGGAATCATCGAAGTCATGAAATCGATGGGGGCTGATATCACGATAGAGAAGAAGACGAGCGAGGGTGAACCTGCAGGTGACATCACGGTCAGAAGCTCCCGATTAAAAGGAACGACCATCAGCGGTGATTTAATTCCCCGTCTCATCGATGAAATACCGGTAATTGCACTTCTGGCGACACAGGCAGAAGGGATAACGACGATCAAGGATGCAGCAGAATTAAAAGTGAAAGAGACGAATCGAATTGATACTGTTGCAAATGAGCTTTCCATCCTGGGGGCAGATATAACCCCGACAGCAGACGGATTGATCATCAAAGGCCGTAAAGCCCTGAATGGAGGTACGGTTACAAGCCATGGGGATCATCGTATCGGGATGATGCTTGCTGTAGCGGCTTTGATAACGGATGGGGAAGTGGAACTTGCCGACCCTGATGCCATCGATGTATCATATCCACAATTTTTTGGCCATTTGACGCAATTGATAAAGTAAATATAAAAAAAGTTTACATACCTTATTTGGTCTGTAAACTTTTTTTAAATGCTTAAAAGTGTTGAAAGCGCTAACATCGGGGCTTTTTTCAACCTGTATTGATCATGAAAATAATGAAAAAGGGGTTCAAGATCAAAAAGGAGATTTACCGTAGCGTGGAGAATTAACTAGTAACCTTTTTTTAATGAGAATGGGAGGGGACTTCATCGATGGAATACAAGGCTGCAGTATGGTAAACTAATGAATACTGTTTACTATGCATCTCGCGATTACATGGTATTTTGTTCTCAATGGCAGAGTATGTTACATTAAGGCGTGAGTGTGTATGACTAGGGACCAAGTCTATCATGCAAAAGGAAGGATTCAACAATGAACACAGTGGAACAAGTTATACAGCATTTAAAAAAAGGGGAATTAACAGAAGCTCTTAAACATATAAATCGAATTAAATCATCAGAGTCAGCAGAGGACATTTTATTGCTGGCCGAAGAAATGCTCCAGCTTGGCTTTGCCGAAGAGGCAAAAGAACTTTTTGAACATCTGCTGCAACTCTATCCCGATGAAGGAGAATTGATTGTTTCGTTGGCAGAAATCCTGATTGATATGGACCAGGAAGATGAAGCGATGCTGATGCTTGAAAAAGTAAGTGCAGATGATGAAGTATATCCAAGTGCTTTGCTTTTGGAAGCGGACCTTTATCAATTACAGGGGATGGATGAGGTCAGCGAACGGAAATTACTGCAGGCTAAGGAAATGCTTCCAGATGAGGTCATCATTGATTTTGCACTAGCTGAACTGTTCTTTCATCAAGGCAGGGATCAGGAAGCCATTGCAAATTACATAAAGGTTTTGGAACAGGAACAAGAAATCGCTGGTGTTAATGTCAATCAGAGGCTTGCTGAAGCATTAAGCAGCTCGGGCAAGTTCGAGGAGGCCCTTCCGCACTTTGAAAAGGCCTTGAAGGATGGACTTGAAATCAATACTCTATTTGAATATGCATTTACAGCTTTTCAGGCAGGTCTTTATGAGACAGCCGTACGAAAGTTTATTGAACTGAAAGAATTAGATCATGAATATCATTCACTATATTTGTACCTGGCAAAGAGTTATGAACATCTTGAAGATCTCGAAAATGCCTTGAAAACGGTCAAAGAAGGAATCAAGGCTGATGAATTCAATAAGGAACTTTACTTCTTCGGTGGTAAAATAGCCTTGAAAAGCGGGCTTGACGAAGAGGCTGAAAATCTATTTAAAGAAGCACTTGCCATTGATCCGGGATATCTGGAAGCTGCACTCACCCTTTTGAAATTGTATATGCACCAAGAAAGGTATGAAGATGTATTGGAGTGTATAGGTGAAGTAAGGCGATATGGAGAGGATGATCCTCAGTTTGACTGGATAGCTGCTGTATCATATCAGCATACCGAACAATTTAAAGAGTCATTAACCAGCTATCATAAAGCATATAATTCATTCAAGAGCAATCAAGATTTCCTTGAAGATTATGGTTTCTTTTTAATTGAAGAAGGAGACAGAGCCACATCTAGAGAAGTATTTAATAAGCTGCTTGAGATGAATCCGGCGAATGATGAGTATGCAATGATTTTGGAGCGGCTAGGTGAAAGCACAGAGGATATGTAGATAAGTGAAACACAACTAAATCAAGACAGAGGAGGGAATTCATGGTGGCTGCCCCTGTTTCTGTGAATGAGAAGAAGGATTTTATTCGGTGGTTCTTAAATCATTATCAACTGAAGCGAAGAGAATGCGTGTGGATATTGAATTACTTAATGAGTCATGATCAACTGATGAAAAAGGTTCATTTTGTAGAAAATGCACAATATTGCCCCCGTGGACTGATCATGTCGACACATTGTGTGGATGAGGTCCCTTTCAGGTTCTATAAGTCCAATATCATGACGACCGATGCAGAGAAATCTTTTCATGATATCCGTTTAAATCGGGACGAAGACATTTATATTCAGCTTAATTTTAAATCGTCTTACTCTTCCTATCAATATGCAGCGGTACTCGAGCACAATCCCTTCATGCCGAAATCGACGGCATCGAATGAAAAAGATCAGCTGCTAGCTGAACAATTTTTAGAAAGAAGCATGTTGTATTTTCAAAGGGACCGTCTTCTTAAGGAAATCGATGAAGCACTTGATAAGCATGATGAACAAGCATTTAAGGATTTAACCGAACAATTGAATCAATTGAAAGTACTTGGATGAAATAAATTGACCTTTCCGTAATCAGGAAAGGTTTTTATTTTTTATAAAACATTGATAAAATCCACATTTTTGTAAAGACTATGGGTATATGGTAAAGATGTTATAAAAATAATGGTAAAATGATAAGGAGTTGATTCAAAAAATCGGGAGTGAAGAAAAAACATGAAGTGGACAGCAAAAGATCTTGACATGTTTATGCAGTCAAAAGAGTATGTGGATACCGTTTTGATTCCTTTGGTTCCCCTATCTTTTAAAGGGCAAATGAAGCAATCGGGCTCAATGAATGAATTTCTTACCATTTTAAGCTTGGAAATTGAAAAGCAGATGAAAGGTAGAATTCTTTTATTGCCGACATTTCATTATTTAAGTGATGAAATGGATAAGGTTGAACGGTTAAAGCGTTGGGCCAATGAAGTGAAAGAAAATAATTTCGAGCATGTTTTCTTTCTTACATCGGATTTCGAGTGGAAAAAAGAAGAGCGGGAATTGGAAAATAATTTAGTATGGATTCCTGCCATTCCCTTGGAGGGGCTTGAAATTGAACAAGCAAGGGAAATGATTAACCAGCAAGTTCTCCAAATCCTTGATATTTTCTCTTATAATTGGAAAAATGAAAAAAAGTAGGATTTTTCGCATTATTTGACACATAGTTGCCACCTTTTGGGTTTTACAAATATTGACCTTGGTAAATTATTGAGATATCATGGAAATGTCCTAGTTTTATAGTGTCGCTATTTATTGGTCCTTTGGGCTCTCAGTATAGTAATAGAGGGGGGGAAAACGCATGAGCAAGCATAATGTTTCACGACGTCAATTCCTTAATTACACACTTACTGGCGTTGGTGGATTTATGGCGGCCGGTATGTTGATGCCTATGGTTAGGTTTGCAATTGATCCTGTATTATCAGCTGATAAAGGCGGGGATTACGTTGCAACTAAGCAGAAGGTAGGTGAACTGACTACCGAACCAACCCGTGTCGACTTTAGTTTTAAACAGGTCGATGGGTGGTATGAGTCTGAAGAAACAAATACAGCTTGGGTTTACAAAACGGAAGATGGTAAGATCGTTGCTTTATCTCCAATCTGTAAACATTTGGGCTGTACGGTAGGGTGGAATACGGATAAGACTAATCCGAATCAATTTTTCTGTCCTTGCCATTATGGCAGGTATACGAAAGATGGGATGAATGTGAAAGGGACACCGCCGGTTTCACCATTGGATGTCTTTGACACGAAAGAAAAAGATGGAATACTTTATTTGGGTCAACTAAAACCGCACGGGGAGGCGTAAACATTGCTAACAAAGTTATATGACTGGGTGGACGAGCGTTTAGATATTACGCCGTTATGGCGGGATATTGCTGACCATGAGGTTCCTGAACATGTTAACCCCGCACATCATTTTTCCGCATTCGTATATTGTTTTGGTGGGTTAACTTTCTTCATTACGGTCATCCAAATATTGTCAGGCATGTTCTTGACGATGTACTATGTCCCGGACATTAAAAACGCTTGGGAATCTGTTTATTATTTGCAAAATGAAGTTGCCTTCGGTCAAATTGTCCGTGGTATGCATCACTGGGGAGCAAGTCTAGTTATCGTTATGATGTTTTTACATACTCTTCGTGTCTTCTTCCAGGGAGCTTACAAAAAACCGCGTGAATTGAACTGGATGGTCGGCGTATTGATTTTCTTCATCATGCTGGCATTAGGCTTGACTGGTTATTTATTGCCATGGGATATGAAAGCGCTATTCGCAACGAAAGTTACGTTGACAATTGTCGAATCGGTACCGTTGATGGGACCGGCACTCAAGACATTGATAGCAGGAGATCCAACAATCGTTGGAGCACAGACATTGACACGATTCTTTGCAATTCATGTATTCTTCCTGCCAGCAGCATTATTTGCTTTACTAGCGGCTCATTTCCTGATGATCCGAAAACAAGGTATTTCAGGTCCGCTATAAAAGAATGGTGAACCAAAAACCAAAAAAACCTTTTCATAAAGGAGGGGAATTGTTCAATGCATCGTGGGAAAGGTATGAAATTCGTAGGTGACTCGCGTATCTCCGCGGACCGTAAACCGAATATTCCGAAAGATTATTCAGAATATCCTGGGAAAACTGAAGCATTTTGGCCTAATTTCCTTTTAAAAGAATGGATGGTAGGAGCTGTATTTCTTGTAGGTTACCTATGCCTGACAATCGCGCATCCGTCACCATTGGAAAGGATAGCAGATCCAACAGATACAGGGTATATTCCTCTGCCGGACTGGTATTTCCTATTCCTTTACCAATTACTTAAGTATACCTATGCTTCAGGTCCTTATAATGCTATCGGGTCCATGGTAATACCTGGCTTGGCTTTTGGAGCGTTGCTCTTGGCACCTTTTTTAGATCGTGGTCCAGAGCGGAGCCCGGCGAAACGTCCTTTTGCTGTAGGCTTCATGCTATTGGCAATGGCTGGCGTTTTCTATCTAACATGGGAGTCCGCAGCCCATCACGATTGGGAAGCTTCCAAGAAGCAAGGAGCCATCGTGGAAGGTGCAGACATTGATAAAGAGAGCGATGGGTATAAATTGATGGATTCTAATGGCTGTATTAGCTGTCATGGAGCAGAATTAACTGGTGGGGCAGGAGCGCCAAGCTTAATTGACACTGGATTGAAGCCAGAAGAAATTTCTAAAATCGCAGTCAAAGGCCAGGGTGCCATGCCAGCTGGCATGTTCAAAGGTACAGATGAAGAACTGAAAACATTAGCTGAATTTGTATCTGGTTTATCGACAAAGTGATATAGCCATAAACTTCAATTTCTTTCATAGGCTGCAAATAAAGCTGACGACTACGGTTGTCGGCTTTTTTATTGGTAAATTGAAGCGTATATGAGAAGAATATGAAATGAATACTTGGTTTTCTGGTTGATGGCCTGTAAAATGAATATACTTGAGAATGTAAGTGAGGGTATAAGAATGAATGTTATTTACAGTTTGCTTGCAAACCGGCAAATGCTATCTTTGTTATTATTAATAAATATATTCGGTACTGCCTATGGATATTATTGGTACGGTAGTCAATTGGAAAACACTCCGGCGATTTTTTTGGCATTTGTGCCGGACAGTCCGACAGCTAGCCTGTTCTTTGTATTTGTTTTATTGGGGTTTCTGTTAAGAAGGAATTTCGGACTTATGGAAGCGTTGGCGATCATAACTCTATTCAAATATGGAATATGGGCGGTTGCAATGAATCTGATGACCTTCGTGACAACCGGTTCATTGCCATGGGAAGGTTATATGTTAATGGCTTCTCACTTGGGGATGGCGATACAAGGGGTATTATATGCACCATTTTATCGAATAAAACCTTGGCATTTGATAGTGGCTGCGATTTGGACCATACATAATGACATAATCGATTATGTTTTTGAAATGATGCCAATTTATCGTGATTTATTGGTATATATGAAATCGATAGGTTATTTCACTTTTTGGCTCAGTATACTATCCATTTATGTCGGCTGGTACTTTGGATATAGAAAAAAGCGGACCACCCTATCCATCATCCATTAAAAAGTTAACTCGTAATACAGCTTTTTAAAAGCAGGGTTAACTTTTTTATGTTGAACGAGGTCTACTCATGTTTTTTCTTTCATATCGTTTTAGTAGAGATATGAGGAGGGACGAGTAGCATGTTGAAAAAATTCATATTAACCATTGCTGTTTTATTTGTCGTCTTACATTTCCCTGTCTATGCAGAATCCTCTTCAAGTTTGGAGCAATTAGATGACATTTCCGATAGAGCCTTGGAAATGACCAAGTTGAAGCGATATGGAGATTCGGAAAAGATGTTGACGTTTTTTTCTGACCGGTTTTTAAAAGAGACAGCGAAAGAGCAGATCCTTGATATGGACGAACTTCGAATTATCACTGTAGCTCATAATGAGGCGTTGATGACAATAAAGGATATGAACAAGGGAGATTCCGAAAAGGTTAATTCTGTTACAAAGTTCCGGCTTGTTGTTGATGCGGTCAAGTCCACCCATCAGCCTCTTTGGACGGAGATGGAGGATCAAATGATGAATTCTTTCCAGCAGACAAAGAATGCCGCGATCAATCAAGACACAATTACCTTCAATAGCCAATTGAACTTATTCCTATCACAATATGAAATGATATATCCAAGCTTGAAAGTCGACCTTTCTAAAGAAACGATGCAGCAACTGGACACGAGGATTCAATACATCAACCAATACCGTCCGGAGGTAATCAGTGATGGAGAAAGTCAAAAGGAACTGGATGCGTTGCAAAACGAACTAACCTCCATTTTTGATGATATGGGGGAAGATGATGCAGATCCTTCCCTTTGGTGGGTCATCATATCGACAGGCTCAATCATCATCATGACGCTTTCTTATGTAGGCTGGAGAAAATATAAAGGGGATAGGGAAAAACCAAGGAAAGAACATAATGATTAAAAAGACAGGGGAAGAGAACACTATATTTGACACGGTTGCCTTCAATCCATAGAATTAAGAGTAATAATAGTTATAGGAGGATACCATGTATTTCATTTATTTGGCGATTATCATTTTAATCCCGATTTATGCACAAATGAAAGTGAAAAGCACATATAAAAAATATTCAAAGGTATCGGCCTCATCCGGTATGAGCGGTGCTGAGACGGCACGGGCCATTTTAGATCAAAATGGACTGTTCAATGTCAGGGTCGAAGAGACGCCTGGAATGCTTTCGGACCATTATGACCCAAGGGATAAAACAGTGCGTTTATCAACGGATAACTATCACGGCCATTCAGTTGCCGGTGTAGCGGTAGCAGCCCATGAAGTTGGACATGCGATTCAAGATAAAGAAGCCTATGCATTCTTGCGTTTCCGTCATGCATTAGTACCGGTAGCTAATTTTGGCTCTAACATATCTTGGATTTTGATATTAATCGGGATGTTAGCTTCAATCCCTGAGTTGCTATTGGCTGGTATCGTATTTATGGCAGCCGCTGTATTGTTCCAAGTGATAACCCTGCCGGTTGAATTCAATGCCTCTTCTCGGGCGATGGATCAACTCGTTTCCGCCGGGGTCATCCGGAATGATGAAGAACGGGAAACGAAAAAAGTATTAAGTGCCGCTGCGATGACTTATGTTGCTGC
The DNA here is from genome assembly GCF_018613455.1 of Bacillus sp. ISL-78. Lineage (NCBI taxonomy): Bacteria > Bacillati > Bacillota > Bacilli > Caryophanales > Bacillaceae > Bacillus > Bacillus sp. ISL-78. The sequence goes on from NZ_JAGGQC010000027.1 coordinate 215,857, forward strand.
CGCTCTTGTAGCCGTTCTGGAATTAGTTCGCCTTCTGCTTATGTATACTGGAATGAGGGAAGAAGATTAATGAGAAAAGGACACCATCTTGGGATGGGGTCCTTTTTTCATTTTTAAGAGTATTTCTGCACAAGCTAATAAAATTCAGTTGGACAGGGCAACATTCATAAGGGTTGCATTCAATCGGTATGTACAGTCAATGGATCACCTTTCAATGGGATTCTTGTTCTCATCAAGGGTAAAGCCCTCACCCAATACGTCATGAACTTCACTGACTGATACAAATGCATGAGGGTCCACAGAAGTTATGGCATTTTTTAAGCGGACTAACTCATTTTTCCCAACAACACAATAGAGGACTTCCCGGTCATTGCGTGTAAAGGACCCATAGCCCCTTAATACAGTTACGCCCCGCTCCATATCATTCATGATTTTTTCGGCAATTTCCTTGTTTTTATCACTAATGATCATTGCACCTCTGGCAGCATAGGCTCCTTCTTGCATAAAGTCGATTACTCGGGCACCTATAAAAACGGCAACAAGGGTATACATCGCTTGCCGGTAATCCAGGTAGGTAAGGATGGACAGGCCAATGACGACCGCATCAAAGATGAACATGGTCCGACCCATGCCCACCCCTAAGTAACGATGGGCAAAACGGGCAATGATATCCACTCCGCCTGTTGTACCGCCGTAACGAAAAATGATGCCCAGCCCGACACCAACCGAGACCCCGGCAAACAATGCCACAAGCATCAAATCATTACCGAGATTGATTTCAAATTCGTATCTCTCGAAAACCCATAGCCAAACGGAGAGGCCAACCGTTCCGATAATCGTATAAAAGAAAGATGTGCGACCTAAATATTTCCACCCGATTAAAAATAAGGGAATATTCAAAATCAAATTAGAATAAGAAGGATTTATCCCGATAAGTTGATATATAATCAAGGTGAGACCGGTGAATCCGCCCTCGGCCAAGTTGTTCTGCATGTTAAAATGCACGAGGCCAAATGCGAATATTCCAGCCCCAAAAAGGATGAATATGATATTTTTCAATTTTAAGCCCAAAAGCATGTCCCATACCTCCAAAGGTTTGCATAGCATTAATTTACTTATTATAACTAATTAACCAACTATGGGCAATTTTGATTCGCAAACGTATCTGTTGTCATCTGTTTCACTTTTAGCTAACATGGAGAAGGTATGATGTTTGAAAACGAAAATCAAGAATGGGTGACTCATATGGAAAAGCAAAAGACGATCCAACAAATGCAAGCGGAAGTCGACCGATACATAGGACAATTTAAAGAAGGATATTTCAGCCCTCTGGCCATGCTCGCCCGCTTGTCTGAAGAACTTGGGGAATTGGCTAGGGAAGTCAATCATTACCATGGTGAAAAACCAAAGAAGGCGACAGAAGAAGAAAATACCATTGAAGCGGAATTGGGGGACATGCTTTTTGTGTTGATTTGTTTTGCCAATTCTTTAGGGATCGATCTTCAAAACTCGCATGATTCGGTCATGGAGAAATTTACAACCCGCGATAAAGATAGATGGACAAGAAAAGAAGAGGAAATGAAGGAGGAAAATAAAGATGAGTAAAGTGAAAGTGATTGTAGCAGGTCCACGAGGCAGAATGGGAAATGAAGCGGTGAAGCTTGTACATAGGACAGAAGGGTTTGAATTGGCAGCTGTCATAGACCGCAAGCATAACGGGGAAAGCCTTTCCGCAATAGAAGGTTTTCACGGGATTGAAGCACCGGTTTTTTCTGATATAAATGAATGCTTTTCTTCTGTAGAGGCAGACGTATTGATCGATTTGACCACACCGGAAGTGGGCATGTTCCATACCGAAACGGCACTTAATCATGGCATCCGCCCTGTAGTGGGAACGACTGGTTTTACAAAAGAGGATTTAGCAAAGCTGGAATCATTGACAAAAGAAAAGGGCATTGGTTGCATCATCGCGCCAAACTTTGCAATTGGCGCCATTTTGATGATGAAGTTCTCCCAAATGGCCGCAAAGTATTTCCCGGATGTGGAAATCATAGAAATGCACCATGATCAAAAACTGGATGCACCTTCTGGAACTGCTTCCAAAACGGCAGACATGATTGCAGCTGTACGTGAAACAAAACAACAGGGGCACCCTAATGAAAAAGAAACCATCCAGGGGGCAAGAGGTGCAAATGTAGATGGCATGCATATCCACAGTGTCCGTCTGCCGGGACTCGTTGCCCATCAACAGGTGCTTTTCGGAAGTGATGGAGAGCTATTGACGGTTAGGCATGATTCCTTTAATCGAGCTTCATTCATGTCAGGAGTCAAACTTGCTGTCGATACCGTCATGAAATTGGATGTTCTTGTATACGGCCTGGAAAATATTATTGAATAGGGATCAGGAGGATTTACGATGAAAATTGCCTTAATTGCCCATGATATGAAAAAAGAAGATATCATTCAATTTGTGACAGCCTATAAAGATGTATTTGAGCAGCATGAATTATTTGCAACAGGTACGACTGGGAAACGAATCATGGAAGAAGTATCACTGCCTGTCCATCGTTTTCATTCAGGACCTCTTGGCGGGGATCAGGAAATAGGTGCAATGATTGCACGCGGAGAAATGGACATGGTCCTATTTTTCCGCGATCCTTTGACATCACAGCCGCATGAACCTGATGTATCGGCGCTTATCCGCCTATCAGATGTATATGAAATACCCTTGGCAACGAATATGGGCACTGCAGAAGTGCTCATACAAGGTTTGAAACATGGATATATGGACTGGCTAAAACTAAGGCAAAAACAAGGTGAGATAAATGATAAACAAAAGTAACATAGATATCCTGGCTTTCGGGGCACATGCGGATGATGTTGAAATCGGTATGGGTGGCACAATCGCTAAATATGTGCAACAAGGCAGGAAAATTGTCATTTGTGATTTGACAAAAGCTGAAATGTCGTCCAATGGAACCGTTCCACTGCGGCAAGAGGAAGCCGATAAGGCTGCTGAAATCCTTGGGGTGAAGAGGATTTCCCTTGATCTACCCGACAGGGGTTTATACATGAAGGCGGAATACATAAACCAAATCATCACGGTCATTCGCCAATATAAACCTGCACTTGTATTTGCACCATTTTTGGAAGATCGCCATCCTGATCATGGTAACTGTGCCAAATTAGTCGAGGAAGCAGTTTTTTCGGCAGGAGTAAGAAAGTATATGGAAGAAGAAGGTCTGGATTCCCATCGAATCCAAAATATGCACTATTATATGATCAATGGGTTTCACAAACCGGACTTCGTCGTGGATATCACGTCTACAATATCGAAAAAGCTGGATAGCCTTAGGGCATATGGGAGCCAATTCGAAAAAAGTCAGGTATCTGTAGAAACACCGTTGGTTAATGGCTATATCGAGACTGTAGAGGCACGGGAGCGGATGTTTGGCAAAGAAGTGGGTGTCGCCTTTGCGGAGGGATTCATGACAAAAAAACCGTTACTGATCAATGCCGATTTGTTAGGAGAATAATAATCTTATGAAATTAAAAATTGGAATTACCTGTTACCCGACAGTTGGGGGTTCTGGTGTCGTAGCAACTGAATTAGGTAAGATGCTTGCAGAAAAAGGACATGAAATACATTTCATTTCTTCAAGCATCCCTTTTCGCTTAAATAAGATGTACTGTAATATTTTTTATCACCAGGTTGAAGTGAACTCATATTCAGTCTTTCAATATCCGCCATATGACCTGGCACTTGCAAGCAAGATGGCGGATGTCGTAAAACGGGAGAAATTAGATATCCTTCACGTTCACTATGCAATTCCACATGCTGTTTGTGCGATCCTTGCAAAGCAGATGTCAGGTAATGAAGTAAAGATCGTAACGACACTGCATGGTACGGATATTACCGTTTTGGGCCATGATCCCTCATTGACCAATTTGATTAAATTCGGCATAGAGCAATCAGATGTCGTTACAGGAGTATCTAATTCCCTTGTTCAGCAAACACATGAATTAATCGCGCCGGAAAAGGAAATCAAAACCGTCTATAATTTCATTGATGAAAGGGAGTACCATAAATCCGATTCCGATTACCTTAAAGATGAATACGGAATCAGGAAAGATGAAAAAGTGATCATACATGTTTCGAATTTCCGTTCGGTCAAGCGAGTGAAAGATGTCATCCAGGCGTTTTATTTAACTCAAAAGAAGATGCCTGCAAAGCTACTGCTCGTAGGAGACGGGCCGGAAGTGACAACCGTATTGAAATTGGCTAAAGATCTTGGAATCGATGATGCGGTCTTGTTCCTTGGCAAGCAGGATAACCTTGCGGAATTATATTCAATCAGTGATTTGATATTCCTGTTATCGGAAAAAGAGAGTTTCGGACTTGTGCTGCTCGAAGCGATGGCATGTGGAGTTCCTTGTATCGGGACGAATATCGGGGGAATACCTGAAGTCATCGTTGATGGGGAGACTGGTTATATTTGTGAATTGGGAGATGTCAAAATGGTTGCTGAAAAAGCGGTTGGACTTTTAAGCGACCCGAGTTTGCATAAACGGTTTTCTGAAGCTGCTATGGAAAGGGCCAATACTGATTTCCATAGTGATACGATTATGTCAGAGTATGAAGCCATCTACATTCAAGCACTTGAAGGTAAATCCATGGAATAGGGAGGAGACGCTGATGGATCGATTATTCTTGAAATCAGTACCCATTCTGGAATTGATTGAAGAAGCAGGATATGAGGCTTATTTCGTTGGCGGCTCTGTAAGGGATTATATCCTTGGCAGGCCAATAAACGATGTGGACATCGCTACTTCCGCAACACCCCAGGAAATCAAAAGGATTTTTCCTAATACGGCTGATATCGGAATCGACCACGGTACAGTGCTTGTCATTACGGATACGGGTACATACGAAATTACGACGTTTAGAACGGAAAGCGGGTATTCGGACTTTCGCAGGCCCGATGCCGTAAAGTTTGTCCGTTCTTTGACCGAAGATTTGCAAAGAAGAGATTTTACCATGAATGCAATAGCAATGGATAGGACCGGAAAGATCATCGATCCATTTAATGGTAAGCGCGATTTGGCACAAAAAAGGATTATCACAGTTGGTAACCCGCATGAAAGGTTTCATGAAGATGCATTGAGAATGATGCGTGCTTTAAGGTTCGTCAGTCAACTTGATTTTGAATTGGATCAAGAAACCTTTGATTCCCTTAAAGAGAACGCCCAGAACATCAGTGAAATCGCTGTCGAGAGAATTCTGGTTGAATTTGAGAAACTAGCGGCCGGGTCCAATAAGATAAAGGCTTTCTCACTCTTGTTGGAAAGCGGATTATATCAATACCTGCCTCTATTCTCAAGTAAAAAAGATCATCTGATGGACTTACTGAACCTGCCGCTTCATCAACTGAATGCTGCAGAAATATGGTCTATCATCATGATTCACACAAATGATCAAGAAATCGAAGAGGCTTTGAGGGCATGGAAGCTGCCATTGAAAACTATAAGAAACGTTCAACGTACGATAAAGCTGGTGAAGAGTAAAGAACCATCAGCCATCGATGTATTTCAGGCAGGTCATGGCATAACGGTACAAGCTGCTAAAGTCAGAGCTGCACTGAAAGCCGGGAATGTATCGGATGCTGAAGAGAATTCACACCAACGCTACAATGAACTTATTATAAAACAAATGTCGGATCTTGATGTCACGGGGACGGATTTATTGATTTGGCATCAAGAAAAACCAGGTCCATGGGTCAAGGAATACTTGGAAAAAATATTGAAAGCTGTCTTGAATGAAGAATTAAGAAATGATAAAGAAGAAATTAAGAGGTGGCTGGAGAAATGCAATCTGAGTTAAGAACAAAGCTGATGGAAGCCCTCTCAAAAGCGGATGGTGCGTTTATATCCGGTCAGGAAATTGCTGAATACATTGGCTGTTCGCGCACAGCGGTCTGGAAGCATATAGAAGACCTGCGAAGTGAAGGGTATAATGTCGAAGCTGTTAGGAAAAAAGGCTACCGGATCATATCGGCGCCGGAAAAAGTATCCGAGAGCGAAATACAACTTGGCTTGGAAACAAAAACGATCGGCAAGATGATACATTATCAGGAAACTGTGGAATCCACTCAAAAAATTGCGCATCAACTAGCAAATGAAGGCGTTCAGGAGGGAACCCTCGTCGTTGCCGAGGAGCAGTTATCCGGAAAAGGAAGGCTAATGAGATCTTGGCATTCCCCAAAATTCAGCGGGATATGGATGAGTCTCATCCTAAGACCGAAAATTCCGATTCATGAGGCGCCACAACTTACATTATTGGCCGCGGTCGCTATAGCTCAGGCTATAGAGGATACCACTGATTTGAAGCCGCAAATAAAGTGGCCTAATGATATTTTGGTGAATCGCAAGAAAGTGGTGGGCATCCTTACGGAGATGCAGGCGGAGTCAGATAGAATCCATTCTGTCATTATCGGAATTGGAATGAATATCAATCAGCAATTGGAGGATTTTCCTGAAGAACTGCAGGAAAAAGCGTCTTCCCTTCTCATTGAAAGTGGAGGGACGGTTTCAAGGTCCAAGGTCATTCAACGAGCATTATTTCGCCTGGAAAATTTGTACGAACTATATTTAGATCAAGGGTTCATGCCTATAAAGGATTTATGGGAGAGTTATGCGATCAGTCTTGGACAGGTAATCAAAGCCAGTACCGTTAATGACACGATTATCGGAAAAGCATTGGGCATAACGGATTCAGGCGTCTTACTTCTTGAAGACGGAAAAGGAACCGTACATTCGATATATTCTGCAGATATTGAAATTCAGTAGGTTTTTGTCAAATTCGTGAAAATTAAATAGAAATATTCAATTTGGCTTGTTATAATGCAAGTGGGCAGTATCTCATGTGAACTGCACCCCCATAAATACCAAATTATATGAAAATCTGCCTTGATCCAGAGAACTGGACTGGGACGGAGGGATGAAACTTCTGATGAAACAAAGGGATTGACTAAAAAGCTAAGTGCTGTTTATTGATCGAATTGTGGCTTTACATGCCGTTTTTCGAAGCGAAAACAGATACTTTTTTAGTCAGTCCTTTTTTTGCGCATGAATGTATAGACACCAGTTTTCGCTGATGTTTTCATCTCCTCCATTAAAAGGAGGAAACGTAATGAAATTGTCCGGAGATTTTTTGAAGATGAAACAAAATCAAGAGAAGATTGTCATGCTCACGGCTTATGATTACCCGTCAGCAAAGTTAGCCGAACAATCAGGTGTAGACATGATTTTAGTCGGTGATTCTTTAGGAATGGTCGTATTGGGATATGACTCAACGATTCCAGTTACGGTGAATGACATGATCCATCATACGAAGGCAGTAAAACGGGGGGCACCAAATACATTTGTCGTGACGGATATGCCCTTTATGAGCTATCACCTATCAATGGATGAAACACTGAAAAATGCAGCCCGCATCATGCAGGAAGGCAATGCGGATGCCGTGAAGCTTGAGGGAGCGGATGATGTTGTTGAAAAAATATCAGCATTGACAAAGGCAGGCATCCCGGTTGTAGCCCATCTTGGCTTGACTCCTCAATCCGTCGGAGTTCTGGGGGGATATAAAGTGCAAGGAAAAGATGCAGAAAGTGCAGCACGACTCTTGGAAGATGCGAGAAAGTGTGAAGCGGCAGGGGCGATGCTAGTAGTTTTTGAATGTGTTCCATATCAAGTGGGGGAACTTGTCACACGAAATCTCGAAATTCCAACCATTGGAATTGGAGCAGGCGCAGAAACGGATGGTCAAGTCCTCGTTTACCATGATGTCATCAAGTATGGGGTAGATCGACTAGCGAAATTCGTAAAAGTTTATGGAGATGCCAATGAACTGATTGGCCAATCGATTACAAGCTTTGTGAATGAAGTGAAATCTAAAGATTTTCCGTCGGAAGAACATACATTCACGATGAAGGAAGAGCAGCTTTCTGAACTTTACGGAGGAAAAAGATGAAAACTTTTACATCAGCAGCTGATTTGCAATTGGCACTTAGAGAGGAAAAAAACAATCACAAAAGCATTGGCTATGTAGCGACAATGGGGTTTTTGCATGAGGGGCATGCAACCCTTTTGGAAAAGGCCCGCAAAGAAAATGATATTGTGGTATTGAGTATTTTTGTAAATCCGATGCAGTTTGGACCGAATGAGGATTTTGAAACATATCCGCGGGATTTGGAACGGGATGAAAATGTCGCAGCCAATGGCGGAGTGGATTATCTCTTCTATCCAACAGTCCATGAAATGTACGGAGAAGAACCTTCTGTGAAAGTTGTTGTCCAAAGCAGGACGGATGTTTTATGCGGGCGACAAAGGCCTGGACACTTTGATGGTGTAGCGACAGTCTTAACGAAATTCTTCAATATCATCCTTCCGGATAGAGCTTACTTTGGTAAGAAGGATGCCCAGCAAGTCGCCGTGATAGATGGACTGATCAAAGACTTCAATTTCCCTATCCAGCTTGTTGCTGTAGATACCGTACGCGAGGAAGATGGGTTAGCGAAGAGTTCGCGAAATGTGAACCTATCAGATCAAGAACGCATGGAGGCTAAAGAGCTGTACCAAAGTTTATTGAAGGCCAAAGAGGCGGTTGAATCGGGTGAAAGAAATGCAGCTACCGTCACGGCTCTAATTAGTGAACATATTACTGCCCAAACAAGTGGAGTGATCGACTATATTGAAGTCTATCAATACCCGGAACTTAAACCACTAGAATCATTGACAGGAAACATCATCATTGCAATGGCTGTAAAGTTCAAGCATGCAAGACTAATTGATAATATCACCTTATATATAGAATAAATCATAAGATCAGGGGGAATTGAGATGTTTCGAACGATGATGAATGGTAAAATCCACCGTGCAAGGGTAACTGAAGCTAATTTGAATTATGTAGGCAGCATTACGATTGATGAAGATATAATAGATGCGGTGGGGATTGTGCCTAATGAGAAAGTCGCCATCGTGAATAATAATAATGGTGCAAGGCTTGAAACGTATGTGATTGCGGGTGAACGGGGGAGCGGTGTCGTGTGTTTGAATGGAGCGGCAGCTAGACTGGTGCAGCCGGATGATATCGTGATAATCATTTCTTATGTGATGGTTCCAGAGGATAAACTGGGAGATCACAAACCAAAAGTTGCGATCATGGATGAAAACAATAAAATCATTGATTTAATTTCAAACGAACCTGCAGCTACGATCATGTAAGCGGAGGGCCGGCACATGTGCATGAAACATGCATACAGGTGCCGGTCCTTTTCGTCTTTTGATGAACGGCTTGTTTCCTTTATTACGATTATTATGGTATAAAAAAGATAAGAGAATTCCATCAGGAAGTGGAGAAAGCGAAGTTTGAGGTGTACAATTCATGATGCAACGATATGTAGTGGTCGATTTGGAAACAACAGGGAATTCTCCGAAAAAAGGAGATAGGATTATTCAATTTGCTGGAGTGGTCATCGAAAATGACCAAATCGTGGATGAATACTCGACATTCATCCACCCCGGACAGGAAATTTCCTTGTTTATTGAAGAATTGACCGGAATAAGCAACGAGACGGTAAAAAATGCACCTGACTTTGAAGATGTTGCAGAAAATATTGCCCGGCTTATAGAAGGGGCTTGTTTTGTTGCCCATAATGTTTTATTTGATTTATCTTTTTTACAGGAAGAACTAGTGCGATGCGGGTTTGAGCCGTTTTATGGTTCCACCCTTGATACAGTGGAGTTAGCGAAAATATTAAAACCAACATCCGATGGATATAAGCTGCACCAGCTGGCAAAAGAAGAAAACCTAGATCATTCCAGGCCCCATCAAGCGGATAGTGATGCATATGCCACCGCTTTATTATTGTTGGAATTGAAAAAAAAGCTGATGAATCTTCCAGTCATGACACTTAAACAGTTGTATCGATTATCTTATTCCTTACAAAGTGAGGTTTCCGAATTAATAGATGCTTGCATTGCAAGCAAACTTGCTAAAGCCGAAGTCCATTCGCCTGATCTAATTACTTATAGGGGCCTTGCCTTTAAAAAGGCTGAACAGGAAGGTGATCATAAAGACACGGGGGCTAAATTCCCGCTCGGCAATGATGAAAAAATAGCCATGCTCCAAAATGCATTCCCTGCATTCGAAGCAAGAAGCGGACAACTTGATATGATGAACCTGATTCACAATTCTTTCGAAACCAGCCAGGATGCAATCATTGAAGCTGGAACAGGTATTGGTAAATCGATAGGTTATCTGCTTCCGGCCGTTTATTTTGCAAAAAAACATCAAAAACCTGTCGTCGTTTCGACATATACGCTTCAGTTGCAGGACCAACTTCTTCAAAACGAAGTTCCTAAGCTTAAGAAAATCCTTCCTTTTACCTTTCAAGCCGTTTTACTGAAGGGGAGAAGCAATTATTTGAGCTTGGCAAAGTTCGAAAGGGCTTTGCGTGAAAAGGAAGATAATTATGAAACGGCCTTAACGAAAATGCAGATATTGGTTTGGCTTACTGAGACCGTAACAGGTGATAAAGATGAATTGAACCTAACAAGCGGCGGTCAGCTATTTTGGAATAGGCTTCAAAGCGATGGTCTTACATACGCCGGTTTAAAACAGCCCTGGCTTGAATTGGATTTTTTTGAACGGGCAAAAAAAACAGCTGCCAAGGCGGATATCATCATTACTAACCATTCATTTTTAATGACGGATCTTCTTACGGAAGACGCCTTGATTCCCAAAAAAGGGTATTTGGTTCTCGATGAAGCACACCATTTGGAACAGGCTGCATCCAAACAGCTTGGGAGCAGGCTAAATTACATTTCGGTGAAGACGATTTTGAACAGACTGGGGACATCGGATCAAAAGCAATTATTATATAAATTGGACAGGATGCTCTTGAATAACGGACTGACGGATGGAAAGTCTTCACATGAATTAGATCAAAAGCTTAGTGATTTTTCGTATGAATTCGAACAGCTTTTTTATTACCTTTCCAATCAGGCGGAAAAACTTTCACGTTCTGTGAGTCCAAAACGGCTTTCATTCAAAATGAATGATGGAAGATGGGGAAAAGCGATTCTTGTCGCTGAGCGGTTGGTGGATTTATTAGGATACATCATCACGGAGTTAGAGAAAAGATTGGCCCTTTTATTGAATAATGAGTCCCCATTAGGGAAAAATTCATTATTTCACTTGAATGATATCGAGGTGCTGCTTGGACATTTACAGGATACCAGGGTCTCCTTGCATGAGTTTTTCATCAAGCCCCACGAAGAAAATATTTATTGGCTTGATTATACGAATGCAGCACCTCAGCATGGGGTGACTTTGACGGTTCAGCCGATTGCAGGCAGTAAACGGCTATGGGATTCCTATTTCGGTCGCCAAAAAAGTGTGGTCATGACATCGGCAACCCTTGTGGTGAAGGATTCTTTTAAGTATTTTAAGGAACAACTCGGATTAGAGAATGAGCCGATCCAGACAGCAAGTTTTCCATCACCCTTTCCTTATAAGAAACTCGTAAAGGTACTGGTACCAAATGATCTGCCAGATATCAATTGTTTATCGGTGGACGAATTCTCCGAAACTGCAGCAAACCATATTATTGCTGCCGCTCAGGCAGCGAAAGGGAGAATGATGGTATTATTCACCTCGCATGAAATGCTGCGGGCAACCTATCATTCGGTCAAAGATTGTGGTGTTCTGGATGAGTTCACCCTGTTTGCACAAGGGATTTCTGGCGGAAGCCGGATGAGGCTGCTCAGGAATTTCCAAAACTTCGAGAAAGCGGTCCTGTTTGGGACAACCAGCTTATGGGAGGGCGTCGATATCCCTGGCGAGGATTTATCTTGTTTAATCATTGTCAGGCTGCCTTTTTCGCCACCGGATGAACCAGTAACAGCTGCAAAATGCCAACTTCTCGAGAATCAGGGGCGCAATCCATTCTCTGAGTATTCATTACCCGAAGCCCTATTAAGGTTCCGACAAGGTTTCGGAAGGCTTATACGCACTCCGGAAGATAAAGGGATTTTGGTTATACTCGATCGCCGCATCATCACTGCTAAATATGGAACTGAATTTCAAAAGGCCATTCCGAAAGTGGACTGGCACCAAGGCACTATTTCAGAAATGGCTGAAATGATAGAAGAGTGGATTTAAAGGATCTTGATAATTCATTAATCCAGGAATTTTTATGAATTTATAAAGAAAAATAACCACTGAGCTGGTATAATGTGATAGGTGGTAAAGCCTTCAAATCCTATTCATACCAGTGGTTGTTGACAATTTATTAAAATGGAGGGGCATTTTCATGGAAAGTAAAATCGAAGTAATTTCAACAGTCAGGTTGCAAAATTCTCCTGATCTGTATAAAATTGTGGATTCCTTGAACCGAACATTGAAAAAAGATGATTTGATGTTCGGTCTGGCATTGGATTCCCAAGATCAAGAAAAAGCGATATTTACAATTTATCGTACATAGAAAGAAGGAAAAGCAGCTTTGAAAAAATGGTTGATTATTGCTTCTATCCTAGTCCTTTGTTTTATCGGATTTGTCAGCGGGGCATATATTAAAGCGTTGCAGCCTAAAAAAGAGGCTGGTGATGAGGCTTTTAAAAAGGCAAAGGAAGAGGGCGGCCTTGTTACCATGGAAGAATTCTACCTTTATAATGGGCAGGATTCATACTCTGTCATCATTGGTAAGGGGGAAAAAGGGACTAAAAAAATAGTCTGGCTTCCTGAGGACAAGAAGAAAGAAATAGTAGTGGAAAACTATAAAGATGGTAAATCAAAAAAAGAGATCATGAACATTGTCAAAGAAAAGCTTAATCCTCAAAAAATCATTTCGGTTAAGCTAGGCTTGGAAAAGAACGTCCCGCTTTGGGAAGTAACGTATCTTGATGAATCCGAGCGCTTTAATTATGACTATTATGATTTTAAAACTGGGGAATGGCTAAAGTATTATCGAAGCATTTAGAATGGAGGATTAATTTAAAATGAAATTAGCGAACCGTGTTCAGTCATTAACGCCATCAACAACATTGGCCATTACGGCAAAAGCAAAGGAACTTAAGGCCCAAGGTTTAGATATAATTGGTTTGGGTGCAGGTGAACCAGACTATAATACGCCCAAACATATCATAGATGCAGCACTTCTTTCCATGAATGAAGGTCAAACTAAATACACGCCATCCGCTGGTCTGCCGAAGCTAAAAGAAGCAATTGCGGCTAAATTGAAGCGTGATCAGGGCTTGGATTACAAACCTTCTGAAATTGCAGTTGGCTCAGGTGCAAAGCACTCGCTGTACACATTGTTTCAAGCGATCCTGGATGAAGAAGATGAAGTCATTGTTCCGATACCATATTGGGTGAGCTATCCTGAGCAAATCAAGCTTGCTGACGGTAAGCCGGTATATATAGTCGGTACGGAAGAAAATCAATATAAAATCACGAAAGAACAATTAGAACAAGCAATTACCGATAAAACGAAAGCGGTTATTATCAACTCTCCAAGCAATCCAACGGGCATGCTTTATTCCAGGGAAGAATTGGCGGCTATCGGGGAAGTTTGCCTGGCTCATGATATCTTGATCGTTTCCGACGAAATTTACGAAAAATTGGTTTATGGAAATGCTAAACATACATCCATTGCAGAGATTTCACCTGAATTGAAAAAGCAAACGATCATCATCAATGGTGTTTCTAAATCGCACTCGATGACTGGCTGGAGAATAGGTTATGCAGCCGGTGATGAGTCCATCATTAAAGCAATGGCGAACCTTGCTAGCCATAGCACATCCAACCCAACCACAACCGCTCAATATGGTGCGATTGCGGCTTATGAAGGTACACAGGAGCCTGTTGAGGAAATGCGTCAAGCATTTGAAGGCCGTTTGAATAAAATCTATGATAAATTGGTTGAAATTCCAGGTGTAAGCTGCATTAAACCACAAGGGGCATTTTATTTATTCCCGAACGTTAAACGTGCAGTTGAATTAACAGGGTACAGCAATGTCGAAGATTTTACGACTGCGTTGCTTGAAGAAGCCCAAGTGGCTGTTATTCCAGGTTCAGGGTTCGGTGCACCTGATAACATCAGACTCTCTTATGCAACTTCACTGGAGCTGCTGGAAGCAGCCGTTGAAAGAATACATTCATTCGTTAATTCAAAAATGGCCTAATTTATTATTAAAAACCTGCAGACTGAGTCTGCAGGTTTTTTTTAGTTGGATTATATTTCGACTCGTGAAGAAGGCGGGACTTTGCATTTATATATGCAAACAAGCATGTGGAAAATCATATATGATTTTTAATGAAAATCGATTGCAATCATATATGATTTCATATATGATGAAAATATGGAAGAGAAAAGCAAAAACCCCAGCAAAAAGCAACTAGCTTATGAGCACCTTCGTAAATTAATTTTGGATGGAACATATGGTTCTGGACAGCGGATCATTATCGATCAAACGGCAAAAGAACTTAGTTTAAGTCCGATTCCTGTCAGGGAAGCGATCAGGCAACTGGAATCTGACGGCCTTATTCAATATAAGCCTTATAGTGGAGCGGTGGTTACAAGCATAAATGAGAGCGAATACATTGAAACTCTTTCTGTTTTATCTCTGCTTGAAGGATATGCAGCTGCACTCAGTTCTTTAACCATGAATGATCATGATTTTGAAAATCTAATTAATTTAAACAATGAAATGGAAAAAGCCCTCCATAACTTTGAATTAGAGCTGTTTGGTAAATTAAACGAATGTTTCCATGCGGAAATTTATGAAAAGTCCGGAAATTCCTTTTTAATAGAGGAAATTAAACAGGCACAACAAAGAATGAATAGAGTCAGAAAGTCCATGTTCACCATGGTGCCGCAACGCGCAGTCCAATCGATTCGCGAACATGAAAGCATCATAAAGCTCCTAAAGGAAAAAGCATCTTTTGAAGAAATTGAATCATTGGTGAGAAAGCATAAACTGAATGCGATAAGCACATTCAAGCAGAGGGCGGAAACTAATCAAGATCAGGCACTTTGATGACCCAGGCTTTGTTTTATTATAGTCGATTGATTATTGATAAAAGCAAAGCCGATTTTTTCACTTGGATTATTCGGAATATTCAAATAACGAAAAGGTGGTAGAAAAATGTACGAGGAAATCAAAAGTCGTTTAAGAGGATCCATCGCACCCGTTATCACTCCCTTTGATGACAAGATGGAAGTTGATGTAAAGGCCATTGAAAATCTAGTAAACTGGCATATTGAAAGCGGTTCCCATGGAATTTCGGTATGCGGGACTACAGGCGAGCCGAGTTCACTTACGATTGAAGAACGGGAATTAGTGATGGAAACGGCAATTAAAGCAGCAAAAGCCCGTGTTCCAGTTGCACCAGGTACCGGATCTGCCAATCAGAAAGAAACGTTGCATTTGACAAAAAGGGCACAGGAAATGGGCGCGGATGCTGCTTTAGTCATCGTACCTTATTACAATAAACCGAATCAACAGGCACTTTATAATCATTTTAAAACCGTAGCTAATGCTGTTGATATCCCGCTGATCGTTTATAACATTCCCGGAAGAACGGCGACGAATTTAGAAGTGAAGACATTGGCACGTCTTGCTGAAGATTGTGAAAATATTATTGGTGTAAAAGAATCTAATAAAGATTTCGAACATGTGAACCGTGTCTTATTAAATTGCGGAAGGGATTTTCTCTTATATTCTGGCATTGAATTATTATGCTATCCAATGTTGGCTATTGGAGGGGCAGGACATATAAGTGCTACTGCCAATATCACTCCTAAAGAAGTGGCGGACATTTATAACCTTTGGGTGGAGGGTGATGTAGATAAGGCGCTTGACCTCCATTACAAATTAATGCCATTGAATGATGTTTTATTTAAAGAAACCAATCCAGGACCATTAAAAGCTGCGATGGGGATGATGGGGAAAATCAATCCGGCATTAAGGCCGCCTATGGGACCGCCTTCTGAACCATTGGAAAAAGAGCTGCGTGAAACCCTTCAATCATACGGGTTGATTGACCAAAAAATCCAGTCATAATGGCTAGTTGGGAAGATTGCACAAATCCAAACGATTTTTGTCATCTTCCCGAATTAATTTTTAAAGGAGGATTTATCATGCAAACCTTTCCCGTGCAGGATGTGAAGCATTACGTCAATGGTCAATTTGTGGATGGTATCTCAGGAAAAACATTTGAAAATCTAAGCCCTTTTAATAATCAAGCAATCAATAATGTGGCAGAAGGGTTTAAAGAGGATATTGATCAAGCGGTCGCCGCCGCAAGAGCTGCATTCGATAATGGCCCATGGAGAACGATGAAAGTGGAAGAAAGATTGAAGTACATGAATAGGATTGCTGATCTAATTGAAGAAAATGCCGAAGAAATCTCCTTTTTGGAATCACTGGATACAGGGTTGCCGATTAGCCAGACAAAAAAACAAGCGGCAAGGGGAGCGGAGAATTTCCGTTTTTATTCTGAAATGGTGAAAAGCAGGCTGATAGGAGAGTCATATCAAATGGATGACACTTTCATCAATTATACGATTCATAAACCGATAGGAGTGGCAGGATTAATCACTCCTTGGAATGCACCTTTCATGTTAGAAACCTGGAAGATCGCCCCGGCCCTGGCTACAGGCAATACATGTGTCCTTAAACCGGCGGAGTGGTCTCCATTGACTGCCAATAAATTAGCTCAAATCATTGATCAATCCGGTCTGCCAAAAGGCGTATTCAATATCGTTCACGGTTTTGGGGAGACAGCGGGGGCGTCCTTGGTTGCCCATCCTGAAGTCCAATTGATTTCTTTTACCGGAGAAACGACAACCGGCGCTGAAATCATTAAAAATGGTGCAGATACAATGAAACGTTTTTCCATGGAACTCGGCGGTAAATCACCAGCAGTCATTTTTGAAGATGCAGATTTAGAAAAGGCCCTGGATTCAGTGATATGGGGAATCTATTCATTCAATGGGGAGCGATGCACAGCCAATTCCAGATTATTTGTCCATGAATCGATAATAGACCAGTTCGTGGCAGAATTGAAGGCGCGCGTTCATCATATCAAAATTGGAAACCCAATGGATCCAGACACGGAAATCGGACCGCTGATCCATCGTAACCATTTTAATAATGTCTCCCGATATCTGGATATAGCAAAAGATGAAGGTGCGGAAATTGTAAGCGGAGCCATACCAAGTGCATTCAAGGAAGGGAATTTTATTGCCCCGACGCTTCTTTTGAACTGTACAAATGATATGACGGTGGCACAAGAAGAGATTTTTGGACCTGTCATGGCTGTCATTCCTTTCAAGACTGAAGAGGAAGTACTGAGAATGGCTAATGATGTAAAGTATGGGCTAGCTGCTTATGTTTGGACCAATGATATGAAACGTGGACATAGATTTGCTCAAGCTGTCGATAGTGGGATGGTCTGGGTGAATTCCCAAAACGTTAGGGATTTGCGGATTCCATTTGGAGGATCGAAATATAGTGGGGTAGGACGTGAAGGCGGCCATTATAGCTTTGAATTCTATACGGAAACACAAGTTATCCACGTGGCAATTGGAGAACATCACATTCCAAAATTTGGCGACATAAAACAAAATGCCGTTTCTTCTGCTGAAAAATAATCCGGGTTTCATTAAAAAAGGGGAGAATACTATGAACTTTTCTATTATTCGTGTTGCGAGAACGATACTTAATGTAACAGATTTAGATAAATCAAGAGCCTTTTATGTGGATGCTTTAGGTTTTATTGAAACGGAAAGAACGAATGACCACATATATTTACGTGGTTTAGAGGAAGCGCATCATCATTCGCTTATCTTGCAAAAGGCAGAAAAGCCAAGCGTTGAAGCAATAGGATACAAGGTTGAAAAAGAGGAAGACCTTGAAGGGTTGGAATCTTTCTTCCTGTCCAAGGGAATGAAAATGAAGTGGATGCAGGAAGGAACACAGCATGCACTAGGCAAGTCACTGCGAGTTCAGGATATTTCAGGATTGCCAGTGGAGTTTTTTTACAAAATGGATAAAGCCGAGAGATTACTGCAACGATATGATATGCATAGGGGTTCGAGGGTCCAAAGAATCGATCATGTGAATTGTTGTGTGCCAAATGTGCAAAAAGCCTCTGACTTTTATATGAAAGAATTAGGTTTTGCCTGCTCGGAAGATACAGTGGATGAGTCGGGCAAATTATGGGCAACGTGGCTACATAGAAAGCAAACGGTCCATGACCAGGCATTCATGAACGGTATCGGTCCAAGACTTCACCATGTAGGCTTTTTTCTACCTGACCCCCTTGCACTTATCCATGCCTGTGATGTACTGGCATCTCTTGGATATGCACAGTCGATCGAACGCGGCCCAGGAAGGCATGGCCTATCCAATGCATTCTTCCTATATTTAAGAGACCCGGACGGCCATAGAATCGAATTATACAATGGGGATTACTTAACATCTGACCCGGATACCGAACCGATTCATTGGGACTTGAATGATCCAAGACGCCAGACATTCTGGGGAGCCCAAGCTCCGGATTCATGGTTTGATGAGGCATCTTCTGTACTTGATATAATATCAGGAGAGGAAGTTCCTCTTAAAGAACCGATCCTGGCAAAAAGTAAGCCTGAATTCATCATCTAAATAGAAGCGGGATCTAGGATGAATCATGCAAAATTTAGGCAAAACATACATGGACTCTCATAGTCTTTTCAATAGGGCGCCAGTGCAAATGGTGAAAAGTTGATGGAAGACTGCAGGATTATGGGGGTTCCTTTTACTGAGTAAATGGAACCTTTCAAGAATCATAGGAAGGAAGATGGATTTGGCTATCATTCATGTTCAGCACCCACTTTCCCATCAGAAGCAGAACCGTATGTAGCTCTAGGATTTTTCGACGGAGTTCATCTAGGCCATCAAGAATTGATAAATCTAGCCAAAAGGATTGCCAAACAGCAAAATTTCAAATAGGCAGTCATGACTTTTTTTCCACATCTAAAGCAAATCATCGGAAACGATCAAACCCCTCAAACATACATTACTCCTTAAGAGCAAAAAGCAAAACTATGCAGGATTTAGTAGATACCTTGATAGACTTGTACTTCGATTCCGCATTTGCCCATCTTTCACCTTCTGATTTTATCGAGGATTTTCTATTTGGATTTAAAGCAAACATGCCGTGGCTGAATTCGATTTCCGGTATGGGCATAAAGGGGAAGGGAATATGGAAACGCTGAAAATCGAAGGTAAGCGATTTTTTGAAGTGACGGAAATGAAGAAATTAGAAATTGACCATGAAAAAGTAAGTTCCACTAAGCTTAGAAACTTGATTGCGGAAAGTCGGTTCGCTGATATCCCGTCATATCTTGGCTCATATTTTGAAAGTCAAGGGACAATCGATTCCGAGGATAATCAACACATCATCGTTACATTGTCAGAAGCATTCCTGACACCCCCCGCCCGGTGTGTATTAAATCGAAATCCATACCGAAGGAAATATTAATGAAGGAATAGCCCATCAAATGATGGACGGATCATTTCAAGGGAGTTGGCACTTACATTTCAATGATTCTCTTCCTTTGAAAGGAAAGAAGATTCATATCAAATGGAAAAGTGAAATAGATGAAGGATAGGCGAGCCAAGTCTATTGCCAAATTGCAAGCCTTCTAAAAGATATGGTCTGGGACAGGGCAGCAGTGGGAGCTTACTGCTGCCCTATTTGTAACTGTTGGATTGTAGGGATTTTGGGATGTAGGAAGAATTTGCCATTGAAGAATGCGGCTGACATCGGAGGAATACTACCAGGACCGTCCTTGGAAAAAATAAAGATCAGAAGAGGTGTGAAGAGATGGTTCGGCTGGAAAAAAAACTTGAAGAATCGGAACAAACTGATCTAGTGGATTATGAAAAAATTGTTGCCTCGAAAGAGTTTCAGAATATGCTTTCCGATAAAAAGAAGTTCGTCATCCCTTTTACGATTTTATTTATGGGATATTCCCTGCTTTTGCCCTTCTTAGTTTTTTACACAGATATCCTGGATCACCCTTTCATTGGGGACATAACATGGGCGTGGGTGTACGGTGTCTCCATTACGGTTATGTCTGTATGGGTTTGCAGCATATATGTAAGGAAATCTGAAAGAATCGATGAACAAATAAAAGAAATCATCGAGAAAGAAGGGCTTTGAATCATGAATTGGACAGTTATCATTCTCTTTGCGCTAATGTCGATGGGTACGCTTTTCATCACGTATTTCGCTTCCAAAAAAACTAAAACGGCAGGCTCCTTTTATACGGCCGGGGGCGGGTTGACCGCTAGGCAAAATGGACTTGCATTGGCCGGGGATTTTATGTCGGCTTCCACGTTTTTAGGGTTGATTGGGGCATTTTCCTTAACTGGATATGATGGATTTTTCCTGATGTATGGAGCACTTGTTTCATTTCTTGTCGTGTTATTCCTAGTGGCTGAGCCATTAAGGAACTTAGGGAAATACACATTGGCTGATATGGTTACTGCAAGGTTTAAATATAAACAGGTCCGGGGAGTGACCGCTTTTAATACCCTGGTGATATCAGTCATGTACATGCTGGGGCAACTTGTTGCTGCAGGTGCTTTATTTAAATTGCTTTTGGACATCCCGTATAATACCTCTGTCATCATCGTAGGTATTGTAATGTTGGTATTTGTTCTATTCGGGGGGATGACGGCGACGAGCTGGGTGCAGATCATTAAAGCGATCCTGCTGATAGGCGGAGTGTTTATATTATTCATGATCGTCATGTGGAAGTTGAATTTTAGTTTCATCGGAATTTTCACGGATATGAAAACAGCAACACCAATGGGTGCAGATTACCTGAAGGCAGGTATTAAGTATGCCAGTGGATGGGATGCAGCTTCCTTGTCATTGGGCCTGATTTTGGGAACGGCAGGTCTGCCTCACATTTTAATACGTTTTTTGACTGTCCCGAATGCACGAGTGGCAAGAAAATCGGTTGTTTGGGTGATGTGGATTATGGGTGCTTTTCATATCATGGTCATTTTTCTCGGATTCGGTGCTGCGAAGTTGGTCGGAACATCGAATATCATGGCCGCTAATCCAGCAGGTAACATGGCTGCACCTCTATTGGCCCAACTTGTGGGCGGGGACATCTTATTCGCATTTATTGCGGCCGTTTCCTTCGCAACGATACTCGCAGTAGTTGCAGGAATCGTTTTAACAGGTGCTACGGCATTTTCACATGATTTTTATAATGAAATATTAAAAGATGGAAAAGCGACGGAAAAACAGCAAATGACGATGGCTAGATGGGCTTCCATTGGTGTGACTGCACTTACGATTGTTTTATCATTAGGTCTGCAGGAATTCAATGTAGCGTTTCTGGCATCTATCGCCTTTACATTGGCCGCCAGTTCGAATTTGCCAGTAATCCTTCTAACGATCTATTGGAAAAAATTCAATAAAACTGGAGCGATAGTCGGTATGATGACAGGTCTTTTTGGTACACTTTTGCTCGTGGCCCTCAGTCCAAATGTCTGGAACCCGGTCCCTGGAGCAACGATTATGACAGGTGAGCCGATTTTCCCTTTGAATTCACCAGGAATCGTTTCCATTCCGCTTGGATTCATCGCCTGCTATTTAGGTGCCTTGGTCGGTAATCGCAGGACCGGTCTAAAAACGGTTGCAAAAGACAATTATAATGAAATCCTGGTAAAGTCCCATACCGGTCATGATGTTAAAGGTGTTTTACGACATTGAATGAAGTAAAGGCATGCCTATAAATAAAGCGCAGGTCAATGCACTTGTGAATGGATTTGAAAAAGCAGCCATCTCCTGATGGGTTGCTTTTTTCTTTTCAATGGATATAGAAATTCGAACGAATACAAAAGATTATTAGAAAGAAGTACAGGCGCACTAATATTCAAGGATAACTGGGCATTCATTCAGAAAAAGTTTCTAGGAATTTGACGGCGCCTTTAGAAAGGTAGCGATCTTCGAGCCAAATAAGGGCGGCTTCCGATTGAACTTCACAATCTATCAATTCGACTATTTTTATCCCCTGGGTTGAAAACGATTTGGACGTGGTACGTGGCATGATGGTAGCGCCTACTCCTTCCTTCACTAAAGATAAGATCATTGCAGCATCAGGACATTCACATACAATCGTAGGGTCAAATCCATGTCTTAAGCATTCATCCACTATAAGTTCGTAGGTACCTTGTCCGCTAACCCTATGCAGCAATAAGAGGGGATATTCCTTAATTTGTTTGAATTCGATCGAGTCTGGGATATCCCAACCTTTTGGGGTGACAAGCACAAAGTCTTCCGGCGGAAGGTTAATCGATGAGAATTGCTTACCGTTAATAGGAAGCCTTACAATGGCCAACTCGATTTCCCTGTTTATTAAGCCTTCTGTCAAACGGAACGTATCACCTTCCATTAACTTGAAACGTATGTCAGGGTATTTAACTCTAAAGGTTCTCATCCTTTGCGGAATGTAAGAAAAGCAAGTTTTTACTGACCCTATGGAAAGAGTGCCCTTTACCCCTTTACTGACTTCCTTCACTTCCAGCAGCGATTCTTCGAACTGGTTTAATAATGCTTCAGCTTTTTTATAAAGGACCTTGCCAGTTTCAGTGAGTTCAAGTTTCTTTCCATTCCGATCGAACAGTTTTTCACCGATTTCCATTTCCATCATTTTAAGTTGCTGGCTAAGAGGCGGTTGAGCCATATGTAATTTTTTTGCGGCTTTGGTTATTTGCCCTTCCTGAACGATCGTCACAAAATATTTTAACTGCCGGATGTCCATTATATACACCTCATACATATGATTAACATATACATATTGAATTTTTTAAGTATTATATATATATCATAACACATGGTATATTTTGTTATAGTAATTAATTCAATATTTGGAATTTATTTAATTGTAAGCGCTTTATCACTTTAGTGTTAAGGGGGATGTAATTATGCCGGCTAAAACAGGTAAAGAATATATCGATAGGGTAGACAAAGCAAAGGCGAATGTATGGATCAATGGAGAGCAAGTAAAAGATAAGATCAGTCAACACCCAGCTTTTAAAGGGGTCATGAAAACACAGGCCGAATTATATGATTTGCAGCATGATTCTGAGAAACATGACATCATGACTTATATTTCACCAACTTCAAACGAAAGAGTAGGAACCTCATTCATGCAGCCGCGGACTAAGGAAGACCTTGAAAAGAGGAGGAAAATGATTCAAGAATGGGCAAGACATAATAATGGAATGATGGGACGTTCCCCTGACTATATCAACAGTGGGATGATGGCGTACGGTACTGCAGCTGATATGTTCGGTACTCAGGATTCGGCATTTGCTAAAAATATGAAAGACTATTATGAGCTTTGCCGGGAAAAGGATTTGTCGTTGACACATACCTTGATTCAACCCCAGGTTAATAGGGGAGTTAGTGCCGCAAAGCTTCCGGATCCTTACATCGCTGCAAGGATTGCCGGCAAGAATTCAGAAGGACTAATTATAAAGGGTGCAAGATTATTAGCTACACAAGGAGGAATAACGGATGAAATCATGGTTTTCCCTTCCACATTGCTTAAACAATCAGAAGAAGAAAACCCTTATGCATTCGCCTTCTCCATACCAAATAATACTCCGGGGTTGAAATTTATCTGTCGTGAATCATTCGACTATGGCAAATCGCATTTTGACCATCCCCTTGGTTCAAGATTTGAGGAAATGGATACGATTATCGTTTTTGATGATGTAGTCGTACCTTGGAATCGGGTATTTGCATATGGGGATGTCAGCATTTGCAACCAGGCTTATAATGAAAGCAATGCCGTTGTTCATATGACCCATCAGGTGGTATCGAAGAATATCGCTAAAACCGAGTTCATTCTGGGGATTTTGCAGCTAATGGTGGAAACAATCAATATCGGGCAATACCAGCATGTTCAGGAGAAAGTCTCGGAAGTCATCATAGCGCTTGAAACGGTAAAGGCTTTCATTACAGCTTCGGAGGCAAATGCGAAAGTGGATAAGTGGGGAATGATGACACCCGATTTCACACCTTTAAACATAGCCCGTAATTATTATCCGAAGATTTACCCTAGATTCAGTGAAATAATGCAGCTTCTTGGAGCTAGTGGCTTAATGGCGATACCAAATGAAGCGGATTTCAATTCGGAGCTTCGACCGGATTTGGATAAATATCTTCAAGCCGCGAATGGTGGAGCGTATGACAGGGTTAAATTGTACCGTCTTGCATGGGATGTATGCATGAGTTCATTTGGATCCAGGCAAACGCTGTACGAAAGGTTCTTTTTTGGGGATCCGGTCCGTATGGCAAGCGCTTTATATAACGGCTATGATAAACAAGAATATGTGGACCGTGTCAAAGAGTTCTTGAACCGCACTGAAAACCTTGCAGAAATCAACTAAGCCAGGTAGCGGTGGCAAAGAATGTTAATTTAAAGGCCTTCCCGATGATGTGGAAGGCCTTTAAATATGAAAACTTTGTTCATTTATTATATCGATTATGGATATTATTCTTTTTATATGTGCCAAAATCACTGAATTCCGCAAGTTCCATGGAGAGGGCAAAGTATCTTTTTGAAAAGAGGGATGCCAAATGGGACTCCAGCGTTTCAAAAAGGTGGTCACATACTTTTGTTTTATCACTGTCCTGGCGTCCAGCGCCAATTTTTAGTATGGCATGAACAAAAGCATCATCCTCTGTACCATCGGCAACACGATAATGCTTCAATTCAATGGCTCGGGATCGAATCCCGCCAATCGGAAAGATGGTGGGATAGGATATCAGTACATCATTCACCTTTCTTAATAAGCCGTCAATCTGGATTTCATCTTTGATATTATCCGTATATTCAATAATTATATGAGGCATATGGTTAATCCCCTCCATTATTTGTTAATTTTTAGGTGGAGCCGATCCCCGTTTTCAGTAAATACATCGTCCCCGACTATTGTGCTAACGAGTTTTCCGATACCTTCAATTTCAGTGATGATTTCATCGCCTACAGCAGTATCCGCCAAGCCTTCAGGTGTGCCTGTCAATATGATATCGTTTGGACTCAATGTCATGAAGCTGCTGAAATATTCGATTAAATCAGCAATGCCGAAAATCATGTCTTTCGTGTTGCCTTGCTGAGTCAATTTTCCGTTGACGTAAGTTTTGATGGCAAGATTCGAAGGATCTGGAATATCTTCGGCATCGACGAGCCAGGGACCAATGGGGGTGCAGGTATCACGATTTTTGACCTTTAAATTTGGCCGGTAGTAGTTCTCCAGATAATCCCTTATTGCATAATCATTTGCAATCGTATATCCACTTACATAATTAAAGGCTTCTTCCTTTTTTATGTTCTTCGCCTTTTTACCGATGACCACTGCCAGTTCACATTCATAATGCATATAAGCTGCATCAGCAGGCCGCCTTGTCTGTCCCCGGTGGCCGATGAATGTATTGGGACCTTTTAAGAATGCAAGGGGTTCTTCCGGGGCTTTAAAAGCTAGCTCCTTCGCATGGTCTGCATAATTCAAGCCAAGCGCGAAGACAGTTCGTGGTTCCACAGGGGGAAGCCAGACAACGTCCTGCTCATTGACAAGCCGGCCATCCGCCAATTGGAGCTGGCCATGATATTCACTTGCTGGATGTATGGCACCTGCATAGGCTACACGGGCTCTCTTCATAAAATCCCCTCCAGTGATAATTTTTCCTCGGAAATGATCGTATTTTCCAAATAACCAATTTCGTCTATTTCTATCCTGACTTGATCATTGGCTTTGGCCAGCGGTGCTTTCTCAGGAACTCCAACTAGAAGGACGTCACCCGTACTCAAGGTCATGAAGTCCGTTACATCCTCAATAAGCCGGGGGATGGAGCGAATTAGATTTGAAGTTGAATTTTCTTGCCTTAGCTCTCCATTAATATATACACGAAGTCCTAAAGAGTCGGGGTTGGAGATGGATTCCTTGGATACGACCCATGGACCGATCGGGCAAAATCCATCACGGGCTTTATGGCGGATAGCAGGACGAAAAACGCTTTCATGAGGAATGCTAATATCATTGGCGATCGTAAAACCTTCTATATAATCCGATGCATGTTCTTTCTTGACTCTTGTAGCCGTTTTACTGATCACTATTCCAAGTGCCGCTCCGATTTCCAATTCAGGTATGCCGGCTGGAAGGGGAACTGGATTTGAATAAGAAGAAAACGTGTTTCTAGGTTTAATATAAAGGATCGGCCCTTTAGGAGGTTCATTATAAGGCGGATGGTCGATCTTTCCCTTCAATGCTTCCAATGACCCTTTATAGTTTAATAATGTTCCATATACCGTTCCTGAAATAGGGTTATCCAACTTGATTCGTGATACCTCATACTTAACACCGTTCATTAAAATATAGCGGTTCGACAGTATTTCCACTTCTTCTGAATAATCTGACTTTTTAAGCTTCACTCTTGCTTTTGCCATGGCACTCACCCCTTGATTTTATAATTAATCATATATGATATCGTATATGATTTTTTGTTTAAGTTCAACATTTTTAGATTATTCAGTATAATTAGACAAAAAATGTTAGAAAAAAGCTGAGTTTCAACAGAAAAATGCCTGGAATATTTAGTTAGTATGAAGCTAGGAATTCAAAGATTGTGGATGGGGGATGTTCGGATGATGAATAGCAAAGAGTATTTAGAAAGTTTACGAGATGGACAAACGGTATTCTTGAACGGTGATAAGGTAGATGAAGTGGCGCCCCCTATCGCAATTCTGCCAGGTAAATTGCGCAGTTATATGATGCCCTGCATGCCCCGGATACTGCACGGATTTTAACGGCTGAGACAGATGGAGGTCATAAGGTCATACTACCCATAAGTTCTTCAAGGCCTCAAAGAACGCAACAGAGCTGCTTGAAGCAAGGGAAGCCATACCACAATAGTCAAAGTTGAGTTATGGTTTCATGGGTCTACCCCTGATTACAAAGCTGCACTTACAGGATCATTGGGACCTTATAGCGATTTTTATAAGGGATTTGAAGATAATGCGAAAAGATGGTATGAAAAAACGACAAGGGACGTTCCCTTCTGTAACCATACAATTATAAATCCGGCAATGGAGAGGAATAAACCGCTACATGAAAATGAAGGGGGTATTTGTACGTACCGTGGAAGAGCGGGATGATGGAATAATCGTAAGCGGAGCTAAAATGGTTGTAACTACTGCAGCACTTACGAAATATAATTTTGTCACGAATCATTCTCCTGTCGATCTTGGGGAAGGAGATAGAAGCCATGCATTGATTTTCTTTGTGCCGATGAATGCGCCGGGATTAAAAATGATCAGCAGACAGTCTTTTGAAGAAACGGCTGCCAAGACAGGCACTCCTTTCGATTACCCGCTTTCTAGTCGCTTCGACGCAGTCAGCGTCCTTGATCATGTATTCGTGCCTAAGAGCATGGGCGTTCGAGAATGGTAAACTGCCATGCAATCTAGCGAATACACTAAAAAACATAATAAGAATGATATAAAAGGCATGGAACCTCCGCATCAATTGATTTATTTGCTTGTAAGCAGGGCTATGGGTATAATAAGTAGAGTAAATTCATTAGTAAGTTAAGTTATTTTTGGAGGTAAATTCCGTGAAAATTACAATAAAAGATGCTAGCAAATTCGTCAATCAAGAAGTAACCATTGGAGGCTGGCTTGCCAGCAAACGTTCCAGTGGGAAAATTGCTTTCCTTCAAATACGTGATGGCTCTGGGTTTATTCAAGGGGTGGTCGTGAAAGCTGAAGTGGGTGAAGAGATTTTCGCTCGTGCGAAATCGGTTTCGCAAGAGTCATCCTTGTATGTAACAGGTGTCATTCAAAAGGATGAACGCTCGCCGTTCGGTTTTGAATTACAGGTGAAAGATATTGAAATCATTCATGAATCATTGGATTATCCCATTACACCTAAAGCGCATGGTCCTGAATTTTTAATGGATAACCGCCATTTGTGGCTGCGTTCAAAAAGGCAGCATGCAGTCATGAAAATCCGGAATGAAATAATCCGTGCTACATATGAATTCTTTAATGAAGAAGGCTTCGTTAAAGTGGATCCCCCAATTTTAACGGGAAGCGCACCAGAGGGAACAAGTGAATTGTTCGCGACTAAATACTTTGATGAGGATGCTTACCTTTCACAAAGTGGTCAACTCTATATGGAAGCGGCTGCCATGGCACTTGGGAAGGTATTTTCCTTTGGTCCAACCTTCAGGGCAGAAAAATCCAAAACAAGACGACACTTAATCGAGTTCTGGATGATTGAACCAGAAATGGCTTTCATCGAATTTAAAGAAAACCTGGAGGTCCAGGAGAAATTCGTTTCTTCCATCATCCAATCCGTATTGAAAAACTGCGAGCTTGAGTTGAATACACTGGGCCGTGATACATCGAAGCTTGAACAAATCCAAGCTCCTTTCCCGCGCATTACATATGATGAAGCCATTAAGTTCCTTCATGAACAAGGATTTGATGATATTCAATGGGGTGATGATTTTGGAGCTCCGCATGAAACTGCGATAGCGGAAAGTTATGATAAGCCCGTTTTCATAACTCATTACCCAACCAAAATCAAACCTTTCTATATGCAGCCAGATCCTGAAAGGGAAGAAGTCGTTCTTTGTGCCGATTTGATCGCTCCGGAAGGATATGGAGAAATAATTGGCGGTTCAGAACGGATTCATGATCAGGGATTGCTTGAACAGAGAATCAATGAGCATGGCTTGAGCGAAGATGCTTACAAATGGTATATGGAATTAAGAAAATATGGCTCTGTGCCGCATTCAGGCTTCGGTTTGGGATTGGAACGCACCGTAGCATGGATCAGTGGAGTCGAGCATGTACGTGAAACCATCCCGTTCCCTCGTCTATTAAATCGATTATATCCTTGATTTCGTAATGAAGCGGTTATCTTGCCTATTGGCAGATAACCGTTTTTTGTTAAAATTATAAACTTATTCGATGGGCCGTATTCATGTTATACTAAACCAGAGGTGTCCAAAAACATGAATAAAGAACATTTATATGCGTGGTTTAAGGAAGGAACGATAACGATTCCATCCTTTTTGTTGACTAACTATAGTGCAATGGGACTAAATGAACAAGAAATGGTCCTATTATTACAATTGCAAAGCTTCATCGATAGAGGTAATCATTTCCCAGCACCCTCCCAACTTTCTGACCGAATGACATTGCAGGAAACGGAATGTCTATTCATGATCCAGCGTTTGGTCCAAAGGGGATTTGTTGAAATGGTGGTTGAGGGGAGCCAAGAAATCGGGCAGGAAAAATATTCATTGTCTCCACTGTATGAAAAAATGATGGACTGTTTCCTGAAAACCTT
The DNA here is from genome assembly GCF_018613455.1 of Bacillus sp. ISL-78. Classification (NCBI taxonomy): domain Bacteria; kingdom Bacillati; phylum Bacillota; class Bacilli; order Caryophanales; family Bacillaceae; genus Bacillus; species Bacillus sp. ISL-78. The sequence continues at coordinate 245,353 of NZ_JAGGQC010000027.1, forward strand.
GAAACAGGCAGAGTCTGCAGAAATCCAAAAAGCGGGGGAGAGCCTTTATACGATTTTTGAACAGGAGTTCGGCCGCCCTTTATCTCCCTTTGAATGTGAGACATTGGCAATGTGGATGGAGGATGACCATCAACCTGAAATCATTAAGTCAGCTCTGAGGGAGTCTGTCATTTCAGGAAAATTGAATTTCCGATACATTGATCGAATTTTATTCGAGTGGAAAAAGAATGGCATTAAAACCTTGGAACAGGCAAGGGAGCAAGGACAAAAATTTAGAGTTCATCAAAAGAGGGACCGAAAGACGGAAACTGCACAACCATTGAAAGATGTGCCTTTCTATAACTGGCTCGAGCAGTAAAGTAAATTGAAGGAGAACCAATATGTTGAATAAAGCTCAAATTCGATATTGTCTGGATACGATGGGTGAAATGTTTCCGGATGCCCATTGTGAGCTGAATCACTCCAATCCATTTGAATTGGTGGTTGCTGTTGCCCTGTCAGCTCAGTGTACGGATGTATTAGTCAATAAAGTGACGAAGGATTTATTTCAGAAATATAAAACGCCTGAGGATTACATAAGCGTTCCGATTGAAGAGTTGGAAAATGACATTCGCTCAATCGGTTTGTTTCGTAACAAGGCTAAGAATATACAAAAGCTGTCGCGCATGTTGATCGAAGAATACGGTAAGGAAGTTCCGAGAGATCGTGATGAGCTTGTTAAATTGCCTGGCGTTGGCAGAAAGACGGCGAATGTGGTCGTTTCCGTTGCTTTTGATGTGCCTGCGATCGCTGTGGATACCCATGTAGAGCGTGTTTCCAAGCGCCTGGGATTATGCCGTTGGAAGGATAGTGTCCTCGACGTTGAGAAAACGTTGATGGCTAAGATACCAAAGGATGAGTGGTCCGTTACGCATCACCGCCTGATATTCTTTGGACGCTATCATTGCAAGGCCCAGTCACCAAGATGTGAAACCTGCCCGCTTCTCGAATTATGCCGTGAAGGCAAAAAAAGAATGAAAAGGAAAGAAGCCAATTGACGCAGTCCATATCATTAAAAGTCCCTGAAGAATTGGTCCATCATTTGTTTTTTCCTGAAAAGGAAACCATCTTGGAAAAAGAACGATATGCAGCTTGGAGTGAAACGATTCCATTCGAGGCTTTCCCGTATGAGTTACTTTATTATAATAATGTAGAAGCTTATGCTCCTTGGACGAAAGGGTCAATGCATGTAAAGGAACTGCTGGAGAGATGGAAGGGAATTGATTCAGAATGCAGTTTGCTATTTTCTGAGCGAAAAGCGGGACAGACCTTGGGACTCATGAAGCAGGGTATCGGTTTACTTTTAACCGCAGTCTTCTGGATGCATGGGCAGCCAGTGGCATTGAATGATTTCCGGTTCCAAATGCAATCTTTTAACAATATTCCGGTGAACATGGATGAAAGACTTTCTTTCATCCTAGCTAGACCCGCTTTTTTTCATTCTTATAGACAGCTTAGTGAGTTGTTCCGAGAATTTGAAAAACAATATGTGAAGTTCATGATCAAAAATACGAACAGCCAAAAAAACGTCTAAGCCAAAAGCTTAGACGTTTTTTTGTTCATTCTTCATTAATATTTATTCAGTATCTTGGTTTGGATCTGGGTCCGGATTAGGATCGGGAACAGGGGTCTCGACTGGTTTTTCCTCTTCCACCGTTCCAGGGTCAGTGGTACCGTCCCCGCCTTCGACGTCCTCACCATTATTGCCATTTCCGTCATCTGTGTTGTTGCCATTACCATTATTATCACTATTGCCATTATTGCCATTATTGCCGTTATTGCCGTTATTGTCGCTATTGCCGTTATTGCCGTTATTACCGTTATTGTCGTTTTCGCCATTGTTATTTTTGTCTTCGTCTTTTTTGTCTTCGTCTTTTTTGTCTTCTTCGCCTTCAGCCGGAGCTTCTTGTTCCGTATCCTCACCTTCGGCCGGATCTTCAATTTTCTCGTCCTCAGTATCTTCAGGGACTTCCGCTTCAGCAGGTATTTTGACAGATGTACTCGCAGGATCACTTTGTTGGTTATCCACTAATGCTACCACTGAGAAAGTATATTTACTTCCAGGGGTTGGATTAGGAATCGTTAAACTAGTATCCTTCGATTTTTTCAATACGCTCTGTGCGCCGCCGTCAACAGACATCATAACCTCGAATTGGGTATTCCCATTACCTTTAGGATATGACCATGATAAATTGATTTCATTGCTTTCCTGGTTGTAAGAAGCGTTAATGCCAGGAGAGTCGATTTTTTCATATTCTGTCGTCACTTGTGTTGGCTCGTGACCTTTAACATAATATTCATAAGTGATTTTACTGCTTGGTGTATATTCATTGGCTTTAACAGCTGGATTCGAACCTTTGATGACTCCAACCTTCACAACACTGTCAGGTTGATCAAAGTCTTTCGTTTCTTTTGATTGAGCCATATGTTCCATTAAATTCTTAAAGATGTATTTAGGGATTCTTTGAGATGATTCACCCAGATATTCCATTTGCTCACCAGATGCATTATCATAACCAGCCCAAACTGCGACTGTATAATTGGTAGTGTAACCTGCCATCCAGCTATCCTTTACACCCGAAGATGGGATGTTATTCTTTGCACGCTGTTCAGGCGTGAAATTGGTTGACCCGGTTTTACCGGCTACCGGGAGGCTAGGTATATTGGCTAACCTTCCTGTTCCATATGGTTCTTTCATGACGCTTTTCAACATGTCCGTCACGATGAAAGCTGTCGAATCTTTCATGACCGGTTTTGATTCCGTCTTGTTTTTGATGGTTGTTTTATCACGTAAAACAATCTTTTTCACACTATGCGGTTCATTATAAATACCATTGTTTCCGAATGAACTGTATGCACCGGCAAGTTCAAGTGTAGAAACATCCTTACCGCCGCCCAATGCTGCCGATTCGGTAATTTCCTTGTCGAAAGGAATCCCAAGATCAGTGGCAAAGTCACGTGCACGGTCCAAGCCGACTGCTTGAAGCGTTTTTAGGGCAGGAATATTTAATGACCGTGCCAGTGCTTCCCGAGTCGTTACATTGCCATAATGTCGTCCGGAAGCATTTTTAAGTGGTGTTCCATTGCTGTAAGTGTATTCCTCATCCTTGATTTGGTGGTAGGTGGACCAATTTAAATATTCCACGGCAGGACCATAATCCAGAATCGGCTTAATGGTCGAACCAGGTGATCGCTTGGCATCCGTTGCATAATTCCAGCCGCGTTTAACCGTCGTATTCCTGCCGCCGCCCACTGCTTTAATTTCACCAGTTTCTGTATCGAGTAATGTGACTCCGGCTTGGAGATCTTTACTTGGATAATTGATGATTTCATCACTGTTCAACATGTTATAAACATATTCTTGGGCATCTTTATCAATGGTCGTCTGGATTTCCAAACCATCGGTAAATACGTTATAGTCACCCATATCTCCGACTTCCTCAATTACCAAATCGATGAATGCATCATATGCGGTCGTATCGATTTGGCTCTTATCGATTTCTTGAAGTCCTTCTGTTATATCGATGCTTTGTGCATTTTTCATTTCCGTTTCAGTGATATATCCATGTTTGTTCATTAAGTGAAGGACAATATCACGGCGTTCTTTCGCACGTTCAGGGTATTTATACGGGTCATACCTGCTTGGGCTTTGCGGTAATCCTACAAGCATGGCCGCTTCGTTCAATTTCAATTCGTCAAGATCTTTTCCATAATAAGTTTGCGATGCAGTTAAGATCCCGTTGGCACGGTTTGCAAAGAAAATCTTATTCACATACATTTCGAAAATTTCTTCTTTTGTATATTTTCTTTCAAGCTGTATGGATAGCCACATTTCCTGGACTTTCCTTTTAATGGTCTTATCAGGTGTTAAATAAGACCGCTTGATGACCTGCTGGGTCAATGTACTTGCACCCTCTGAGCCGAATCCGTTTTTGAAGTTGGCTATGACGGCACTGCCCAGACGTAAGAAATCGACCCCGTGATGCTCATAAAAGCGGGAATCTTCCGTTGCGAGGAAAGCTTCTTCGACAAGATCGGGTATGTCTTCATAATTTACATAATCCCGGTTTTCCTTTCCGATTTCAGCAAGTAATTTACCATTTTCATCGAGAATCTTTGATGTAACCGGATCTTTCAAAAGCTTTTCGTCAAGTTCTGGAGCGTCGCTTATAAAGTAAGCCATTGCAGCTCCTCCGGCAACCAGGCCTATTATTCCGATTGTAACAAGTATAAGGAAAATCCGCTTAAGCATATTGGTTGGCTTTTTAGGACCTTTATTCTGTCCCTTTTTTTGAGTCTGCCCCTGCTTTCGGCGTTCTTCTCTAGTATTATATTTTTCAGCCATTTTTACAGCTAACCTGCCTTTCTAAAAAACTAAAAATTTTCTGAGATGAGCGAATCTACTACTTTAATATAGTCAATTCTCGGTTGAAAGCCAAGAGTAATCTTTCGTGAACTGCTTTCAACCTCTTGAAGAGTTATAGATTTGCGTCCGCCTTCTTTCATTCTCTTCCAATAAAAACTCAATTGTTCGGAACTCATTAAATATATATCATCCATTGCGGAAAACCGGATGATGACAAACGCAATTCCGTCATGCTGAACGATATGCTTCATATGTTCAATTTGATGGTCATGAAAATTCTTCAGCGGGAACGAACTGCTGTTTTTCGTTTCCTTTGCCTCAAAATCAATGTACTTTCCTTTATAAACACCATTATAATCGGTGGTCGATGCTTGTTTGAAATAAGCTTCTTTAATGACTGCAGCACTTCTTTTCGGATAGTGGACATCGACAATTTGGATGGGTGTCGGTTTTTTATGGATGACGGCAATGCCGTGTGCTAAATAATACTGATTGGTTTCGTTCAAATCGTCTTCCAATGTTTTTCCCCGGTTGCTGTAACTGATTTTTTTTAGTGGACTTTTCTTTTCTTCCATAGCCTGCGGTACAAATCTTCGTCCGTTGGGATAATGAAATGCCACTTTTACCCCTCCTTTTTTCACTTATCTATATTAGCAAAAAAAGAATCCAAAATGTGAATAAAAAGAATTGTTTCTTAGAACGATAGGATTTATGTACAACTATATGTCACAATTCATCGCTATAGAAAGGCTAGATGCGAATGTTAAAGACGGAAAAGCAGTTGCTCCAATCCATAAAAGCCCAAACTGCAAAAGGGAATAGGGATAATATATCAAGAACGAAAGCATATGAACAATTTTTTAGAATCCATCCAGAAATACAATGGTCATTTTTAGCCGGGATGGTTTCCAGGAATGCAGGCTGGAATATGTGTGATCTTGAAGGGATTTGGTTTTCCAATTTACTTGGCCTTAAATACAGGCATCAATTATTCCTAACCTATGAAGAAGCCAACTGGAGGATATTCCAAGATGCATATCCGCAATTACTTCTCTATCATTATTCGACGAAATATGGACGTCCATTGTTTCACTTATGTCATTATTTTTTTATTACCAAATTCATGAAAAACGAATGGCATTCCTTTTGGAAACATGGAAATCGTGAAAAATTAGTCACTGCGCTTATCATAAATGAACAAAATATCATTGAAGAACCGGTTATTAAAAAGCAATCCTTCGTTTTTCATTCTTTGTTATTTTTCCTGCAGGACTGGATGCATTTTAGCACTGTTTTATTTCCTACTTGCAATGGAGAACTGTATGGATCGTCCGTTGCGCATTTTAGAAATATCGATAAAAGGATTGAATTGGGGAAACGGTTGGCTGGGCTTTTATTTTCTGAAGATTTATTTCCACTATTTTATGAATTTTCCTGCAGGACTGAACCAACGGGTGCCAGATATGATTATGAACAATATCGGAAAAAGCCTAGGTACCATGAAACCCCTATGCTGAGAGGAGTATATCCATTGATTCATCATCAAGCAGGGGGGACAGAGCAATGGGATATGAAAAAAAAGGTTAAAAAAAAATGGTTCATTGAACCCAAATGGGAAGAAGACCCGCATTTGACGGAATGGTATGATCATAAACAAAAACAGCTGCACACGGCAGCAATAATCAAAAATTGGATTTTATAATAGGAAACAGGGAAGGCGTCGATGAAGCCTTCCCTGTTTATCGTTCAGTATTTATTACTTACGTAGAGGGGCGGTTTTCTCCACTAAGTTTCGGGTTTCCCGTTCCTGCCTCTTTAGTGGGCGGCTTTTGTCGTTTTTCGTTTTTCTGCTGTCTGCTTTCATTCGACTGCATAAAATCACCTCCTGTCTGTATTCTTGTTTAAAACTCCATTCTTCATTCTGCCATTGTTGTCGAAGGGCATAATAAATTAAGTGAATTGCACTTTCTTTGCCGATTCGCTTCTAGTTTTGTCAGTCATGAAGGGCTTTCAGATAAAAAAAAGAATAGTACAGGTAAAGAATGGGAGGGATCAGCATGGTCAATAAAAGTGTCGCAACAGAAGAGATATTAAGGATGATAGCTGAGATCAGTACCAGCCTGGATCGTTTGGAAATTTCATATGGGGAAACTGTAAATACAGTGCGGTGTAAACTATGGGCGGAACAATATACTTTGGTTAATGAAGCCCAGGAAGCCATTGAGAAAGCCGAGGATTATTGGGTGAATGCTGAAGGTGTGAACCACTCCTTTTCCATTGTTCCGGAAAAAACAATTATAAAACACAAGGTTTTCACTGAAGTGCACGTATAATTCGCAGGAATTTCATTTTATGGAGAACTGGATTATACTAAGGGAAACAAATGTACGGAGGAATATATTGTGCAAAAAGAAAAACTGCAGCTGTTAACAGAACAATTGATTAAATATACGGACCAGGCAGATGATATTTATGAAAGTGTACGCCTGGAAGGAAAGGAAAAGGATTTCTTTTCTGAAGTAAAGCCGTTTGCAGATCAGGTCAGGACCGTATGCATCGAATGGGAAACCGGAATGAAGGAGTGGATGAAAGAAACCGAATTTAGGCATCTTTTCCCCGAGCAAATCGAACAAACCGCCCATAACCTTTCTGATGTGGCCGTTCAGGCATTTTTTCCTAAAACAAGTTATAAGCGATTTAAAAGCCATGTCCAGTCGATCGAATTCATCCTTAATAATGTAAAAATGGAAATCGATCGGATTTTATCATAAAAACACCTACACTTTATTCCTTCTTTTTTCATATATTATCAGAACCATGTAATGAAAAAGAGGAGGGCTTATTGTCATGATGAGATCCGGTTATAACCAAATCTCCCCAAATCAAGGACAGTTTCCTCAATCAATGCCGGAAAATTGGGGAGGATACCAACAGCCAATGCCGTATCCTCCGCCAAATAATCATAATCTCGAACAACCATTTATGTATCCATATCATCACCAGGATACAGGGGGCTATATGACGCCATATCATGATCCTTATCAGCAGGCAGCTTATCACCCATTTCAACCAGTCCCGCAGCAGGCGATGCCTGTTGGAGCTTATCCGGGCAACAGTGTTATGCAGCCAATGGCACACATGCAGCCACTCCAGTCCAATCTTCAGCCGCAAGCTTTTAGTCCGTTCGCAAATCCGTTACAGCCAGCTAAAAGACCTCCGCAAAGTCAGCAGCAGGCTCATAATCCATATCCAAAGCAGCAGTTCATGCAAAAACCCCAGCCATCGGGTTTCAAATCGGTCATGAATCAATTCAAAACACAAGATGGCTCCATGGATATAACGAAGATGATGAACACAGCTGGACAAATGATGAATACAGTTTCCCAAGTATCTTCAATGGTCAAAGGAGTAGGAGGCTTCTTCAAAGCATAGAAGGTGAATAAAAGAAAAAAGCAGACTTACAAGTGACCAGCCACTTTTTTAAGTCTGCTTTTATTCATGCCTAATGGATTTCAATCCGATTCCCCCTGATTTTGGGTAGGTGAAGCGTGAGGATGCCATCGCGATGTCGAGCGGTCACATTTGCTTCATCAATCGGTTTTGGAAAGGAAATGGTTCTTGAAAAAGTACCGGTTGAAACTTCCTTTTGGTACAATCCTTGATTTTTATGCTTTCCATCTACATGCTTTGCAGATATGGTTACGGCATGGGCCAGTACATCAATTGATATTTGGCTGCGTGGAATTCCAGGCAAGGTGGCAGTAAGGGTATATTCTGAATGCGTTTCGTGAATATCAACTGGAAAGCTGCGTTCTTTCGCCGAACCGAAGAAATCGTCAAGAGATTTCAACATGCCTTTAGGAGGCCTTTCGGAAAACAGCCGATCCATTTTGTTAATGAAATGGGAAAAGGGTTCCATTCGATTCCGGTTATTATTTTTTTCAGAAGAGGTCATCACGGTGCTCCTTTCTAAAAAATTCCTTTGCCTATAAGCTATGTGAGGAATGAAGAAATGTGAATGGACTGTTGGGTTTCAGATTCAGGTCCATAGGGAATAACGGTACTGAATGATTAATAAAGGAAATGAGGGATTAATATGACAGATAGCAAGCTTTCCTACATAGATACCGGGAAGGGAAGGGAGACATTGTTGTTTATCCATGGATTTTGCGGAAGCCATGAATATTGGAGTGACATCATTGCTGGATTAAAGGAAGAATACCGGGTTATTGCCGTTGATTTACGGGGACATGGTGCAAGTGAGGAAATAGGGGAGTCTTTCTCGATTGAAGATATGGCTGCTGATATTGCGTCATTTTTGGAAGAACTGGAAATCGGACAGGTATATATGTTTGGTCACTCGCTTGGGGGATATATCACCTTGGCATTCGCAGAAAGGTTTCCTGGGAAATTGTCTGGTTTTTCATTGGTACATTCCACCGCTTTCCCAGATGATGAGACTGGAAAGGCGGGGCGATTAAAATCAGTCGAGAAAATCGAAGGTGAGGGAATCCCTGCTTTCATTGACGGACTTATACCAAAGCTTTTCGCTAATTCCGATGATCCCAATATTGACCATACAAAGGAAATCGGATATAAAACAAGTGAAATTGGTGCGATAGGGTCTTTACATGCCATGAGGAACAGAATAGACAGAAATCATGTTCTCAAAGATACGGAGTTGCCTGTCCTTTTGGTTGCAGGTGAAAAGGATAAGGTGATTCCCGTTGAAAAAACCTTTTCTGTAAAAGGGAGCCGTATTAATGAAGTAATACTTAAGGGCAGCGGCCATATGGGAATGTTGGAAGCTCCAGGCAGACTAATTGAAGAAATCATTCGCTTTGTCGAGAAGAATTAAGTGAAAAAAATGACCGGGCTGGAAACGAGATGTTGACGTTTCTAGCTTTTTTTTTGAATAGGAAATAGTTTCCCTTTTGCATAGAACGTTCATTCGGTAGAATAGGAGTATGAGGTGGTTAAATGAAACTGCGAAAAAATTTACTGGAAGTCATCAAGGATCTAAAAACAAATGAAGATTTTAAAGATAATATAGTACATTGGCAAGTCATTGAAGCAAAAGAGGCAAAACATGTTCCTTTTCCCGAAGCAATGAATGATAAGATCAAGCATGCTCTTGAAATACGGGGGATAAATGGGTTGTATACCCATCAGGCTACTGCATTTGATACTGCTGTCAGCGGCAATAGCCTTGTAGCGGTCACACCTACTGCTTCTGGTAAAACATTATGCTATAATTTGCCGGTCCTTCAAAAAATACTGGAAGATGAAAAAACCAGGGCGCTTTATATTTTTCCGACAAAAGCACTGAGCTATGATCAAAAAAGCGAATTGAATGAAATGATCCATGAAATGGATGCTGAAATAAATAGTTATACATACGACGGGGACACACCTTCAAATATCAGGCAAAAAATCCGCCAGGCCGGACATATCGTGATCACCAATCCTGATATGCTCCATTCAGGAATCCTGCCCCATCATACGAAATGGGTCTCTTTATTTGAAAACTTGAAGTATGTGGTCATCGATGAACTTCATATTTACCGCGGCGTTTTCGGAAGTCATACAGCCAACGTCATTAGAAGGTTAAAGAGGATTTGCAATTTTTATGGAAGCGACCCTGTATTCATCTGTACTTCCGCTACGATCAATAACCCAAAAGAGTTGGCAGAAGAGCTTACGGAAAAACAAATGGTCCTTATCGATAATAACGGAGCCCCGAGTGGGAAAAAACATTTTGTGTTTTACAATCCCCCAATAGTCAATAAACCGCTGAACATACGCAGGAGTGCGGTTTTGGAAGTCAGGAAGCTTGCAAATGAATTTTTGAAAAATAAAATTCAAACCATCGTTTTTGCGCGAAGCAGGGTTCGTGTGGAAATTCTATTGACATATTTACAGGAACTTGTGTCAAAGCAATTGGGGCCAAAATCAATCAGGGGCTATCGCGGCGGATATCTGCCAACACAGCGTAGGGAGATTGAACAAGGCCTTAGGGATGGTTCCATTTATGGAGTGGTATCCACAAATGCACTTGAGTTGGGTGTCGATATCGGCCAGCTTCAGGTTTGCATAATGACTGGTTACCCGGGATCCATTTCGAGTGCCTGGCAACAGGCGGGACGTGCGGGAAGAAGGCATGGTGAAGCATTGATCATCATGGTTGGCAGTTCCAGTGCCCTTGATCAATATATCGTACAGCATCCCGACTATTTCTTTACCAGAAATCCAGAAACGGCAAGAATCAATCCGGATAATCTTTTGATCCTGGTTGATCATGTAAAATGTGCAGCATATGAGCTGCCATTTAAAAAAGGCGACACCTTTGGGGAAACAGAGATTATGGACGTTCTTGAATTCCTTACAGAAGAAAGGGTCTTACACTTGAATGGGGACAAATGGCATTGGATGAATGATGCTTTTCCCGCAAGCAATATCAGCCTGCGTTCAGCGGCACAGGAAAATGTCGTGATCATCGACCAAACGAATGCACCGGTTAATCGGGTCATCGGGGAAATGGATACGTTCAGTGCAATGACCCTTCTCCACGATGAAGCCATTTATTTGCACCAGGGAATTCAATTTCAGGTGGAAGAACTTGATTGGGATGAAAAGAAAGCTTATGTACGAGAAGTAAATGTGGACTATTATACGGATGCTAACCTTGCTGTCCAGTTGTCTGTATTGGAAGTCGATAAACAGCGAACTTTCGCTTCCACAGCAGCTGCTTTTGGTGATGTCGCAATCCGGGCAATGCCTACGATCTTCAAGAAAATCAAATTCGAAACTCATGAAAATATTGGTTCAGGACCAATCAGTCTTCCGGAGATGGAGCTGCATACGAGTTCGGCCATGCTTTCCATGGATTCTGATATATTCAATTGGGACGAAAATCGAATAGAACAAGGAATGATAGGAGCCTCCCATGCTCTAAATTACATGATTCCGCTATATGTTATGTGCGATCCGCATGATATCCATGTGTATCCGCAGGTTAAGGCAGCGCATAATGAAAAACCGACCATTTTCATCTATGATAGTTATCCAGGTGGCATAGGGTTAAGTGATAAAGTATATGAAAACTCAGAAGTCATCCTGATGGAAACAATATCAATGATCGAGAATTGCACTTGTGAAAGCGGCTGTCCCTCCTGTATCGGAACGGAATCCGCAACGAAAACAGCCAAGAGTGATGCCAAACAATTATTAGGTCAATTTTGTAAGCAAAAACATTAATAGATTACAGGGATCCGTGAAAAGAGGCGTAATTTCATGTCTTTAAAAAATAAACTAAACCGTATGAAAACCCATATGAACCTAGAGAAACATACTTCTCCTATAGAAGTAATCGACCAGAAAGAGAATGAAGAAATTCCTTACTTTGAAAAGTGGCTGGAGAACGATACCGTTTCCTTTCATTTCGATGGTGACTATTGTTTCATTAGGGAAGTCCGCTACCCTATAAATCACAAACACGGCTTATATGCATTTTCCGAGTTGAAAAAGGTCGTAAAAGAGTGGAATCAAGCTTCATTGGAGCATCCACTCTCCGCCAAGGGCGTTAAAAGTGAAGATCTGTTTTTCTTCGATACGGAAACGACAGGGCTTGGAGGCGGAGCGGGCAATACCATTTTTTTACTTGGCTATGCCTATTTAGAAGGTGAAGAAGTTGTCGTGAAGCAACATATCCTTCCGCAGCCAGGAAGTGAAATCCCGCTTTATCAAAGCTTTCTGGAAAACATCAATTACGAAACCCTTGTCACATATAATGGTAAATCCTTTGATTGGCCTCAGCTGAAAACAAGACATACCTTAATAAAAGAACATGTACCAAAACTACCGGAGTTCGGACATTTCGATTTGTATCATGCTTCAAGGCGCCTTTGGAGAAACAAATTGGAGCGAGTGAAATTATCTGCGGTCGAAACAGATATTCTAGGTGTACATAGAGAGGATGATATTCCTGGATATTTGGCGCCGATGATTTATTTTGATTTTGTTGAGAGGAAGAATCCGGAAATTCTGTTTGGGATCATGAAGCATAATGAATGGGATATCTTATCACTGATCACATTGTATATTCATTTGTCTCGAAAAATCCTCCAAATCGATGGATATACGGAAGAGTCCATGGAGATTGCACGATGGCTCGATTATTTGGGGAAAAAAGAGGAGTCAGTTGAGACATATCAAAAAATATTGGAATCGGGAAGTGAGGAAGATCGAATAATGGCTGGTCATGCCTTAGCTTTCCAGAAAAAGAAGCTAAAACAATTCAATGAAGCTTTGGAGATTTGGAAGGAAGTTGCCTTAAAAGGGAATGTGCAAATAAGGATAAAGGCACAGATTGAATGTGCAAAATTATACGAACATCAATTTAAGGAAGTCGGCCATGCTCTAAAATGTTCAATAATCGCCCATCAAGAGATGGTAAGAGAAGGGATCACTCAGGAAAAAAAACAATTGGAATTGGAAAAGAGGATTCGGCGGCTCGAAAAGAAAGAAGGTTCAAAGGATATTTCTGTATAAAATAAAGGAATGAGAATGGTCTTTTAGTGCAAAAGGATGAAAATAAAAAATATGTATACAATTATTGTAGCCTTCAACTATTGTGTGTAAAATGGAAAGAGTTGAGGGTGAAATTCCAAGCGTTCATTTCATACCTTTACATCAAATAAAATTAAGGTGAAAGCGGAGCGGAGAAATGTATAAAACGACTTTATTTCTATTTTTTGTTGTCCTTTGTTTAACGATAGTTTTATTTACTTCATTAAAAGACAGTCTCTATTCCTTTTTGTAGAAAATTAACCTCTATATTTGAAGAGATAGCATTCATATAATAGTGTACTTATCGACAGCCATACATCGTTTTATACTTATTCTGTATAATTAGGTCATTTCATCAGTACACGTATCCCCTTTTTTTCATAGTCTATAATGGTAAGACTAAACTTATCATGATGAAAGGGGACGTATTATAAATGTATTTTCGTAATAGTGGAGGAAATAACCCCAACGTAATGGGTGCATACAACAATGTAATGGGCGCATCCAACAATGTGATGGGAGCATACGGGAACGCACCTGGAGTAATGGGCGCATCAACCGGTAAACAGAACAACGTAATGGGAGCGTCAACTGGTAAAAAGTCCAACGTAATGGGAGCCTATAGTCCATCGGCAGTGTCTCCAGCGCAATATGGTCCAACACAAACATCTCCATCTCAAGTTGCCCCAGCGCAAGTCTCTCCGACACAGCAATTTGTCAATACGAATGTATCGAACACAGTGATTCCTGTCGTTCATCCATCACATACTACAAATGTCAATAAACATGTGAACACATTTAAGCATTATTTCCCGCATACTCAATCCGTTGTGAACGAGTGCTATAATCAACACTTGATTTGTGGAAGGCCGCCGCAAAACCCATGCTGTCCGCCTAGGCATTTTGGATACTAAAAAATAAGGGCTTATTAAGCCCTTATTTTCTTACATAATCATGTTAAAAGGGAGATTGACTATGCAATGAAGGTTTTGTATATGACCGGCTACAAAGCTTTTGAATTCGGGATATTTAAAAATGACCATGAAGCCGTAAAATATATAAAGAAAGCGATGAAACAGCGTCTCCTGCCATTGGTGGAAGATGGGCTGGAATGGGTGATCATCTCAGGTCAGTTGGGTACGGAACTATGGGGTGCCGAAGTGGTTTTCGAATTACAGGAAGAATTTCATCAGCTAAAATTAGGGGTGCTTACTCCTTTCCTGAAACAGGAAGAATCATGGAATGAAACGAACCAAGAGTTTTACCAATCCATATTGGCCCGTGCCGATTTTGTTGAATCCATTTTCAACAAACCATATGAAGGGCCCGAACAGCTTAAAATCAAAAATAGGTATATGGTCCATAAAAGTGATGCCATGCTCATCATTTTCGAAGCCGAAAAAGAAGGATCAGCCAGATATCCTTATTTCGAAGCGATGAAAAAAGCTGAAACACAGCCATACCCCATCTTTCAGATAAACTTTGATGATTTGCAATCGGCTGCGGAAGAAGCGAGCTGGTCCGAAGAATGAGAGAAAATAATTATGGATTAAAAGTTGTTTCTAAAGCATAATCATATTATTATGAAATTTAGATACAGTTTTAATGGGATTACATACCGTTCACTGAAACAGTAAGATACAAAAAGGTGTTTCGTTGACAAACCCAAGCAGATTTGAAAAAATAATAAAAAAGTCGATTGTATTGGCGAAAGTATTGAGGTGAAGTCTTATGCTATCCGATAAGATAAAATTAACGGCTAAAGATATTCTTGAAAAAGATTTTAAAACAGCCATGCGCGGGTATAAACCTGAAGATGTGGATCAATTCCTGGATCTGATCATTAAAGATTATGAAGTGTTCCATCAGGAAATTGAAGATCTTAAACAAGAAAATCTTAAATTGAAAAAACAAGCCGACGAGAGTACAAAACGTCCAAATCAACCTGCTCCAAGTGCTACCCCGGGAACCACTAACTTTGACATCCTTAAACGGTTATCCAACTTGGAAAAGCACGTTTTTGGTAACAAGCTTTTTGATTGAGGTTTTGCATTGTAAAAATGAAAATTATTTTGGTATTGTGTTTTCGTGAATAATGGAGTATAATCAATTATGTTATGTTAACGTTTGGGTAATTGCTGCTGCATTTATGCAGTAGAGGAAAGTCCATGCTCGCACGGACTGCGATGTCCGTAGTGTTCGTGCCTGGCGAAAAAATAAGCTTGGGCAGCAATCTTGGATTGCTGACGGCTGGGAAAATGCCTAAGTCCTTTTGGATATGGCATGAATACCTATAAAAGTGCCACAGTGACGTAGCCTTTACAGAAATGTAAAGGGTGGAACGAGGTAAACCCCACGAGCGAGAAACCCAAATTAATGGTAGGGGCGCTTTCTTCCTTGGAAATGAACGAGGAGAAGGACAGGAGCACTTGCTTCTGTAGATAGATGATTACCGCCGAAGTACGAGACGCGAGTCGCTTGCAGTACTGAGGAACAAAACATGGCTTACAAAACGTTATCATATTACACCAAAAGCACAACTCTCCTTTTAAAAGGAGAGTTTTTGTTTATGGAGATTGGCCTTATATAAAAAGATTGGGCATTTCCATTTATTTTTCGTTTTCTGAAACTCCGCTGTGTTAAACTTAGAACTTGGCAAGTTTTTCATACCCTTCGAAAAGTGTTCAGCGGATAGAAAATAGCTTGAATGAAGTCTTCGGAAACGTTTTTAAAAATAGTGTTGGAATGTTAAGCATTTCTTTGATTCTGGGTATCCTATTTATAAAGGTTCCCTATCTTCTGTTTGCCATAAAAATGAAGGTGGATAATGGATGGGAACCATACATAATTGGTTTGGATGAATTCAATCATATAATTGCAGCGAGTATCTTAAGGTGCAGTGATAATAAGGTAAAGTCTCACGGTAATCCATAATTGTTCCAGCTATATGATCATGATAGAAGCTTGGCCAACAATGAAGAATTCTAGCGACAAGATAAAAGGCGGTAGACCTTTTAAATAAGGTTTACATGTAAAAAATCAATGCCTGCTTCTAAAATACATAAATGAAGAAATTCATGAAAAGGTGCCATTGATTTGGATTAATGGAAAGAAGGTGCAGAATAAATGAAACAATTCGATATTATCGCAACATCAGCAATGGGATTGGAATCAATTGTTGCCAAGGAGGTTCGGGATCTTGGTTACGATTGTCAAGTCGAAAATGGTAAAATCACGTATAAAGGTGATCAATCCGCCATTGCCCGCTCTAATTTATGGCTGCGCACTGCCGATAGGGTGAAAATTAAAGTCGCGGAATTTAAAGCATATTCATTTGATGAGTTGTTTGAAAAAACAAAGGCATTGAATTGGGAGGATTACTTATCGGCCGATGTCGAATTCCCCGTGAGTGGAAAATCCGTTAAGTCAAAACTATACAGTGTCTCTGATTGTCAGGCGATTGTCAAAAAGGCAATTGTTGATAGATTGAAAAGTAAATACAAGCAAGTGTCTTGGTTTGCCGAGACTGGTCCTTTGTTTAAAATTGAAGTATCTATTTTAAAAGATGTTGTGACACTTACCATAGACACTTCGGGTGCAGGTCTGCATAAACGGGGATATCGAACCGGGCAGGGAGAGGCGCCTCTTAAAGAAACATTGGCGGCTGCGTTAATCATGCTGACCAATTGGAAAGCGGATAAACCTTTCATAGATCCATTTTGTGGATCTGGAACGATTCCCATCGAGGCGGCCTTAATTGGTCAGAACATAGCACCTGGGTTTAATAGGGAATTCGTATCTGAAACTTGGTCATGGATGGACAGCAAGGTTTGGGATGAAGCACGGATCGAGGCTGAAGATTTAGCCGATTATGATCAGTACTTGGACATATCCGGTTGTGATATTGACCATCGAATGGTCGATATAGCTAAAGCTAATAGTTTTGAAGCCGGTCTTGGTGATCTGATCGAATTCAAACAAATGCAGGTGAGGGATATCTCGACCAGGAAAGAGTATGGTGTCATTGTCGGGAACCCGCCTTATGGAGAACGTCTTGGTGAGAAAAAAGCGGTTGAGCAGATGTATAGGGAAATGGGCCAAGCCTTCAAGAAGCTTGATACATGGTCAGTATACATGATTACCTCCAACCCTGACTTCGAACAGCATTATGGTAAGCCTGCAACGAAAAAAAGGAAATTGTTCAATGGTTTCATCCGTGCTGACCTTTATCAATATTGGGGGAAAAGGCCGCCAAGACAGCCTCAAGGTGAATAAGTAGGTAGAATATAACGGAGGATTCTGATAGTCAGGACGATTTATTCATAATAGGTTCCAGTCTTGCTTATCATTTCCTTTTCTGTTATTCTAATAATGAATTATTTTTGTTCAAATTTAAGGAATACCTTAATATTCTTTTGAGCAAGGATAGTAATATAATGTGTGGAGAACACACTAGGAGGCAACAAAAATGGAACAAGGTAAAGTAAAATGGTTTAACGCAGAAAAAGGTTTTGGATTCATCGAACGTGAAGGTGGAGACGATGTATTCGTACATTTCTCAGCTATCCAAGGCGAAGGTTTCAAAACTCTTGAAGAAGGCCAAGACGTTACATTTGATGTAGAACAAGGTCAACGTGGACCACAAGCATCAAACGTAAACAAAGCTTAATTCAACCCTATATTATTTACAGACAGGCTCTCTTTTGGAGCCTGTCTTTTATTTTACGAATGGGGCAACGAGGCAGCATACATAGAAAAAACATACATAATACGTTTCATTTTCTAATGGTTGGTAAATATCTTGACTATTAATGTGAAATAAAGGATAATATACTTTTGCCTAAGATTATAATGATTCGGATTCTATACACTGATGATAGATAAAAGGGGAGACCAGGATGCTTAAAACACTGCCTTTTTCGGTAACAAAGGAAGATTCTTTTTACGATAAGCTTTCAGAATGGATCGGTGATGTCTTTTACGATATTCTTCCCGAAAAAGGATTTGAGCTGCGTGACGAACAAATATTCATGGCATTTCAGTTAGAAAAAGCCTTTAAGGAAAAGAATGTAAGTTTTGCTGAAGCAGGGGTAGGGACCGGTAAGACATTGGTCTATTTACTATATGCGATTTGTTATGCGAGATATACGAATAAACCGGCCATTATTTCGTGTGCAGATGAAACGTTGATTGAACAACTTGTCAAAGAGGAAGGCGACATCTAAAAAATCAAGAATGCTTTAGGTATTGAAGTGGATGTTCGGCTTGCCAAATATCACGATCAATATGTATGTCTAAAGAAGTTGGAATACGCAGTGAATCATGAAGATTCAGAGGGAATAGATCAGCTATATGATGAACTTCCCAAGTTTGTCCATGATAATTCATCCATGAACGCCTATACAGCATATGGGGACCGTAAACAGTACCCATATTTAAATGATGAAGACTGGTCTAAAGTTGGCTGGGACCAACTCCAAAACTGTTTCACTTGTGATAAACGCCATCGATGCGGGCAAACCCTATCACGGGACCACTATCGAAAATCAAGTGATTTGATCATTTGTTCACATGACTTCTTCATGGAGCATGTATGGACTAAGGAAAAGCGTAAGCGTGAAGGACAGTTGCCATTGCTGCCAGATCATAGCTGCGTTGTCTTTGATGAAGGTCACTTATTGGAATTTGCCGCTCAAAAGGCTTTAACTTATAAAGTTGGGGAACAAACCCTTGCCTCGGTTTTAGAATTGCTTACAGCCAATCAGGTTCGTGAAGAAACCTTATACATCATTGAGGATTTAATTGATATCAATGAAGAATTTTTTGATTTGTTGGATGAAAAAGCGATACATGTCAGCGGATCTAATCGTTATGAAATCCCAATGTCCAAAGAAATTACAAGCTTTGCCCATAAGCTTCACAAAAAGGTTGAGGAGTTAGAAGAGAACCTGGTTTTTGAAGCGGAAATGTACACGATCAATGATTATGATTTAAAAGTGACGGAAGAATATTTAGAGCAGCTGGGCTACTCCCTTTCTCTATTTGTAAAGGATGAACAGGCCGTTTCCTGGTTTGAAGAAAATGAAATGACCAAAACATTGGTCATCATGCCAAGGCTCGTACAGGATATTTTGTCTGAACAGGTATTCTCTAAAAAAATCCCTTACATTTTTTCATCGGCAACATTATCGGATAATAAATCCTTCCAATACATTGCCGATAGTTTAGGGATAGAAAAGTATGACAGCTTCTCGGTTGAATCACCGTTTGATTACGATGAAGTCATGAAAATGAACATGCCTGCCTTCGAAAACGGAGATCAATTGGCTAAACTTCAATATACGATGAAGACAATTGAGGAAAATGAAGGTCGAACACTCGTGTTGTTCCAGTCAAAAGAAGAATTGCATTGGTTCAAGGAAAACTGCCCAATATCTTCTTATCCATTTTATTTTGAAGGGGAAGCGGAAATCAGCGAGCTGGTTAAGAAGTTCCAAGAGAATGAGCAATCTGTTCTTTTCTCCTATCATTTATGGGAAGGGCTTGATGTTCCAGGGCCATCATTACAAAATGTTGTGATACACTCCCTGCCATTCCCGCCGCGCGATCCAGTTTTCGAGGCCAAACGCAACTCGGTTACCGACGCATTTGAAGAAGTGGATCTTCCATACATGCTCCTTCGCTTGCGCCAGGGAATAGGGCGTTTGATCAGGACGAGCAATGATTCGGGGACAGTCCAGATTTTGATTGATAAGGATCTTTCGGAGCAGGTGAAAGAGAAGATTATATCCATTCTTCCTGTTACGCTTTAACTCAAGTCTATCCAAAAAAGAGCCAAGGTGCCCCTTGGTTCTTTTTTATTTTAATTTATTAATCGGAGTGGTTCTGATAGGAATGATTTTTGTATAATATGGTAAAGTGTAGTTGGAAGGAGCAGTGATTATGGTTAAAAAGGGTATCGATCTGGTAGAAAAAGAGTTCAAAGAATATGTAAAGAAAATCTCGGCGTATAATGAAGCACTCGCGTTAATTTTTTGGGATTTGCGCACAGGTGCACCGAAAAAGGGAGTTGAGCAGCGTTCCGAAGTTATCGGGGTGCTTTCCTCCGAAGTGTTTAATATGACCACAAGTAAAGAAATGGAATCCTTCATTGCAGAACTTTCGAAGGAGCCTCTTAATGAAACGACTAATAAAATGGTGCAAGAGTGTAAGAAAGATTTTGAAAGGAATAAGAAAATTCCTGCAAACGAATATAAGGAATTCGTCATTTTACAATCGCGGTCTGAAAGTGCATGGGAAGAGGCAAGGGAAAAAGCAGATTTTTCTTTATTTCAACCTTATCTGGAGCAAATTGTAGCGTATACCCGCAGGTTTGTAGAATACTGGGGATATGAAGGGACGAAATATAATACCCTTTTGGATATGTATGAACCAGGCATGACTGTAGATGTACTTGACAGCGTATTCAGTGAGCTTCGGTCGAGGATCGTTCCTTTGGTAAAACAGATTGCAAAGAGCGAACATAGACCTGAAACAGAGTTTCTTTATAAAGAATTTCCAAAAGAAAAACAGCATCAACTCAACTTGGAAATTCTAAAACAGCTAGGATACGATTTCAAGGCTGGCAGGCTGGATGAAACGGTTCACCCTTTCGAAATTAGAATAAATAGGGGAGATGTCCGGGTGACGACCCGATACGATGAAAATGATTTTAGAGGGGCAATCTTTGGTACCATTCATGAATGTGGACATGCCATTTATGAACAGAATATCGCCAATGAGTTAATTGGAACACTTCTTGATTCCGGGACATCCATGGGGATCCATGAATCACAATCTTTATTTTTCGAAAACTTCATTGGACGGAACCATAGCTTCTGGAAAAATAAATTCTCCTTATTAAAAGAATATGCCCCCGAACAATTCAATGACGTGACACTGGATGAATTTTACCGGGGCATTAACGAATCGAAACCATCGTTCATCCGTATTGAGGCAGATGAACTGACGTATCCTCTACATATAATGATTCGGTATGAACTGGAAAAGGCTCTTTTTAATGGAGAACTTGAAGTGAAGGATTTACCGGAAGTCTGGAATGAAAAGTATAAGGATTATTTGGGGATTGTTCCTGAAAATGATGCCATGGGCGTGTTGCAAGATGTACACTGGGCAGATGGCAGCTTTGGTTATTTCCCTTCTTATGCATTGGGCTATATGTATGCAGCTCAAATCAAGCAAGCGATGCTTAAAGATTTGCCTGATTTTGATGGACTGTTGGAAGCGGGGGATATTGCGCCAATCAGGGAATGGCTTAATGAAAAGATACATAAATATGGAAAAACAAAAAAACCTTTGGAGATTTTGAAAGAAACGACAGGGGAAGGCCTGAATGTTCAGTATTTAATAAAGTATCTTGAAGATAAATATAAAGAAGTTTATAAAATCAAATGAATCAAAGGACTTGCATTAAATGTCAAGGCCTTCTCAGTTTGTAATTCCCTTTACATTTCCGCCTGAAATTAAGAGATTGGGGCTCTTCAAGCCCACTAGGTTAGGCCATTTTTGGACCTTACTATGTCCAATTGGCCATCTTTTTTTAAGTAATCCAGCGAAAAAAGTAAGCATCGCCTGCATCTACAATCTTTAAGTCCCCTTAAAGTAGTCCACTGCTTTTTCATCTGCGAATACACGCTCAATCGTTTCTTTACGTTTCGCATATATAGTTTTTCATCTAAATGAAGAGGCAGATGATCTGCCTCTTCCACATATGTTTGCCAGATAGGCCGTGTCACCACTTTTTGATATTCTTTTTGTACACTGTGATAAAGATGAGGATGTTGCACAGATGTGTTTTGGCGATTTGTACCCACGATAGCCCTCTTTATATGTTAAGGAGTCATTAATAGCTTAGCCAAAGGTCAGTTTAAACTGAATACCTATCATTCACCAAATCATAAATGGAAAAGAAGTCAATGGCAGCCTTCATTTCACGAATCTAATGGTTCGCTGGCACTAGTTGATTTAAAGTAATCATTTTCAGTTAATTTCGCTGAATAGAATCATGCTTTATAGGCAATAGGATTCTAAAAGTTAAAACAAAGTTGAACGGAAGATGCGAGACTCCTGTGGGAAAAGCGCCAGGGGAGACCCCGCAGGCGCAAAGGCGACGAGGGTGGTCCGCCCGCCGAAAGCGAGTACTGTAGAGGAACTCAACGGTACAAACCATAAAAGGGCATGTGCAAAATCCAAATGTTATTTGAAGTGGGAGCGATGTTTTTTCTTTATAGGTAAATCCATGTCATTTAGGTTTAGTGATTTCACAATATTCTATTAATACGAATGATGAATTATTTTTTTTATTGAAAGTTCGGTTTTTAACAAAAATAACTTTTCAAATAGAGTCAGCGTTGTTATAATTCATATATTAATAAAATATTAAGCTTCACTCGTATAATAGCAGGGATATGGCCTGCAAGTTTCTACCGGATTACCGTAAATAATTCGACTATGGGTGAGTAATAGATCTTGTTGCATATTGAAGGCTTTTGCTGATTCATTTTCATTCATGCCCAAGAAGTATTGCTTCACTCCAAAAAAGTGCCGCAATGTTTCTTGGGCTTTTTTATATGCCTGGAAACAATTGCATAGATTATGGGTCAATAAACATCCAAGATTGGGAGGAACCTTCATGCAACTTTTAAAGGATAAAATTTTGTCCGAGGGTCAAGCTTTATCAGAAGATATTTTAAAAGTAGATTCATTTTTAAATCATCAAATGGATCCTATATTAATGAAAGAAATTGGTAAAGAATTCGTAAAACGTTTCGAACAAAAGGAAATAACGAAAGTGCTGACAATTGAATCTTCTGGCATTGGACCTGGTTTGATGGCTGCGCTGGAATTGGAAGTTCCGCTCATTTTTGCCCGTAAACGTAAATCACTTACTTTAACAAATGATTTAGTAACGGCGTCCGTTCATTCCTTTACAAAAAAAGAAACCAATACCATTACGGTTTCCAATAAATATATTGAAGCCGGAGATAAGGTTTTGATCATCGATGACTTCCTTGCTGTCGGACAGGCAGCCCGGGGGTTGGTGGAAATCTGTAAGCAGGTTGGAGCAGAAGTGGCCGGAATCGGCATCGTGATTGAAAAAGCATTCCAAAGCGGTGGTAAGGATCTTAGGGAACAAGGTTTTCAAGTGGAATCACTTGCACGGATTGCTGAGTTGAAATTCGGGGAGATAACGTTTGCTGAGGAAAAGGAAGGAGAAGCCGTTAATGTCTAGTCAATCACCATTAAAAGTTGCTTCATTAGGATTACAACATGTTCTTGCCATGTATGCCGGTGCAGTCGTCATTCCATTGATAGTCGGTGGGGCGCTGGGATTGACTGCAGCGCAGTTAACTTATTTAGTTTCGATAGACATTTTGATGTGCGGGATAGCAACTTTATTGCAAGTATGGAAAAATAAATTCTTTGGAATTGGGCTTCCGGTCGTCCTGGGCTGCACATTTACAGCAGTTAGCCCGATGATTGCAATTGGTACGCAATATGGAATCAACTCCATTTATGGATCTATTTTGGCGTCAGGATTGATCGTCATTATCATTAGTAAGTTTTTCGGAAAACTGGCAAGGTTCTTCCCGCCCATTGTCACTGGATCGGTCGTTTTGATTATTGGCATTACGCTCATTCCTGTTGCCATCAACAACCTTGGTGGAGGCCAAGGAGCTGCTGATTTCGGAGACTTGAATAATGTAGCTCTTGGATTCGGAACTTTGTTATTCATTATATTCATGTATAAATTCTCATCAGGATTCGTACGCTCCATCTCTATTTTATTGGGGCTGTTAGTAGGAACATTTGCAGCCTTCTTCCTTGGGAAAGTGGACTTTAGCTCGGTTGCCAGTGCCACTTGGCTGCATATGCCTCATTTTTTCTACTTTGGAACCCCGACATTCAACGTCACGGCAATCATTACAATGACATTGGTGGCGATTGTCAGCTTGGTGGAATCGACTGGTGTTTATTATGCTCTTGGTGAAATCACGGACAAAGAAATTTCAGAAGACGATCTGGCTCGCGGATATCGTTCTGAAGGACTTGCCATCATGATTGGCGGTTTGTTCAATGCTTTTCCGTATACAGCTTTTTCACAAAATGTCGGCTTGATTCAATTGTCAGGCATTAAAACAAGAAATGTCATATTCACAACGGCTGGCATTCTTATTTTCATAGGTTTTGTTCCAAAAATCGGTGCATTCACGACAATTATCCCTTCATCCGTGCTTGGCGGTGCAATGGTGGCGATGTTCGGGATGGTAATTGCCGCTGGAATTAAGATGTTGAGCAAAGTTGATTTTGCTTCTCAAGAAAATTTATTGATCATCGCTTGTTCAGTAGGGATGGGACTAGGGGTGACCGTCGTTCCTGAGCTATTTGCGCAAATTCCGGAAAGCTTTCAAATCTTAACGGAAAACGGTATTGTTGCCGGAAGTTTGACAGCCATATTCTTGAATATCGTCTTTAACATCATCCCTACAAAAGGGAAAGTGAAGGAAGCCCGTATTGAAGGGCAAAATGTAGCCTGATTAAAATAGATTCTATACTCTTGATAGATTCACCCATTTACATGCCCAAAATCCTCAGGTGAAGAGGATTTTGGGCATTTTTTGGCAGAAGCATATCATTGATAATGAATTTAGAGTTTTGTCAGATAAAAGGAAACTCTCTTCACTTTTTGAATATATTGATAGTATATGTTCAGGAAAGTAGTGATAGGGATGGAGAAAAAATATTGTATTCATTGCCGGACCATACTTAGCCAGGAGTATAGGTGCAGTGTGTGTGGAAAAGAGGAGTTTCAAAACATCATTATACAAGTGCAAAATCAATCTTCAGTAAAGAAAGACGACTGAAAGCGCCCCCTTACCAAATTATAGGTAAGGGGGTTTTATTATATCGTGTATACATTTCGATTATTAAGGTGAAAGGTACCTCGCCATTTTTTCGCCATTGCCCATAATGACGTGGGAGGTGTAATATCAATGCTTTGTCTAAAGAGGCGGTAACATTACCGGCAAGCATGCTGCCGAATTCTGCTGCAAAGGATTCAAACATGATTTCACCGTTTTACTCATCCCATCCGTTGGTTCCCTCGATCTTTACTCCATTATTCCTTTCTCTTTGGACATTCAAAAGCCGAACCTCATAAGTCAGCCTTTCGTACAGGAATCCATTAGCGTCCTTATCTGCATGAAAGGTGATATTCGTGGCAGATTTTCCTCCACTTGTATTGTTGTATTTTCTATTGTATGGAAATTATTAAATGCCTATACATATCACCATTTAGCTATAAAGCATAATTGGTATCATGGTGGGTATATTAACCATATCATGAATATTTAGGGGTGGAATCATGCCGTATTTATTATCTGCATCTCATGTAAAGCTGCCACATTTGCTTTCGCAAGAAAAAATCATGGAATTTTCGAGAGAAATATTTGGAGCATCATTTAAGAATATAGAACGGTTACTAAAGGCCTTTAAGAATGGACAAGTGGAAAATCGATATTTTTCAAATGATCTCGATTGGTTTAAAGAGGATCATTCTTTTGCCGATCGAAATGATTTATATATACAGCAGGCAATCAAATTTGGGAAAGAAGCTATAGAAAAATGCTTAGCCAACAAAGAATTTTTAAAAGAAGGACTGCAGGCAAACGAGCTAGATGCTTTCTTCTTTATCTCAAGCACGGGGATTGCCACCCCGACCATTGATGCCAGGATAATGAATGAACTTACATTTAACCCGCATGCTAAAAGGATTCCGATTTGGGGGCTTGGCTGTGCAGGGGGAGCGAGTGGCCTATCACGTGCTTTTGAATATTGCCAAGCATACCCGACTGCGAAGGTGATTGTTTTAAGCGTGGAGTTATGCAGTCTGACATTTCAAAGGAATGATATCTCTAAAAGCAATTTAATTGGGACTTCCCTATTTTCCGACGGAGTAAGCTGTGTTTTGGTTTGTGGTGATGAAGTGCCGAGTGTTCGGTTCTCAAAAAAAGTAAGACATTTGCAATTTTTGGATTCGCAATCGACGCTTATGCCGGATTCATTGGATGTAATGGGGTGGGATGTTAAAGATCAAGGGTTATACGTGATTTTTTCGAAAGATATCCCTACAATCATCAAGGATTGGCTTAAACCGAATGTTCAAGAGTTCTTAATGGAAAATGGATTCGATCTAAACGATGTAAAAGATTTCATCGCTCATCCTGGAGGCAAGAAAGTAATTGATGCTTATCACGAAGCCCTCGGGTTCGATGAAAGCATGACGGCAGAGTCAATGAGCGTATTGCGTGAATTCGGCAATATGTCCTCAGCAACTATTTTGTACGTTCTGGAGAGGTTCATGCAGCGGGGCGGGAATAAAGGTGAGGTGGGCCTGGCTGCTGCATTGGGGCCTGGGTTTTCATCTGAACTTGTGTTAATGAGGTGGAAGTGATGATCTTCGCCATTTTCATTATCTTGATCGCTATACAGCGCCTTGTTGAATTATATATCGCCAAACAAAATGAAAAACAGTTGAAAGCTGGGGGAGCAATAGAATACGGTGAGTCCCATTACAAATGGATGGTTCTGATGCATCTTAGTTTTTTTATTGTTCTCATTATTGAAGTGGTCGGTCTTGAAATGGATATATCTGGACTTTGGCCAATTTGGCTGCCCTTTTTTCTAATTGCGCAGTCAGGAAGGATTTGGGTAATCCGTTCATTGGGAAAACATTGGAATACAAAAATCATAGTGGTTCCTGATGCCGATGTGGTCATTAAAGGTCCTTATAAATTTTTCAAACATCCGAACTATATCATAGTGGCAACTGAGATTTTAGTTATTTCCTTATTATTCAATGCATATTATACTGCTATCATCTTTAGTTTATTGAATGTTTGGATGATGACGGTAAGAATCCCACTGGAAGAGAAGGCATTAAAGGAACATACGGAATATTCTACGGTTTTTAAGGGAGAATAATAAAAAAATTTAATTACTTATTGAAAATGATTATCGTTCGTGATAAGATTCTAAATGAAGATGAAAATTATTCTCATTCGGATTTCAATCAGTTATTTTAACTAAAAACTAAAAACTAAAAGCTAATCAATATAAAAGAGGATGGTGTTGGTAATGGTTTGGGTATTCATTTTATTGACAATCGCTACATATGGTTTTGTGATGAAACATGTATTGAATAATATACAAAAACCGGCAAAGGCAGTAAAACCTTATACCGAGTCACCGATGGAAAACCGAGCTGCTTTTAACCCCACCCCAACAACCAGGTAAACATCCTGGTTTTTTTTTTTGCGTTTTTAATAATATGATCAAACTGAGCGAATCCACCAATTGGTGGTTTTTTTTTGAACATGGCCTGTAATGAATCATATAGTAAAATAAAGCTGACGGTATGAATAATAAACGAAATCGTTTACAATAAGATTATCAAAATGACGATAGATTAAGGGGTATGGATTCATGATTCAAGAAACGTTAAAGCAACAGTCCAAATTGGGGATTTTGACTGCCATGTATGAGAAATTTCAATCGGCAGGTGATACAGGCAATGCAGATAAAATGAAACAGTTAATTATGAAAGTGAATAAAGAGGAGTTCATCATCGCTTTTTGCGGGCATTTTTCAGCGGGGAAATCTAGTATGATCAACTTTTTCCTGGGTGATCAAGTATTGCCTTCAAGTCCGATTCCAACAAGTGCAAATACGGTAAAAGTACAAAAAGGGGAAGACTATGCCAAAGTCTTTTACCATCATCAGCCACCAGTCTTATTTCCTGCACCTTATGACTTTAAAGAGGTCAAGAAATTTGCCAAGGATGGAGATTCTGTATCGGCAATAACGATAAGTTCCAATGATTTTTCACTGCCGGATTCATGTGCGATCATGGATACGCCAGGAATCGATTCGACAGACGATGCACATAGAGTTTCTACGGAATCTGCCTTGCATCTAGCTGATGTCGTCTTTTATGTCATGGACTACAATCACGTCCAATCAGAAGTGAACTTCCTATTCACGAAAGAATTGTTGGAGGCTGAAAAACCGACATATTTAATTATCAATATGATCGATAAGCATGATGAGAATGAGCTTGGCTTTCAAGACTTCAAGCTTTCCGTTTCTGAAGCTTTTGCGAACTGGAATGTATATCCTGATGGTATTTTTTATACATCCGTAAGAGACTTGAACAATACCGAAAATGAAATAGAAGTGGTCAAGCAATTCATATATGAAATGGCGGGCAAAGGTTTAAATGATGGGAAAGATGCCATCATGCAATCGGCTAATGCTCTTGTCGAAAGACATCTTAATTGGCTGAAGGAGCAGTATGAAGAGGAACATGCCGATGCTTTCGAAGTATTATCAGAACTTCCTCATGAAGAACGGATACACCTGACGAATCAGGTGGACAGCCTATTGAAAGAAAAAAAATCATTGACTGGACGCATAGAGGAAATCAAGGTCCAGTATGCCGATGCATTGGAAACCATTTTAAAAGGCGCATACATCATGCCGGCGGCAACACGGGACTTAGGTAAATCATTCTTGGAATCGGCCCAGCCGGACTTTAAAATGGGTCTATTATTTGCCAAGAAAAAAACGGATGCCGAACGTGAGGCACGTATTAAGGCGTTCTTGAGCGATCTACAAGAAAAGGTAAAAACCCAGCTTGAATGGCATCTTAAAGAACTGGCGGTTAAAACGCTTAATCAAGCGGAAATCCATGATTCAACACTTGAAAGTAAGGCTCAGGTGCTTCAGATCGAGGTAACGGAATCTTACATAAAAAACTCTTTGAAGCCTCAAGTCGATATTACGGGTGAATACGTTTTAAACTATACGAATGATTTAGCATCAGCCATTAAAAAGAAAGCACGTGATGTATCAGAAGGATTTTTGAATGATATGGTTACCGTTATGGAAGGAATTGTGGAACGGCAGTCTATCTCCATCGATAAGGAACTTGAAGGTTTTTCGGAATTTGCGGAAGCTCTTAAAGTTACTGCTGCGATGAACGCGGAAATCGAGTACCAAACGGAACGTTTAGATGCCATTGCCCATCAAACTGAATCATTGGTCGATGAGCGTGAAATCGATATGCTGTTAACTCAATGGAATGAAGAGGAAAAAAATATTACAGTCAAAATCATGACAACCGATAAAGTAAGTAATTCAAGGTCTGTCAACGAACAATCTGTAAGTGATCATGTTAAAGAACTCAAGGAAGCTGTACCTTCCGTGACTGTTTCTTCATCTGATGCTACTGATTTACGCGGAAAAGAAAAGCTGATGGAGACTGCAGCGAGTTTAAAACAGGCGGCCGGGCTGATCCAACCTCTGAGAGGGTTTCAATCGCTTTATAAAGAATTGAAAGAGAAGGCAAATCGCTTGGAACAACAGACGTTCACGGTTGCCCTCTTCGGTGCATTCAGTGCGGGTAAATCTTCCTTTGCCAATGCTTTGATGGGAGAAAGCGTCCTTCCTGTCTCACCAAATCCGACAACTGCCGCAATCAACAAAATCATGTCTTCGGACGCTGAGCATCCACATGGAACGGCAACCGTCAAATTAAAGACAGAAGCGATGCTGTTGGAAGATGTAAGCCTGGCATTGGCAGCTTTTGATAAATCGGCAAAAACTCTGGATGAAGCACTTCAACTAGCAGGGCAAATCATTGCGAAGGCAGGGGAAGTTGATAAGGGTAAAACGCACTTATCGTTTCTTAGGGCGTTTCATCAAGGGCTTCCCGAGTACCAAAATGATTTAGGAAATGTGGTTACGGTAGACCTTGAAGGATTTAAACGGTTTGCTGCGGAAGAGTCCAAGTCATGTCTTGTTGATCTGATCGAATTGCGTTATGACTGTGAAATGACAAAGCAGGGGATGGTCCTTGTTGACACACCTGGGGCCGATTCGATTAATGCACGCCATACTGGAGCAGCTTTCGAATATATTAAGAATTCGGACGCCATCCTATTCGTGACTTATTATAATCATCCATTTTCCCGGGCAGACAGGGAGTTCCTGATACAGCTTGGACGTGTGAAAGATTCTTTCGCTATGGATAAGATGTTTTTCATCGTCAATGCAGTCGACCTGGCACAAACGACTGACGAATTGGACGAAGTGATGGATTATGTCACAGATCAATTGAATGGATTCGGTATCCGTTTTCCAAAACTGTTCCCGCTTACGAGTAAGGGGGCGTTGATGGAAAAACAAACGCCTGGTTCGTTTAAGCATTCATTCCTTCCTAATAGCGGAATCATGGAATTCCAAGGCCAATTCGATTCTTTCATAGAAAACGATTTAACTGGACTTGCGATTGAATCGGCTCAAGCGGCTGTAAAAAGAACCGAAGAATTGCTACGAGATGTAATTACAGCTTCCAGACAGGATGAGAAAGCGAAACGAAAAGCCCTGGAGACACTTTCTCATGAGTCACAGGCCATTTCAGAACTCCTTTCAGTCATTAAAGGGGATGCCGAAAAGCAACGGTTGAAAAAAGAGATAGACGAATTGACTTTCTATAGTAAACAACGGGTCTTCTTCCGGTTTAATGATTTCTTCAAAGAATCGTTCAATCCAGCTGTTTTAAAAGATGATGGAGGCGATCTGAAAATTGTCCTCAAGCAATCGATGAAGAACTTATTGGATGCGTTAGGCTTTGACCTTGCCCAGGAAATGCGGGCAACGGCTTTAAGGACGGAAATGTTCGTAAATAAATTACTGAATGAGAAACAGGGCAGTTTGCTTCAGCAGATGCAAAAAATAAGAAGAACCCTTTCATTACAGCCATATGAACCCAATGAGAGGGAATCCCTTGAATTCACTGGAGCTTTTGCCCAATTGGATACAGGGGAATTCAAAAAGGAATTGTCATTATTCAAGAATCCAAAATCTTTCTTTGAAAAGAATGAAAAAGCGAAAATGAGTGAAGGTCTTCAGAAGCGTTTGGATGAACCTGCCCTTATATATGCAAAAGAACAGAGTGAGCGGATTTTCGAAATGTATAATGAAGTCCTCGATCAAGAGCTACTCGCGATTCAAAAAGAGTTTAAGATGGAAGTATCGGATATCTTTGCAGGTTTACGTGCAGCATTGGAGGAAACGGTTGATTTACCGTATTATGAAAATGCTGTAGCGGAATTGGCTAAAATGCATTCGAAATAGAAACGGGGTTCATTCATGAAAGAAAACCTTATTTCACGCTTGAGATACCTGGAAAAGAATGAGGATATAACCATATTGATGGCTGCTGTTACTGGCAGCCATTCTTTTGGTTTATCATCGGTCCAATCGGATTACGATGTTCGGTTTATATATGTTCATAATGATAAGCGATCATACTTGAGCTTGAGTCAGCCAGTTGAGGTCATTCAAGTGAAAGAAGGCCTATTTGATATGGAAGGCTGGGATCTCTTTAAATCATCCCGACTTACCTTAAAGAGTAACCCTGCTCTATTTGAATTGTTTCAGTCACCTATCAGGTTGATAACCCATCCGGATTATGATAGGAAGATGACTGGTTTGATAGCGGATTGCTATTCCAAAAAGGCACTGGGGCACCATTACTATCGGATGATGAGCGACAATCTTCAACAAGTGACAAAAACAAGGGGTTCCGAAAGAAAAGAGCTAAAAATATGGGTACAAGTATACCGCTCGTATTTAGCCCTTGAATATATCATCCAACGGGGTTCGCTGCCACCATTATCGGTATGGGAATTACTTGATTCGGTTTCAACGGATCAAGGAATGAAAAACAGGATGACCCGGATATTTAAAGCAAAACAAATGGAAGAATGTATAAGCAACGATGAAGGTGAAAATAATCTTTCGCTGATAGAAGGGAAATCACTTTCCATAAAGAATGAGATAACTAAGCTACATCAAGGGAAGAACATGGAAATGGAACTTAATGAATTAATTTGGGCCATTTTGGAATAGGGGGATATGAGATGAGTTTTATAATCGATAAAGAAGAGCTGTTGCCGTTGTTGAATTCCAGGGATATCAGGATTTGTGACTGCCGCTTTCAACTAGGCTCTCCTGATGCAGGGTATAATGATTACAAGAAAGACCATATTTCAGGCGCTGTTTATTTCGATCTTGAAAAGGACTTGTCTGGTCAGGTTCAAGAGCATGGCGGAAGACATCCTCTCCCTGACCTGGAAACCATTAAAGGTAAACTGGAATCAAGTGGAATCACCAACGATACTGTACTTATCGCTTATGATGGCGGGGAAGGTTCTTTTGCTTCCAGGTTTGTCTGGTTGCTAAGCTACCTTGGGCATCAGAAAGTCTTTGTCCTGAACGGGGGATATCGCGCCTGGAGGGATGCGGGCTATCCGATTGACTCGATTCAAATGAATTATATGCCAACCGAATATCATATCGATATAAATGAGCACGTTTTTGCATCTTTTCGAGAAGTGAAGGATTACACTTTGAATAGACCTGACGATATCGTATTAATGGATTCACGAGAATCTAAGCGCTACGAGGGAATCGAGGAACCAATTGATAAAAAAGCCGGCCATATACCTGGTGCAATAAATAAGGTTTGGACGAACGTTCTGGAAAATGGCTATTTTAAAAAGAAGGAAGATCTTCAGTCGAATTTCACAAGCATCGGTGAAGATAAGGAAATCATTGTGTACTGCGGTTCAGGTGTGACGGCCTCACCCAATTATATCGCCCTGAAAGAAGCGGGCTTTAAAGATGTGAAGATTTATATTGGCAGTTTCAGTGACTGGATCTCGTATGATGATAATCCAATTGAATAATATTTTTTCCAATTAAACAATCCTTAAAAAAAGGGACAGTTATGTTAAAATGGAAGTACATCATGATAGAGGTGATAATGTGTTAATGAAAGAAAATGAGCAGCATCCATCCTTTATGCTTGTCGATGGAATGGCGCTTCTATTTAGAGCTTTTTATGCAACGGCCGTTACTGGTCAATTCATGATTAACTCCAAAGGCATCCCGACAAATGCCGTTCAAGGTTTTTTGAAGCATATGCTGACGGCGGTGAATCACTTTTCACCCAGTCATGTAGCGGTATGTTGGGATATGGGCAGCAAGACTTTCAGAAATGAATTATTTGATGGATACAAGGCGAATCGATCAGAAGCTCCAGTCGAAATGATTCCTCAATTCGACTTAGCGAAAAAAGCGGTTGAAGCATTCGATATCCCTAACATAGGACTCTCTGGTTATGAGGCGGATGACTGTATCGGGACAATTGCCAAAGCATCTGCACAGCATAGCCGAGTGGGTATATTGACTGGCGACCAAGATATGCTTCAGTTAATAGATGAAAACATTTCCGTACTATTGTTAAAAAAAGGGTATGGTAACTATGAGGTGCATAATCCCGATAGCTTTTTTGAGTGGAAAGGGATTACACCAAGGCAAATGATCGATTTAAAGGCTTTAATGGGTGATACAGCTGATAACTATCCCGGGGTTAAAGGAATTGGGGAGAAGACAGCATTGAAATTATTGATACAGTATCAAAGTATCGAAGGCATTCTTGAAAATGTTGCTTCATTGACGAATGGGCAACGGGCTAAAATTGAATCCGCTGTCGATATGCTTCATTTATCCAGAAAGCTAGCAGAAATAAAATGTGATGTACCAATTTCATGTCCTTTGGACGATGCGGTCTATCAGTATGATCGCGAAAAGGTCAAAAATCTGGCTAGGGATCATGAATTCAGGACTTTACTGCGAATGATCTAATCAAAAAAGAGGAGCTCCCACATGGGAGCCCCCTTTTGGAATTCCCTTTAAATTTTCGCCTGAATTTAAGAGATTGGGGCTCTACTAGCCCACTATGTTAGACCATTTTGGAACTTGCCATTAAACGATTGGCCACCTTCTTTAAATTAATGCCAGCGAAAGTTAGCATCGCCTGAATCGACAATTTTTTAAGAACCCCCTTAAAGCAGTCCAATGCATATCATGCTTTTCTTTTGAATCTCCGAATACACGTTCAATCTTTAATTGCTTTTCGCATATATAGGTTTTACAGCTTGATGTTGACGAGATGATACATCACCTTAAGTTTCTAATAGGTGAAACAAAGTTGATTGGAACGGAAGGTACGAGACCCCTGCTTAGAAAAGTGCGTCGAAGGGAGACCCCGCAGGCATTTGCGCCGAGGAGGCTCCCGGACCGCCCACGGAAAGCGAGTGCCCTACGTTCCAATCAACGTTCAAATTGTACAGTCTGGGACCTTCCTAATGGGAGGTCCTTTATTTTGTACGATGATTTTTTTGTCGAAAAATGGATAGTCAAATTCTTTGATATACGGTAAGATGAAAATAAGGCATGAAGTATGGAGTGGATGCAGAAGTGGCGAAATCAACTGAAGAGTATGTTAGTTTTTTAGAGGGTAAGGGATTCACTTTTGGTAATGACGCGATTGGTTTTATTTATTTTGGTAAGCGCTACACGGATGCAAGTGATATTTTAGTCAATGCAGCAATAGAGTTGACATTGAAGGTACAAAAGAATTTTGATGGCAGCTTTTATATCTCCTTTTTGGAAAACTTAAAACAAAATGGCATTGAAACGCGTAGTGCAGCGGTATCGTTTGCAAAAGAACAGGGGCTACTTAAATAAATCGGACTTCGTAACTGGAAGTCCGATTTATTTTATTGGGCTTTTCAAGAAAACTCCTGTGTCACCGATTTCTTTTTCTTAACAGGCAGTTCTGCAAAAATCATTCCCAAGAATATGAATGCGCAGCCGATGATGGAAGCGGAAGTCAATTGTTCCCCTATCAATATGTATGAGGATAACGCTGCAAAAACCGGTTCCATTGAAAAGATCAGCGCCACTCTTGTAGGTGTCGTATAGGCTTGGAAGAAGGTTTGTGCGAAAAAGGCGAAGGCCGTGGCAAGGGCTGCCGTAACCAACAAAGCAGTCCATACATCCTTTTGAAACATGACCTCTGAGCTGAAGATGACGGAATGATTCTCTTTGAAAATGAAAGCTGAAACAAATGATAATAAAGATACGGTGGAAACCTGAATCAACGTCAGCGGTAAAGCGGGAAGTGTCTTGGCATATTTAGCGGTAGTAATGATTTGCATGGCAAAACTGATTGCACATAAAAATACAAGTAAATCACCGATATTCAAATTGGAGCGGTCAGCGAAAGTCATTAAATAAAGTCCGATGGTTGCGGCTGCGACACCTATTATGGTATTGCGGGAAAGCCTATGCTTTAAAAGCAGCAGGGAAAAAACAGGTACCATGACAACACTTAATCCTGTTATAAAGCCAGTCTTTGCAGGCGTTGTATAATTCAATCCGATCGTTTGAAGCCCATAACCGAGAAAAAGCCATACACCAATATGAAACCCAGCTTTAAAAAGGCCCTTGCTCCCGTTTTTTCCCTTTTTGTGTAGAGTCAATAAATAAGGGATGAGCAAGAATACGAACGCCATGAAAAAACGGACGGCATTAAAGGTGAAGGGGTCAAGAAAAGATAGCGCATTTTGGACCATGACAAAAGTGACGCCCCAGATGAATACAACGAATAATAATGAAAAATCAGCTGTCTTGTTCATGAATTTCCTCAGCCTTATTCAATCGAATGGCCCGTCTCGCCAACTCATCTGCGGACTTATTTTCGATATTTGGAATCCATTTCATGAAAAATAAATCAAGCTTGTCGGAAAGCTTTAATGCCCGTTCCAGCAAAAGTGCATATTTATTCTTTGCAAATCTTTTTTCAATGGCTTGGTTGATGGCTTGGGAGTCCGTACGAAAAGAAACGACTTGATACTTATTGGCCACACAAATTTCCAATGCTTTGATTAAGGCATGGTACTCCGCTTCATGGTTTTCCATATTCCCAAGCGGAAAGGAATGCCTCTCGACCACACCGTTATTATTTATGAAAACACCTGCACCGCTAGGCCCTGGATTGCCCGCACTGGCACCATCAATATACACTTCGATCAAGATGTGCTCCTCCTCGAGTTTAACTGTTAAAATGTTCGATATAAAAACGTTCCTTTTAAAATTAAGATTGAACATGAGAATTTCAGGCTCATATGGGAACTATAATTAAAAAGAGTGTTTAAAATGCTTACAATATATTATAAAGGGTATGACGAAAAAAAGGTATGAAAATTGTAAGCTGTTCTGCATGAATCGTGAATGGATAAGGAGCTGGAAATCTTTGAAGGTAATTATGCAATGGACATATCAAGCTTCAAAAAAACCATCTGCCGATTTCGTTTCGGATTGGCTTGATGCCGGGACTGCACTGGTCATTACAGAAGATCTTGAAAAGGCAGGAAGGCTGAAAGAAGTGGAATTCAAGGATGAATTCGATACAACATGGACCAAGAAGGAGTTAAAGAAACTCCTGACGGAAATTGAGGAAGAACCGCAGGATGTGACGGTTTTCTTTGATGGAGGTTTTCAAAAAGATGAAAAGGTGGCAGGAATTGGTGTTGCCATTTATTATCGACAAGGAAAGAAGTTCTGGCGGTTACGGAGCAATGTGAAATTGGAGCAATTCGAATCCAATAATGAAGCTGAATATGCGGCTTTTCATGAAGCGGTCAGGCAGATGGACGAACTTGGAATCCACCATCAAAGCTGTGTCTTTAAAGGGGATTCTCTCGTCGTCTTAAATCAACTTTCCGGTGAATGGCCCTGTATGGAAGAAAACTTAAATAAATGGCTGGACCGCATTGAAGCGAAACTGGATAAATTAAAGATCATTCCCGTCTGCAAGCCGATTTCCCGAAAGGAAAACCAGGAAGCCGATCGCCTGGCCACACTTGCACTACAAGGAAAAGACATTTTCAGTAAAATAGAAATTGCTGGGTCAAAGGAGCCATAACAACGATGAACAGGAAAAAAATATATGAAGAAGTGGAAGATGTTCTCGCTTCATTTTGCCAAGATTGTTTTTTAAGAAAGCATTTTCGAAAAGAGAAGGGGCGTACGTATGCCCATCAGTTCTGTATTTCAGAATGCACGGTTGGTGAAAAATTAAAACAGCTGGGCAATGAACTTAGTGACCGAACTTAAGTGCCCAAAAATTGCTTTCATTAAGACACAAGGCAATGAAGGATATGGTATTATAGGTAAAAAATAGAGAAAAGTGTGAGAGCGATGAAAAATAGAAGAGGGAAGCTTGTGAAACAGCCTCTTACCATACCCCAAATTGATTTAATAAGGGAAGAATTGAAAAAAGATGCATTTGCTTTAAGAGTAAATCATGCACAACCTAACGTAAATATTCAGGATAGAATCAACGAAGCTTCTCTTCAATTGAAAAACATCTTTCAAGATATACGTAAAGAAGGAAAAATACAGCTTGAAAAGATTGTATTGATTAAAGCAAAAGTTGCACCTGTCATTGCAGAAGCTGCTATGAATCCTGATATTTATTCCCTTTTCGATGAGCTGCATGCAGATAACGAATACACGTATCGGCATAATATCGGTGTCGGGATCATCGCCACTTATCTAGGGATGAAGCTTGGAATATCTAAAGAAAACCTTTCAGCCCTGACATTGGCAGCCATGCTGCATGACGTGGGTAAAACCAAGATTCCGGATAGTATATTGGAAAAAACGGGTAAACTGAATGAGGCAGAGTATGAAGAGATGAAACGCCATGCCATTTATGGGTATGAATTACTTAAAAATATCCCTGGAATCCCACCATCGATTGCATTAACAGCCCTCCAGCACCATGAACGGGAAGATGGGCAAGGCTATCCTCTAGGGCTGGGTGGAAAGGATATCCATCTACATGCGAAAATCGTCGCTATAGCCGATGTATTCCACGCGATGTCATCAAATCGTGTATATCATCAGGCCATGCCGTTTTATAAGGTGATCGAGCAAATGAACAGGGATATGTTCAGTAAATTCAATCCTGAGATCCTAATGGAGCTTGTAAGCCGATTAATGTCCACGTTGGTAGGAAAAGAAGTCATGCTTACCAATGGACGGTTCGGGACGATTATCATGATCGATCCATACGATCCCCTTAAAGCTTTATTGAAAACCGGTACAGAGATCATAGATTTGCGGATGGAAAAAGAATGGCAAATCGAACGAATCATCGGTTAATGGAAAAAAGCCCGATTATAAAAAATCGGGCTCTTCGTCATTCTGCTTTACCGAATCAAAATAGGTTTTGAGCATTACTTTATTTTCGCTGAAGTCTGCAATCGTATATTGATCAAGGACTTGAAGAAAAGCATCCAAGGCATTGTTAAGGACAAATTTCAATGAACAAACGGGAGAAATCACACAGTTATCGTGATCTTTAAAACATTCCACTAGATAAAAATCTTCTTCGGTTCTCCGCACTAGTTCCCCTACATTTATTTCAGCAGGGGATTTTGCAAGCCGGAAACCGCCATTTCTTCCACGTATCGTCTCGATATAGCCTAATTTACCTAGATTATGAACAATTTTCATCAAATGATTTTTAGACAGTTGATATACTTCAGAAATCTCTTTGATATTAGATAATTTGCTTTGGTCGTGGGTAGCCAGGTAAATCAAAACTCTAAGTGAGTAATCGGAATAACTCGTCAACCTCATGTTTATCGCCTCACATTCTATCCCCATTTGACTATATCATAAATGTGAACATTTTATAAACATGAAAACTTATTATCTGAAAAGATGTATAAAAAAT
The DNA here is from genome assembly GCF_018613455.1 of Bacillus sp. ISL-78. Classification (NCBI taxonomy): domain Bacteria; kingdom Bacillati; phylum Bacillota; class Bacilli; order Caryophanales; family Bacillaceae; genus Bacillus; species Bacillus sp. ISL-78. The sequence continues at coordinate 284,109 of NZ_JAGGQC010000027.1, forward strand.
ATTGCTTTTAATGCATTTAAGTTCTAATATAAACATGTATTTAAAATACTTGTTTATGAGAAGGGGTTTACCTATGCTATCCCAGAAAACTATCGATATTATCAAATCAACCGTACCTGTATTAGAAGTGCATGGTACAACTATCACAACTGTATTCTATAAAAATCTTTTCGAAGCACATCCTGAATTATTAAATGTTTTTAATCATGCCAATCAAAAAAAGGGGCGCCAGCAAACTGCACTTTCCAACACGGTTTTGGCAGCAGCTAAATATATAGATCAACTTGAAACGATAATACCTGCCGTGAAGCAAATAGCACAAAAGCATAGAAGTCTTGCAGTCAAACCCGAACATTATCCAATTGTTGGAGAACACCTATTAGGCGCAATCAAGGAAGTGTTACAAGATTCGGCTACAGAAGAAATCCTTCAAGCTTGGGGAGAGGCGTATGGAGTCATTGCGGATGTTTTCATTAGCATCGAAAAGGAAATCTATGACGAAGCTTCCAATCAGGTCGGAGGATGGTCTGATTTCAAACAATTCACAGTGGTGGAAAAAGTACGGGAAAGTGACGTAATCACATCCTTTTATCTAAAGCCATCAGATGGAGATGTGGTTCCGGCATTTCTTCCAGGACAATATATTACCGTTCGGATCGAGATACCGGGTGAACGCTATTTATTCAACCGTCAGTATAGTTTATCTGATGTTCCGGGAAAAGATTACTTCCGTATTTCCGTTAAAAAGGAAAAACCGGGAACCTCTCCTGATGGAATGGTCTCAAACTACTTGCATGAATCCATTCAGATGGGTGACAGTATTGACGTAACGGCTCCTGCAGGTGATTTCACCATCGACTTGGATAAACGAACACCGGCAGTATTCTTGAGCGGAGGCGTTGGCATAACGCCTTTCATGAGCATGGTAAATGCGGTAGCTGAACAAACACCTGATCGTGATGTACAATTCATACATGCAACCGAAAATGGCAATCTACAGCCGTTCAGAATGGAACTGACAGAACTAGGCCACAAGCTTATCAACTATCAATTATCCTTTGTTTTTAAAAGTCCGAGTGAGGATGATAAGAACCTGCCGAATTTTGAAAAGGAAGGATATATTGATAAGGAATTATTGAGCAGTTTTGTTAAACCCGAGGCTGATTATTATGTGTGTGGCCCTGTTCCTTTCATGAAGGCGATCATCACTTACCTGAAGGAATTGGGGATAGATACGGATAAAATTCACTATGAGTTCTTCGGCCCGGCAATTGCCTTATAAGGTTCATTCATCGCAGGAATGTTATTGACATCAAGCAGATAATTTTGCATACTATATTAAAACAATGAACGTTGAGAGAAGATTAGTATGCGAGAATCACTGTGACAGAGAGCGGCGTCAATTGCTGGAAGACCCGCGACAGGAATGCGCAGAACCTGCTTCTTGAGTCCTATGCAAAACATAGGCGCAAATCCTGGCGTTATCAGGCAAAGTGGGATGCATGAACTTGCATTCAATGAAGGTGGTACCACGGAGAGCAGCCCTTTTCGTCCTTATTTCGAGGATGAAAAGGGCTTTTTTTCATGTCTTAGATATTTATTGGAGGAAGTTATCGATGGAAAAGAAACGCATCGTTGTAAAGATAGGAAGTAGTTCTTTGACCAACACAAAAGGTGAAATCGACCAAAACAAATTTTCCGATCATATCCAGGCAGTGGCAGCGTTAAGGAAAGCGGGGCATGAAGTTGTCCTTGTTTCATCTGGTGCTGTAGCGACAGGTTTTCGCAAGCTCGGCTACCCTACGCGACCTGTCACGCTCAAAGGGAAACAAGCTGCTGCAGCGGTGGGGCAAAGCCTATTGATTCAATCATATATGGAACAATTAGGGAACTTTGGAATCGTTCCGGCGCAGATTTTATTAACTAGGAAAGATTTCTCGAAAAAAGATAGATATAAAAATGCATATGCGACATTGATGGAATTGCTTGAACGCGGCATCCTTCCGATTATAAATGAAAATGATACAGTATCGGTCGAGGAGTTGACTTTTGGTGATAATGATATGCTATCCGCTCTGGTAAGCGGGTTAGTCCACGCCACGAACTTGATCATATTAACGGACATTAATGGGCTCTATGATTCCAATCCACAGACAAATCCAGGGGCGAAACGATTTGATGAATTATCCGAGGTAACGGCGGATTTATTGCAAATGGCAGAAGGCGCAGGATCTAATGTCGGAACCGGGGGCATGAAATCGAAGCTGATTGCAGCGCAAACAGCATTGTCACTAGGGGTGAAAGTATTCATCGGATCTGGTTTGGGGAGTGATAAACTTCTAACTATCCTTGAAGGCAATGGTGATGGCACATATATAGGGAATGAAGACATGACGATGGTAACGAAAAACAAACAATGGATATCCCTTCATTCACAAGTTTCCGGAAAAATTTTCGTTGATGAAGGTGCCGAAAGGGCTCTAGTTTCAAATGGCAGCAGTCTGCTGCCAGCTGGGATTTATGAAATTAAAGGAGCCTTCAACAAGGGCGATGTTGTCGAAGTCTTTGGTGTAAATGGATTATTAGGGAGGGGGGAGGTCCTTTATTCCGACGAAGAATTAAAACAGGCCATGGGAAAGAGGACATCCGAGCTTGTGATCACTTCCATAGAAGTAATTCATCGTGATAAATGGGTGAAAGCATAAAAAAATCAATTTCATGAAAGAAAAGGGGGAATTTGGGAAATGAGTGAAGTGACAGCGAAAGGAAAGGCAGCCAAAAAAGCCAGTTATCAGTTAATCGGATTAAGTACGGAAAAGAAAAATGAGGCACTTGGAAAAATTGCTAAGCAACTTATTATCGATAAAGACTTTTTGATAAAGGAAAATCAAAAGGATCTGGAAGAAGGCAGGAAAAAAGGCTTCAGTGAGTCTATATTAGATCGAATTATGTTGAATGGTAACCGTATTGATGACATGGCAGCGGCCATTGAGCTTCTAATCGAATTAAATGATCCAATTGGGGAACAATTGGAGACGATCGAAAAAGAAAATGGTTTGCTGATTAAAAAGTTACGGGTGCCGATCGGGGTAATCGGGATGATTTATGAAGCAAGGCCGAATGTGACCATCGATGCAGCTACATTATCCTTGAAAACGGGGAATGCTGTCATCTTAAGAGGCAGCTCGTCAGCCAAATACTCCAATATGGCACTAGTCTCTTCCATTCATAAAGCATTAGAGAATACGGAAATCCCAGTAGAAGCTGTTCAGTTGATCGAGGATACAAGTCGTGAAACCGCTAAGGAAATTTTTCATCTTAATGAGTATTTAGATGTTTTGATTCCACGAGGCGGAAAGAATTTAATTGAAACGGTCATTAAGGAGTCCACTGTTCCCGTCCTTGAAACAGGTGCAGGCAATTGCCATATCTTCATCGATCAGACCGCAGATATCACGATGGCCGAGAAAATTGTCTTAAACGGTAAAACTCAGCGCCCTTCCGTATGCAATGCTATCGAGGGGCTTCTAATCCATGAAGAATGGTTTAAAGAAAATGGAGTGCGTATTTTGGAACTCCTGGACGAAAAGGGTATTGAAGTATTTGGAGATGAAGCGGTTTGCAGCGTCTTTCCGAGAGCAAAAACGGCTACGGAGGAAGATTGGTCAACTGAGTACCTTGCTTTAAAAATCAGCGTGAAAACCGTAAAAGGTGTATCCGATGCCATTGATCACATAAACCGATACGGTTCCAAGCATTCTGAAGCAATCCTAACGAGGGATGAACAAAATGCTTCTGCATTTTTGAATAAAGTGGATGCCGCAGCCGTTTATCACAATGCTTCCACCCGTTTCACCGACGGCTTTGAATTCGGTTATGGCGCAGAAATCGGCATTTCCACACAAAAGCTGCATGCGCGCGGACCAATGGGTTTACCTGCATTAACATCAAGCAAGTACTTCATTTATGGCCAGGGGCAAATCCGGGAATAGAATTCATTTCATTCATGGAAGGTTATTAAAACTCAATTAAGGGTATTGTATAATACATTACTTTTAAAGGAGCAGATACCATGGACAAGAGGTTTATAGCAATATATGAAAATGAAAATGAAGCGATTTCAGCAGTCGGAAATTTAAAGGAACAAGGATATACATCCGATCAAATATCAGTATTGGCAAAAAATATTGATAAATTACCAAATGAAGCCGAGGAAGTCAGCCCGGCAAAGACTGATGGATTAGTAGCTGGGGCAGCTGCCGGCGGAGCGGTCGGATTGACAGGACTGCTTATTGGAATGAGTGCATTGGCCGTACCAGGAATAGGTCCGATATTGGCAGCAGGACCGATTTTCGCCACTTTTGGGGGAGCTGCAGCCGGGGCAGCATCGGGAGCAGGCGGATTGAGAAAGCCATTATTGGACATTGGGCTGGAGGAAGCCGAAGTCGATCAATACGTAGAGGATATTAAGGCAGGGAAAATCCTTGTCATCGCCGATCCCTTTTAAGTTCGTAAGTAAAGCCCCTCGAATGAACAGATTTACGAAGTTTGACAACTGAGCTCAATGCCCACAAAAACTCAAAACCATTATTTATTGAAAAACCCCGTTCAGGATTTCTTGAACGGGGTTAAAATGTTTGTAGACTAATTTTATTGTCCGTAACAATAAATCAAGAGGAATTCTACATTTGTATGAAGAATAAAAGGAATATAGTCCTGTTAGCGTGAAAGGAAGGGGAATTATGGGAAATAACGTAGATGGAAGCCGCTTTAAGAAATTAAAGAGGCATGATGAATTTCGCCATAAGGATCATTATGCGGTTGTTGATGTTGAAAATCGTTTTCTGGTAATGAAAAGTAAGTTTAAATGAGATGATTTGAATGTCCATTCTTTTTGTAATAATTAATATCAATCGGAATCCTTAAAAACCCAGGATAACAGGGTTTTTTATTTTTCAAAATGAAAAATCTTAATAAAATGCAGAAAAAATTTCAAGCGTACTTATGGCCATTACTTTTCTCATCGCGGCTTTAAATTGCTTATTAGCTACCTTTATTATATCTCGTCCTTATTGACTTGGGCTAGAATAACAGGTTGCCAGAGCTTGCATCTAATAAGCCAAATTGATTTTACGCTGGAGGTGGGTATTTTGATAAAAATAAAACTCGTTGTTCCCCGCAGAGGGTATATTACGGATGCTTTTGAAAGATTTGAGGAGTTCAACAAGTTAGAGGAATCGGAAAACAATGGTAACGGTTCAGTGAAGTTTGTTTTAGAGGAGGTAGTTGAGGATGCCGATAAGATTGGGAAGTTGAAGCTTGATGCCGATGTAATCATCTCAAGGGGATTAATCACGAAACTATTAAAAGAATGCAATGAATCCATTCCTATCGTTGATATACCTGTGCAGGGCATTGACCTCATTCGTTCCCTGCATGATTGCAAGGCACGTTTCGGAAGTAAAAAAGTGGCCGTCATAGGAGCTTTGAATATGATTTATGGCGTGGAAAACCTTTCGGATATCGTTGATTTGCCAATTCAGTCCTATATATTAAATGATATCGAGTCCTCAGTCAGTTTAGTGGATTTAGCCGCCAGAGATGGCTGTGAGGTTGTATTAAGTGGGTTAAGTACCTGTAAATATGCTGAAGAGATAGGATTGGGAGCCATTCTGGTTGATACTGGAAAGGAATCATTTCGGCAGGCGTTGATTGAGGCGAAAAGGGTAGCTCTTGTCAGCAGAAGGGAACAGGAGAAGACCAAGCGTTACCAAACGATTCTTAATTATGCCTATGAAGGGGTTATTGCAATAGATTTAAAAGGACAAATATCCGTATTCAATACGGCCGCTCAGGAGATATTAGCCATTTCCAAGGGAAGCGTAATTGGAAATTCAGTATACGATATAATAAAGCCCGGAAAATTTCGTAATATGCTTTTAAGCGACGATGAATACGAAAAAGATACCGTTGCTTACCAATCCATTCAATTATCGGTAAAAAAAGTCGGGATATTTTTAAAGGGTAAAAAAGTGGGGGATATGGTCGCCTTTCAAGATGTTACACGCATTCAGGAGATGGAAGGGAAGTTCTTTAGAAAGCTTCATTCACGCGGACATGTAGCGAAGTACACATTTGATGATATATTGTACCGGAGTTCGGAAATCAAGAGGACGATTGAAACGGCTCAACGTTATAGTGAAGTGGATTCAAACATTCTTATAATTGGAGAAACTGGGACGGGCAAGGAAATATTCGCCCAAAGCATACATAATCATAGCAACCGGAAAAACAACCCGTTTGTTGCCATTAATTGCGCAGCCCTTCCCGAAAATCTATTGGAAAGTGAGCTTTTCGGATATGCAGAAGGAGCTTTCACGGGAGCCATGAAAGGCGGAAAGCAAGGATTTTTTGAACTGGCCCATAGAGGAACGATTTTTTTAGATGAAATAGGAGAAATCTCCCCAAAAATGCAAAGCCGGCTGCTGCGTGTCCTGCAGGAGCGTGAAATCATGCGCATAGGTGATGATAAAGTAATCCCGGTTGATGTGAGAATAGTGTCGGCAACGAACAAAGACCTCATGCAAATGGTAAAGAATAATGACTTTCGGGAGGATCTATATTATCGCCTGAGTGTGCTGGACCTTGTATTGCCTCCGCTTCGGGAACGCAGAGAAGATATTCCGTTATTGGTGAATGCCTTTATTCGGAAAGGTCATTCGGAGCAAAAACAAATCAAAATTTCGGAAACTGCCATGAAAAGGCTGAGTGAAGGGAATTGGGAAGGGAATATTCGCCAATTGCAAAATTTTTGTGAGCGATTATGCGCTCTTTATAAGAACAAGATAATTGATGTGTACGATATCGAAATGTATTTTCCGAATAAAAGTAATAAGAAGATACTGCTTTCGGAACAAAACGAAGAGATGGATATATTACCTGGGATACATTTATCCGAGCGTGAAAGAATTGTTCAAACGTTAATAAAGGTGAATTTTAACAAAGGAAAAGCTGCTTTTGAGTTAGGGATGAGTCGGACGACTTTATGGAGAAAGATGAAAAATTTGAATATTGAAACAAATTGAAGCGTAATGAAACAAATTAATTCATTTTGAAACAATTTGTTAACTTTATTTATGTCTTGGTTTGAGATCGAATTGGCTTCTTTCTTGAATAAACGGATCTTTTTTATGTTGGCACAATAATTGTATATATACAATGGTGTAGGAAAGATTTTTCCTTCAAGGTTAACATGAAAGGGTGGTGGCAATGTGAGTCATTTAGTGTATATTCCTCAAGATATTGAGGAAGAGGGGAAACGTTTTTTAGTAGAAAAAGGCTTTAAGATTAAAGTAGGGTCTGATCTGTCGCAAAAAATTCTTATTGAAGAAATCAAAGGCTGTGATGCAGTACTGACGAGATCGACGGCTGTAATAAATAGAGAAGTTATTACAGCAGCTGAAAACCTCAAAGTAATAGCTAAGTATGGAGTGGGCTTGGACAATATCGATATCGAAGCCGCTACAGAGCGTGGCATATATGTAACAAATACCCCAGAGGCTAATGCGAATTCTGTAGCTGAACATGTAATGGCATTAATTTTAGCATTGTCGAAAAACTTAAGCTTGGCTGATAAAGAGCTGCGCAGCGGCAATTTTGCTATCCGTAATCAACTTTTTGGCATGGACTTGGAAGGCAAGACTTTGGGGATTATCGGACTGGGGAGAATCGGCAGAATACTGGCAAAAAAGGCTTCCGAAGGCTTCGATATGAAAGTGATTGGCTACGACCCTTATGTTACAGCCAGACCGAATTCTGAGCTGGAGATAGCAACAGATTTAGAATGGGTATTCAGGAACGCTGATGTTATTAGTCTGCATCTGCCGTTAACGAAAACAACAAAAGGAATAATAGGGAGCCGTGAGTTTTCCTGGATGAAAACTTCCTCCTTTTTTGTAAACGCTTCCAGGGGAGGTGTGGTGAAGGAAGCTGATTTAGTAAATGCTTTGCAAGCTGGCGAGATTGCCGGTGCCGGAATAGACGTATTTGAAGTTGAGCCTCCTGATAAATGGAACCCCCTTTTTAAATTGGATAATGTGATTGTCAGTCCTCATAATGCGGCATTGACGAAGGAAGGTTCGATACGCATGGCTGTACATGCAGCCATGCAAGTGGAACAAGTTCTTTCTGGCGTGAAACCGAATTGGGCAGTAAATGAGCCCTTAATTAAAAGGCTGTCCATGTAATCATACAGAAAGATTATCTGTTTTTTCAGAAAACCAGGTTGGGTGGTTCAAGTTTGGCATTTGTTGATAAGGATGGTGAACAAATGAAGAAAATAGTCTATGTGATAAGTGCAATACCGGCACTTGGTTCGCTTTTGGTTATCAATCGAATTGAACCTTATGTTTTAGGGATGCCATTCGTTCTTTTTTGGGCTATTTTATGGGTTTGTCTTACATCAGTGTTTTTGATAATCGCTAATAAACTTGATCCTGCAACCGAGGAGGAAGAAGACTGATGAATGAAGCCCTGCTCGTTATCCTTTTCTTTCTGGTTTTGTGTATATCGTTAGGGCTTCAAGCTCGAAAAGGTAAAAATATGAGTTTGGAACAATGGGCTATTGGCGGAAGAGGTTTCGGCAGCTTATTGCTCTTCTTCTTGATAGCAGGTGAAATGTTTACGACATATACGTTTTTGGGGGCAAGCGGAGGAGCTTATCGATCTGGTATGCCTCCTGCCTTATACGCTTTCAATTGCTTCTATTTTGTAATCGCCTATTGGCTGTTGCCGCCTATTTGGAGATATGCCCAAAAAAATAATGTCATTTCTCAATCTGATTTTTATGACAAAAAATACAACAGTCCGGCTCTAGGTGTTCTTGTGGCGGTAATTAGCGTCATTTCTATTATTCCATATCTGATCATGCAGTTGAAAGGATTAGGAATAATCGTATCGGAAGCCTCCTATGAGTCCATTTCTCCGAATGTGGCTATAGTTGTTGGGGTAATTGCAATCACGATTTATGTAACGGCTTCAGGGATGCATGGAGTGGCGTGGACCGCGGTCATTAAAGATATCATGATTCTGACTGTTGTCGTCTTTATGGGGATTTATTTTCCAATTCATTATTACGGTGGTATACAGCCGATGTTTGAATCAATCGATACAGCAAAACAAGGATTTTTGATTTTCCCGGAACAAGGTTTGAGTATCTCTTGGTTTATATCAGCTACGATCATGACAGCACTGGCATTCTATATGTTTCCTCATATGTTGGCGGGAGTGTTCTCTGCAAAAAGTCCGAAATCACTTCGTTGGAATGCTGGGGTTATGCCAATTTATCAAGTAATCATCATTTTTTCGTTATTTATTGGTTTTTCTGCGATTCTCCAAGTTCCGAATTTACAAGGAGCAGAAGCAGATTTAGCTTTATTTAAAATGGCGAAGATGTCATTTGATCCCTGGTTTGTCGGGGTTATTGGAGCATCAGGGGCAATGGCCGCCCTTATTCCCAGTTCACTCGTGTTGACGGCCACGGCCACGATACTTTCAAAAAATGTATATAAGGTATGGAAGCCAAATACATCGGATGACCAGCTACAAAGATTGAGCAGGATGTTAGTACCTGTCATTTCTATAGTGACTCTATATTTTACGTTCAATGGCGGGGAGTCGATTTTTACGTTGTATCTTATGGCATATAGCTTCATGGCACAGTTGTTTCCAGCATTGTTTTTCAGTCTGTGGAAAAAGAATCCTGTCACGGTTCAAGGGGCATTTGCCGGAATGATCGTTGGAATTCTAATTGTTGTGTACTTGACCACATCAGGTACGACACTTGCTACATTATTTCCATCTCTGCCGCAAGCCATACAAGATCTTGATGTAGGGTTAGCTGTATTATTCATCAACATCGCAGTGACTTTAGGAGTGAGTGCCGTTACAAGAAAAACTTCAATTGGGATGAAAGAAGATAATAAACAGGCTACAGGAATGGAAAAGCTTGTTAAATGACAGTGGGAATCAGTCCAATATTCATATAATCATAGATTAATAGAATAAAAACACGTTTTTGAAAGCGGGAGGCTTGATTATGAAAGTCAGTGGAGGAAGAGCAGTCGTAGAAGTAATGGCTAAAGAAGGGGTAAAAAAAGCTTTTTGTGTACCAGGTGAAAGTTATCTTAGTGTAATGGATGCACTATACCAACATCCTGAAATAGAACTTATTTCCGCAAGGCATGAAGGAGGTGCCTCTTTTATGGCGGAAGGGTATGCCAAGGCTTCAGGAGAGGTGGGAGTCTGTATGGCAACGCGTGCAGTGGGTGCTACAAACTTAGCTATCGGCATTCATACTGCTGCTCAGGATTCAACCCCTTTGGTTGCGCTTATTGGCCAAGTCGAACGCCCTTTTAAAGAAAAGGAAGCATTCCAGGAAGTGAATTTGACGGGTTTTTTCAGTCATTTATGTAAATGGACGGTAGAGATCGATCGTGTGGAAAGAATCCCGGAATTATTGCAACGTGCTTTCCATATTGCGAGATCCGGGCGTCCGGGCCCTGTATTAGTGGCTTTGCCGCATGACATGTTGGAAGACGAGGCAGAGTTGAACATATTCACTTCATATCGTTCGCTTCCTCCTCAACCACATATGGAAGATGTGAAGCAGGCGAGGGATATGATACGAAACGCGGAGCGCCCCGTATTGATTGCTGGCGGAGGTGTGATTCATTCTAAGGCCAATAGGTTGCTTGTACAGTTTGTGGAGGCAATGAAACTTCCTGTCGTTACAGCTTTCCGTCGTTTTGACGCGTTTCCGAACTCACATCCTTGCTATGCAGGATGGCTTGGATTTGGGACACCCCAATATTTACTTGATGCAATCCGGGAGGCAGATGTAGTTTTGGCATTAGGGACACGATTCTCTCAAGTAGGAACACAAGATTACACCTTGCTTTCTAAAAATTCAAAGCTGATTCATGTGGATATTTGTCCCGATATTTTTGGTAAAGTGTATGCTCCTTCGCTTGCCATAGAAGCGGATGCCAGGAGCTTTTTGGAACAAGCACTGCAAGCGCCAGAATCAGGATCTTTTATTTCAGGCGAAGATCATCTTAAAGAATTGCACGATAAATATATTGAATTTTCTGAACCGAAGTTCGATTACACAGAAGATTTCGTGGATATGGACGGATTGATGCATGATCTGGCTGTCTGTCTGCCGAAGGATACCATCATTACAAATGATGCAGGCAACTTTTTTGGATGGCTATCAAGATATTATCGTTTTGAACAAGAAAACACATACGTGGGGCCAACGTCGGGTGCAATGGGATATGGACTGCCTGCTGCTATTGGGGCAAAACTGGCGCAGCCTCACAAACAGGTTGTTTCTATTTCAGGAGATGGCGGCTTCATGATGACTCTCCAAGAGATTGAAACCGCTGTAAGGTATAAAATTCCGACCATATCAATTGTTGTGAACAACAATATTTACGGAACAATTCGAGCACATCAAGAAAAGCATTTTCCAAACCGGGCCGTTGGAACTGACTTATCTAATCCTGATTTTGCCGGATTGGCCCGCTTATTTGGGGCGCATGGTGAAAAGGTTGAAAAAAATATTGATTTTGCGCCAGCGCTGCAACGGGCGATTGCATCAGGGCTGCCGGCTGTAATAGAAGTTGCAGTAAATCCAAAGATTCTAACTGTAGGCCAGGATAAGAAGGAAGTACACGAAAAGCTAGTGTCTAACAATTAACATTGGAAGTTGGCGGGACCCAATAAAAAAAAGGCATGCAAGGGAGGTATCATAGTTGTTAAAACCATATATAGTTGTTGAATGGAATGATACGGAAACAGATGCTAAAGGCTGGCTGGTCGTCCATAACTTTGTAAAAGGATACACAGGCGGCGGTACAAGAATGCACCCAACGGTTACAAGAGAAGAGGTCGAAAGGCTGGCCGAGGCGATGGCTTATAAGTATGTAGCCTGTGAGTCTGAGACGACTGGCGGTTGTAAAGCGGGCATTGCCTATGATTATAAAGCGCCAGACGCATATGCAGTGTTAAGAAGATTTCTGATTGCGATGATGCCTTATATAGATATAGGGGTATCGTTAGGCAGTGATTTAGGTACCAAATATGAAGATGTACTCAAAATATTTAATGAATTTGGCATTGATATCCCCCTAACGAAATCAATGAAGCAGAATCCGAATGTTCTGCAAGGGATAAAAGATTTCGATGAACTGTTGACGACAAAAATCGACGGGTTGTTTTTAAACGATGTCGTAACAGGCTATGGTGTGGCATTTTCCGCAGATGAGGCATGGAAATTTAAAGGCGGAAAAGCCGGAGCGAGAGTCGTCATTCAAGGGTTCGGCTGTGTAGGCGCAAGCTGTGCATTGAAAATGACCCAGTTAGGTTATAAAGTTGTGGGAATTTCCGATGCAGCCCTTTTGGTTACATGTGAAGAAGGATTGAATGTCCAAAAGCTTATTGATCATAAAAATATGTACGGAGAAATGGATAAGGCCTTTTTTGAACCGAGTTATGATGTAAGGCCAAACACGGAATGGCTCGACATTGATTGCGACATTTTAATTCCGTCCGCACTGGAGGATGTCATCCACATATCTAATGCTAAAAGCGTAAAAGCGAGTTTGATTGTGGAGGCGGCAAACATTCCCCTTTCTCCTGAGGGAGACGAGATCATAAAACAAAGAGGTATTGATGTTGTCAATGATTTCGTTGCCAACCTGGGGGCGATAAGGTTTTATGATGCGGTGATTTTCGGACTAGTTAAACCAAATCCACAAGCTGTCGTTGATGATATTGAAAGACTATGCAGGAAAAATACGTATCATTTGTTTAAAAAAGCTAAATACGAAAATAAATATCAAAGAGAAGTAGCTTATGAAATATTTAAACCGACAATCAGCGACTTGCCGGAATATGAAGAGCCATCCGAAGCGTTATCGGGGAACTCTCGTTAACTAATGTTAACCATAAAGGTGCTTAGGCAGTTTATCGATCAGAAAAGGGGGGGAATTCATGCAAACAGAAGATGAAAATCAGCCAAAAGAATTACAGCGTTCAATGAAGAGTAGACATTTATTCATGCTCTCCTTAGGTGGGGTAATTGGAACAGGTCTTTTCCTGGGATCAGGATATGCAATCGGTGAAGCTGGTCCCTCAGGAGCGATTGTCGCCTATTTGGTCGGTGGTTTATTAATGTACTTGGCGATGATTTGTCTCGGTGAATTATCGGTAGTGATGCCGGTGTCTGGTTCCTTTCAGGTCCATGCAACGAAATTTATTGGACCCGCCACTGGTTTTGTCATTGGCTGGGTTTACTGGCTGAGCTGGGCACTTTACGTAGGATTGGAATTTGTAGCGGCCGGTTTGCTCATGACCAGATGGTTTCCCGATATACCAGTATGGATATGGTGTGTGATATTTACAGTACTTTTATTCACTATAAATGCATTGACTACGCGAAGTTTTGCAGAGACAGAGTATTGGTTCTCCGGTATTAAAGTGCTTGCCGTCATTCTTTTCATAATTATCGGTGCAGCAGCGATGTTTGGATTGATTCATATGGAGGATGCACAACCTGCTCCGTTCTTTTCCAATTTTATAGGTGATGGACTATTTCCTACAGGATTCACGGGTGTGTTCATATCTATGATGACAGTCGTATACGCTTTCCAGGGATCGGAAATCATGGGTGTTGCAGCAGGTGAGACGGAAAACCCGCAACAAAGCATTCCGAGAGCGATTCGAAACATTGTAATACGTGTACTGCTTTTCTATGTACTGGCAATCTTTGTTCTATCGGCCATCGTTCCTTGGCAAGAAGTCGGTGTACTGGAAAGCCCATTTGTTACCGTGTTTGAAATGGTAGGCATTCCTTATGCAGCTGACATTATGAATTTCGTAATTTTGACGGCGGTCCTCTCTGTAGGAAACACGGGTCTGTTTGCTTGTACCAGGATCCTTTTCTCCCTTTCTCAAAACGGTATGGCGCATTCTGCATTTGGAAAGCTCAATCGGCGCGGTGTACCTATGAACGCCTTACTAGTCACCATGGTCTTTGCCTTACTGTCGCTGCTTACTAGTGTAGTAGCGGAAGAAACGTTATTCGTTGTGATGCTTTCCATAAGCGGGGTTGGAGGGGTGCTTACTTGGATGGCGATTGCTTTCGCACAGTACAGATTCCGGAAGCAGTATATCAGAGCAGGCGGAAAGGTTGAAAATCTGAAGTTTAGAGTGCCTTTCTTCCCGTTTGCCCCGATTCTCTGCATCATTATGTGTCTAGGTATTTTCGTGTTCACCGCTTATGATCCGACACAGCGAACTTCGTTGTATTGGGGATTGGGTTTCGTTGTTGCTTGCTATATATTTTACTACTTCAGATATGCGCGAAGGAACGTCGAGGTGCCAGCCTTCCTGTAGTGGGTTCTTTCCATTTTCCATTAATATAATTTAAGTAACGCATACTATTTCCTCCGTATTCTATTATTCTACTTCTCTAATTTATAGGTTTGCTTTTAACTGCAAACTTCTACATGAATCTTAAACGACCGTTTTCTTATAACTTGCATATAATAATCACTATTGAATGGAGTATAGAGAAAATCTTAGTCCCCATGATGGTGAAAATTTAGGGGAATTTCCATCAAGTGCTGCGGCTGATTTACATGATGCAGTGGCAGCCGCAAAAAATTCATATCCTGACTGGAAAAATTTGTCGTTTCAGCAACGGGCTTCATATTTGCAAAAAGCAGCTGATATTTTGAAAAGGAATATGCCGGAAGTAGGTCAAGATTTGATACAGGAAGAAGGGAAAACATTCTTGGAAGGGATGGGGGAAGCCAATCGGGCTGCCAGCATACTTGAATATTATGCTGCTGAAGCTCGGCAGCCACTCGGGGAAGTAATTCCTTCAGCCAATGCCAATACATTTTTATATACTACCCGTACCCCGCTCGGTCCGGTGGGTTTGATTACACCGTGGAACTTTCCTATCGCCATCCCTGTATGGAAATTGGCGCCGGCCCTGATTTACGGGAATACAGTCGTGATTAAACCGGCTGATCTTACACCTAAGTCTGTCCATCATGTGCTAAAAGCATTTGATGAAGCGGGTCTTCCGCCCGGTGTCATCAATTGTGTATTCGGAAGGGGTTCCGTCATTGGCGCTGCATTAGTGGAACATCCTGATGTGAAGGCTATATCTTTTACAGGCTCGAATCAAGTAGGTCAGCAAATTCAAAAACTAGCCATTGAACATGGTAAGAAAGTGCAAGTGGAAATGGGAGGTAAAAACCCGCTCGTCGTCCTTGCAGATGCTGATCTTGAAAAAGCAGTGGAAATAGCCATTGGCGGAGCTTTTAAATCCACAGGGCAAAAGTGCACAGCCACTAGCCGTGTGATTGTGGAGGAAGGAATTTATGAAGGATTCCGGGATCTTCTGGTGGCTCGTACGAAAGAATTAAAAATGGGCAACCCGCTCAACGAAGAAACATATATAGGTCCGGCTGTATCTAAATCACAACGCGATGGAGTGCTTGAAATGATCGATGTTGGGAAATCAGAAGCTACACTTTTGTGCGGAGGAGAGATCCCGGCAGAAGCGGAATTGGCAAATGGTTTTTACGTCAAGCCGGCAATCTTTGAAAATGTTCCTCAACATGCCCGCATTGCGCGTGAAGAAATCTTTGGACCAGTCATTGCCCTTTTTAAGGCCGGAAATTATGAGGAAGCAGTTAAGATGGCGAATGATACAGAGTATGGATTGAGCGCAGCCATTTGTACGAATAATTTAACTTCGGCTCAACGGTTTATTGAAGATGTTGAAGTGGGCCTTGTTCATGTCAATTCGGAAACTGCAGGAACCGAACCGCAAATGCCATTTGGCGGATGTAAAAATTCAAGTGCGGGCAGCCGTGAACAAGGGAAAAGTGCCGTTGAATTCTATACAGAAGTCAAGACAGTCTATATGGATCGGATATAACTAAAATTAAACTAAAGCGTTTTTAAACTTTTAACTTAGATCAAAAACAGGAGGGGATTTCAATATGTCCACGAAAGAAAATGTACAGTTCAGCCCTACACTGCCTTATTCACGGTATGTCGATCCAGAGGTATTCAATGAAGAAAGTAAAAAGATCTTCAGAAAGAGTTGGATTTTGGCGGGGCATGCAAGCCAAGTGGAAAAGGTAGGCGATTTCATGACATTGGATATCGCCGGAGAGCCTATTATCGTTTCTCACGGGACCGATGGTGAACTGCGTGCTTTCTACAATATTTGCCCTCATCGCGGAATGAAAGTAGAAAACGCCGATAAAGGAAATAAGAAAATTTTGCAATGCGGATACCATGGATGGACGTTCAAATTAGACGGAAGTGTAAATAGAGCCCCTAATTTTAAAACGAATGAACTGGGGGTACACAGCTGTATGAAATCCATTCGCTTAGAAGTTCAGAATGCCATGATTTTTGTCAATCTTGACAAAAATGCACCCTCTATGGCAGAAGCATATCGGGAATTTTTAGAGGAAATGAAAGAGTATCCATTCTTTGATTCTCTGAAACTAGTTAGGGAAACCCGCCGTGTAGTAAAAGCTAATTGGAAGGCCGTTGTTGACAATTACCTGGAATGTGATCATTGTTCCATTGCTCATCCTGGCTTTGCTAAATCCTTTGATTTAGCAAACTTTTGCACAACGACACATGACAAATTCACCTATCAATATATGACAGCAAGCAAAAATGGCGAAGGGGACCAAGCGCGTTTTTATTGGGTTTGGCCAAATATGATGATTAACGTTTATCCAGGAGATGGAAACGTGAATACCATTCAAGTAATTCCGGTTGATGCTGTGACGTCGTTAGGTATTTATCGGGATTATTCCTTAGATGAAAAAACAACCATAGAAAAAGAAGAATATTTTAAATTTGTTGATCAAGTACGGCAGGAAGATTTTGATCTAGTGGAAAAACTGCAAAAAGGATTAAGTACCGAGGCATTTACAAATGGAATCTTTTCTCCAACAGAACATGCTGCAGTCTATTTTCATGAACTCATTGAAAACAAGCTCCAGGACTAACCACTGAGCTCGAAATTGGAATGCACTTAAAAATGGCGTTCATGGAGAATTTGCAAATCAAAAAACCTAAGCAACCAACCAGTATGATTCGGCAGTTTACCGGTGCATACTGGTTGAGTTGTTTTTTTTGTGTTGCCTTTTTCCCTTATTTGTTATGGAATTTGCAAACTTCTTTTTATTTATTCGGGGTGGGAGGAATTGTTCTTCCTTTGTTGTTCTTCAGCAAGAAAGTCAAAAAAAACATTCATGGCGGTAAGCGGATACTCATTTACCCGTTTAAAGTAATTGTTTTTTCTGGCATCTGTTAAATAGTTGCTTTTATTGATTCTATCCAACATATATTTTTGACTCATTTTAACTATTTCTCTTTGGTTGTGTTTGTTTTCTTTTAATAAGGCAAATCCTACAGCTCCCACCAATGCATAGATTCCAAGTGCGATTTTCGAGATGGGCAAAGAGTCGTTCTTAAATAAAAGAAAAAAAAGATTAATGATGGAAAAGCCTATCATCACCGTTGAAAAAAAACCGTATTTCATATTTTTCTTCAACAAGGGGGACAACTTTAATTGAAGTTGTTCGATTTCGTCTTGCATGAAACCCGGTATATTGCTTATTTTGATCTTCATTGCTTCCTCCTTATTATCTTGCACCAATAAATGGCACTGAAAAAATCGTACCTATTAATGAAATAGGAAAAGGAACCTATATATATCTTATCGTTTGGAAACATGTTTGTCATTTAATATACCCTTGGACCTTTTTGAGGGAAAAGTAAACGCAGTGATATATGTGGATGATCAATGGAATGCCCTGTTATATGTGTTGAAAAAAATTGTCGCAGTATGAGGAGGCGAAATAAAGATCATTCACCTTAATATACCAATAATGGTATGAATGCTGAATGGGTTATGGTAAAATGGTCCTGAAATGGAAGATTTATTTTTAGTTTTTTCATTATTAATAGTTATGGATGACCTTCCCACGCCTTTTTTTGTCATAAATACGTGACTATTGTGGTATTTAGTACTTTTAAATCGAGTTTTGGAACAAATCAATATATAATTAGAAAGCGAGATATTAGATTCAAAGATTAAGGAGGGACATAGAATGATGGAATGGGCTCTGATCATTTTGTTCGCTGCAGCAGTATTACTGTTCATTTTATCGTTTATTAAAAAGGATTCTGTAAAAGTGGACAGTCAATTGGAACAGATTGCCAGCACTTTTGGGGATGAAATGAATGTATTACAGGAAAAAATCAGGAACATCGAGATAGATGCTGAAATTACGGTGCAAGAGGCAGGCATTTTGGGAATGTCTTCCGAAAAGCGAAACATGTTGCGTGAAGTACTCGACCTACATAAGCGGGGCTATTCATTTGAAAGCATCGCACTTAAGACAAAACAGCCGGAAGAAGAAATAGTACGGATGCTTACTCCTTACATGAAAACGACGAATGAAAGGAGAAATGTGGCCAATGACATCTAAATCAATGCGCAGCTTTGCCGGAGGCCTTGTTGTTGCCGCAGGCTTATGCGGTGCAGTGAACTTCTTTGGTCCAGGTGAAGCGACCGGCACGTCTGAGAAACTATCAGAAGATGAAATGAAAGAGTCTCTGGCTTCAGAAGGGTATGTCATACATTCCGAAAAAGAATGGGAAGATCAGATTGCTGAAGCACAGTCGGTTAAAGATAAGGCGGAGGCGGAAAAAGAAACGGTAAAAGAACCAACGGAAAAAATCATATACCGTACAGTTCTTACTGTGTCCAAAGGCTCGACAAGCATCGATGTGGGTAAAACCCTGCAAAAAGCGAAAGTCATCAAAAATGCCAATGAGTTTTCCGACGCGGTTGAAAAGAAAGGCAAGGCCAACGGGTTACGACCTGGAACATATGTGGTGGATAGTACGATGACGACGGAAAAAATAATTTCCATCATATTTAAATGAACATAAAAATGACCCTTGTTAAGATGGTCGTTTCAGAATGTAGCCAGACTCGATTTTCATCGAGTTTGGCTACATTTTTTTTGCTGGTACAAATTTGGACGTTGATTGGAACGTGGGGCACTCGCTTTCCGAGACCCCGGAGGCGTTTGCGTCGAGGAGGCTTGGCAGACAGTCGGCGGAAAGGGAGCAGGTACCTGAAATCAACTGGAATGTTTTTTTATATTTTTTTTAACTTTACCTTTGTCCGCACTCCAGCCCACACTGCAATGATAAGTCCTCCAATCGTATCCGCGATTAAATCGATCATTGTATCTTTATTTCCCCCGCCTTGTAGTGTCATTCCGAATAATTGATCAGAACTAAATTCGTAGATCTCCCATATGACACCACCAAGTGCCGAGAAAGAAAGGGTAAACAAAATGACGAACCAAGGGGAAATCTCTTTGCCCGCATTTCTGTATACCAATCGTTCATATAAAGCAATTCCCGTAAAAGCAAGAAGGGAACCGCTTAACAAATGCAAAAATGTGTCCCACCAACCCAGTCCATACCAACCTAAAATAGATCCTAAAAATTGTGAACCGAATAAGAAGATCAAATAGGAAATGATAATTGGCAAATTGAATTGAAGCTTGGTAAATAGGGCCAGTGAAAGGGGAAGTGCCCCACATACCACACCGCCTATCGAAACCAGTGATTTGAAAGTTTCATCGGCTGTATAGTAATAAATAGATAAAGCCCCCATGAAAAGTACATACACTAAACTTAATGAAATAACTAGCTTACGATTCATATGATTACCTCAACAAATCATTATAATTTTAATTTTTGTACACTAGAATAAATGGAAATGAGCAAGCCGCCAGTAAGTCCGAAAATCATATCGTACATGGTATCTTTATTACCGCCTCGTTGCATGGTATGAGTAAAAGTGAGATCTCCCACAAATTCATATATTTCCCAAAGAACAGTGGCAGTGACTGAAAGTGAAAGAACAAAAAGGAAAATGACCCACCTAGAAACATCTTTTCCCGCTTTTTGAGGGATGTATAGTTTATAAAGGGCAATCCCCACAAAACCCACGAAGATGCCTTTGTAGAAATGAAGTCCAGAGTCCCACCATTTAAAATCAACATAAAAATTTGCGATGGACCCTAAAAATGAAGTACAGAAAACAAAAACATAATAGCCGATTATGATTGGAATGTTAAAGGGGTTGTTTTTTACAAACAGTAATGAAATGGGCAAGGCACTTACCAATATTCCCCCTAGAGCCACCATCCATCGAGAAGAATCATCTTTTTTGAGGTAAAAGATGAGTAAACCAGTCATGAATGCTATAAATACCAAACTAAAAATAATGATTATTTTATGTTTCAATATACTCACCTCATTCGTAAATATTCATTACGATCATCCAATCGAGCAGATTGAACGGCAAAATTGAATTTTTAGGGTATTTTTATGTTGTTCTTTTTTAAATTCTCCATCTTACTTTAGTATGATCATTGTTGTCTACCAGGGGGCTTTTTAATGATGTTTCTAAATTTAGCTGTTATAAATAATAATAAAGGCAATACCAGACCAAAAGCCGCTACATGGAATAACCATATATGTTTATTGTATTCCCCGGATGAAGAGACCGTCGGAAAAACAATCAATGAATAACAAACCATTATCATCCCTAATGCTGTAGTAAATGGCCGATAATCTTTTATATTGAATATGTTTGAAAATACGACAACAGAAACATAAAAATACATAACCGTCCTCGTATAGGTTGTAAAAATCCAAATAGTGGCAATTACTGCTTCGATCCGCATTAGGAAATTCCCTACATTTATTTTTTTTGCCATCGTATAGCTTGGAGCGATATTTCTTGCGGTGTTATCGGGTCCAAGAACCAAGATATTCATCATGATAACCAGAATTAATATGATTCCTCCAATCAAAGTGCCAATATAAAAAGCCTTTTCCCCTTTTTTTCTTTCATTGACTTTTGAAGGGAAAATCATTAAAAACATAACAGGGGACAGCGTGAACACGCTGACATAAAAAAGTATCGCCCGTATTAAGGGGTTGGCTCCTCCTTCAAATACTGGCTGAATGTTATGAATGTTTGCTTGAGGAATGATGGAAACCAAAAAAATAGTCAGTAATAGTAATACGGGTATGAAGAATATTTCCAGAGTACGTGTAAAAGTTTCAATACCAAGGTGAACTGTAAAGATCACCACGGCAGCTAACAATATATTTAATGCTACAAGAGGAGTATCCGGCATCCAAAAAGTTTTAATGAAATTCCCCACATAATAAGTGGTCTCTGCAGCAGTTGAAAAAGACCAAAAGAAAAAAGTGAGATTGATCATCTTTCCGACTAACTTACCGAAAACCTTTTCATTTATTTGATCTAAAGCGAGATCAGGATATAAATTTCCAACCCTGATGTAAAACCATACAAAAATTAATGCGATTCCTGTTCCAAATAATGCAGCAAGCCACGCATCTTGCTTTGCAAAACCAGCTAAAGGAGAAGGAGTATGTAAAATAACCGTTCCTACCGAATACAAAAGGATTAAAATCATCAATTGATGTGATGAAATTTTGAAACTACCAGGCATTATTTTTCACCTATTTGTTTGTTCCTTCCTTCTTAATACTCCTTATTTTTGTCTATTCTTGTTCAAGTTATTCACACGGACATAATTGCCTATCTTCAACAATCCAACCCCGTTACATCAATCGGTCGCGAATTTTCTGCCTTTTTACTGATGTAGCTCTACTATACAATCATGGAATTACTGTCCAAGAGAAAGTAATTTAATTCCTTAGTCCCGAACCTAAATGGTTAAGGAACGTATATTGTTTTATCATGGCCTAATTTTTCAAAAATCCGTACTTGTTAGGGACCTTCTCGACTTTCCGGGACGATATTAATAGAACTGAACTTGTACATTTCCTTTGGTATGGCACGATCCTTGCATATGATTTATAGGTATATCTAATATATGGAGAAAGGAAGAGGATATTGAAAAACATTTAAGCTCTAGGTTATCAAGCATATTTGATAGGGCTAAATGTCAGAAAATTAATCCGGAGTCATAAAGGGCAAGGCGAAGCAGTTTAACTTAAAATGTTAGGAGAATATTAGTATGAAAATACCAGTGGAAAATATAGTGGAGTTAACTGTAGAACATCAATTTTTACAGGCTTATCCTATATTGAGTCAGTTACGTAAAGATTTGAGTTTAAAGGAATATCTAGATTTATTAAATGATATGCGTAAGGAGGGTAAACAGTTATTTGCTTTATATCATGATACAAGCATTGTAGCATTAGCAGGTATTAGCTGGCGTGAAGATTCATATAATGAACGCTATGTTTATGTACAAGATTTGGTTACTGATGTAAATCATCGTCCCAGTGGCCTTGGATATAATCTGCTCAGTTATATACATAATTGGGCAAAAGAACAAGGAGCTGAATATATTACGTTGGAAGCTTGAAAGCGGCGCCTTTTCACCCATATTAGGATGGGGAAGAGGACTTATTGGGCGTAGTCTTTTTATCGTACATGTACCGGAAATTAAATGTCGCGACTTCAAGTGTGTTGGGAAAATGGGGACATAATGATTATGAAGTTGAGGTTGGAAAAACCAGGTATTAATTAACTTGGAATGAAGGAAAAAAGTTCTTTACGCCCTAATATAAGCCATCCAAAAATTAGTTGAAAGCTTTTAAAAACTCTGTGGAAATATACAGGGTTTTTTTTGGCCCTAAACCATCCTTTTTTCTGTCAATTTAGTCCAATAATGGATTATGCGAATATTGGCAATCTATGCATTTACTCATAGGCTGCTTTTATACATAACTCCCAATGGATTGATTTAGATTGTGCACCCTGCCGAATTGATTCTAAAAGGCAAATTGTTTCCGAGTGTGAAAAGATGCGGGAAGTGGTTGATAACAATCGTAGATATAAGGGAAAAAGTGAAATTTTGATAAAAGATTATCATGTATATAATGTTTTTTGAACAGCAATTTATTTTACATACATGGATATAATTGCAGCGAAGGTGAAAACCTAATTTTAACAAACTTTTGGTTATGAGGGGGTTAGCATTGAAATCTCGAGTTCCTATCCCATTGAGGAAGTTAATTGAAGTTAAACAATCGGTGAAAAATAAAAAACAACTAGAAGACCTGAATCAAAGCGAAAATCCAAACTCCAGCAAAACCAAAAACCAAAACCAAAATCCAGTTACATCCCAAAACAGAAGTAATGGCTCAAAGAATCATCAAACAAAACTTATATCCCCTGATCTTCAATATAATATAGACCATATTAAGAAAACGTTAGGAAATAGTTCAGACATCGTTATCAGGGATTTCCAAGCAGGTAAAAATGGGGAAATTAAGTTAGGCATCGTTTACACAGATGGATTAACGGATTCTGCTTCCATCCAGGATTTAATCCTCGACACTTTGATGGTTGAAATTCGGAACTCTGACTTGGACGTAGCGGTACCTGATTGTTTTGAATTGATAAAATCACATACTCTTCCTGTAGGGGGAATAGTGGAAATTACAGATTTTCAAAAGCTTTTCAACCATGTTTTATCGGGAGACACGATGTTATTGATGGAAGGCTCCCCAAAAGGATTGGCACTCGGCTCGAGAGGGTGGGTCGATCGCGGAGTTCAAGAACCTTCCTCCCAAACAGTAGTAAGAGGGCCAAAGGATGGATTTACTGAAACGCTGCGAACAAATACTGCCTTAATACGACGGAGAATAAAAGATCCTAACCTTTGGCTTGAAACAAAGCAGATTGGAGAAAAAACGCAAACGGACGTTGCGATTATGTATTTAAAAGGTGTTGCCAATGATAAAACCGTTTCAGAATTGCAAAGCCGGTTAAATCGAATCAATATAGATGCGATTCTTGAGAGTGGATACATTGAAGAGCTTATTCAGGATGAAGTATACACTCCATTTCCGACGGTTTACAATACGGAGCGTCCTGATGCTGTAGCCGCTGCCATTTTAGAAGGAAGGATTGCGATAATGGTTGACGGAACGCCGTTTGTCCTTATCGTTCCGGCTCTGATGGTGCATTTTTTCCAGTCCAGTGAAGACTATTATCAACGGGCAGATATTGCCACATTAATTCGAGTATTACGGTATTTATCCTTTTTCCTTGCTTTGCTGACACCGTCACTGTATGTAGCTGTTTCGACTTTTCATCAGGAAATGCTTCCTACTCCATTACTCATAAGTCTAGCTTCACAACGAGAGGGAGTTCCTTTTCCTGCTTTTGTCGAGGCGATGCTGATGGAGGTAGTGTTTGAAATTTTGCGTGAGGCAGGTGTGAGGATGCCAAGGGCAATCGGTTCATCCATTTCCATCGTTGGTGCATTAGTAATTGGACAGGCTGCTGTGGAAGCAGGGTTCGTTTCAGCAACAATGGTTATCATCGTGTCCTTGACAGCCATCTGCAGCTTTGTGTTTCCAGCCAATAGTATGGCCAGCGCTTTTCGTATGCTTCGATTCTTGTTTATGATCCTTGCCGCTACATTTGGATTATACGGGATCATTTTGGGGCTGATCGTGATGGTCCTGCATTTAAATAGCTTACGATCTTTTGGTTTACCATATTTAGCTCCAAATGCACCATTCATTTTACAAGATCAAAAAGACAACATCATTCGTATGCCACATTGGTCATTATTAAAGCGGCCCCGATTGATCAGTAAAAACGATACAGACAGAGGAGATATCAGTTCTCCGAAACCACCTAGTTAAATTGATGAGATTATGAGGGTTTTTCGATGAAAAAATTGCTAAAGGTATTTTTAATGTTACCTATAATTTGTTTATCAGGCTGTTGGAGCAGCATTGAGTTGAATGAACTTGCCATCGTTACTGCCATGGGAATCGATAAATCGGATAAAGGATATCTTGTAACCGTCCAAGTTCTGAATCCGAGTGAGCTGGCTGGTGATGCCAGGTCTGGACGCACGGAAGTTGTAACCTTCAGGAAAAGCGGTGTAACCATTGCTGAAGCAATAAGAAGCCTATCAACTGATGTACCAAGAAGGTTATATGTCGCACATCTTCGTGAAGTTGTCTTTGGTGAGGAAATGGCCAGGGCAGGAATTGCAAAGCCTCTGGATGTCCTTTCCCGGCAAAAGGAGTTGCGTTCCGATTTCTATATGACCGTTGCGAAGGGTTCAACTGCTTATGATACGCTTAATGTGCAAACGGCCCTTGAAAAAATACCGGCAAATAAAGTGTTTAACTCCTTGGAAAATTCAGAGAAAAGATGGGCGCCGACAAGGACGGTCACTTTGGATGAGCTGGTCAGCAGTATCGTCAGCAAAGGCAGACAGGCCATGCTAACGGGGATTCTAGTTTATGGTGATCCCGAATCCGGAAGCAAGGTTACGAATGCACAAAATATCTCCCCGATATCCGGTTTGCGATTGGACTATCTTGGAGTATTCAAGAAGGATAAACTTGTCGGCTGGTTAAACAGGAACGATAGTAAAGGTGTTAGTTACGTTACAGATCATGTTAAGTCTACTGCGGTAAATATTCCATGTGAGGGTGAGCAAATTACGGTCAACACGACTAGTTCAAAAACGAAAATCAAGGGGAAAGTGAAAAATGGAAATCCGAAAATTGATATAAATGTCACGTCAGAAGGGAGTATAGGTGAAGTAGAATGCACTATCGATTTATCAAAACCTGAAAAAATTGAAGAATTGAATAAAAGATACGCAAAAAACATTAAGGATAAAATAGAAGGATCGATAAAAACGCTTCAAGAGAAGTATCAAAGTGACATCTTCGGTTTTGGTGAAGAAATTCATAGAACTGATCCCAAAGAATGGAAACGTTTAGAAGGAAATTGGGATCAGGAATTCGCAAATTTGGATGTGAAAGTAACCGTTAATGCAAAGATACGCAATTTAGGCACCATATCAGAATCCTTTCAAAAAGAAATCGAGGAGTAAAGATCAATGTGGGCAATTATTGGAACTGTGTGTACGGGAGCTATTATTTCATTTTTCGAAATACCACCCCTTATTAAAAAGAAGTGCTGGAAGGAAATTGTCATTTTCATTTTATTGCTTTTAGTTGGCATGACGTTGAGTATTTTAATTATCAAGGATGTTACCATTCCCACTCCTATAGATTGGATAACGAAAATATATAGTCCACTCGCTCATTTCTTGGATCGTATTTTATCCTAGGGAGGTATCGATATGCTCGAAAAAGGAAAAATCAGCTCTGGTGAATTTCTTATAATGGTCATCATATTCACCATAGGAGGAGCGATACTTACTTTACCTTCCGTACTTGTCTCTTTAGCAAAACAGGATGGCTGGATTGCCTATATTATAGCTACTCTCATCGGGTTATGTTTCGTTTTCTTATTTACCCGGCTCGCATCGCTTTACCCATCCATGACTTATATAGAAGTTAATGAAAAAATATTTGGGAAATGGATCGGGAAGATCTCTGCACTGCTATTCTTATTTTATTTATATTACCTTTCTTCAGCGTTACTTAGTGAAATTGGGAATTTTTTTTCATCACAGGTTCTGGTTGAGACACCTATGGAAATGATTATGATCTTGTTTATAATAACAAGCTTATTTGGTGCACGGCTAGGATTGGAAGTTATCTGCCGGACTGCATTAATCTTTTTTCCTTGGCTTGTACTGCTGCTTTTCATTTTATTCGTATTTCTTATCCCGGATATCAAAATCGAAAATTTGCAACCTATATTTGAAGAAGGCATGAAACCGATAATGAAGGGATCATATCACTCTTTAGCACTGCCTTATGTCCAGCTTGTTTTCTTTTTGATGATCACTCCATATGTACATGAAAAGGCTCAAATGAAGAAAAGCTTTTATTTAGGGACTATATTAGGTGGCGGCGTTCTTTTCTTAGTGATCCTTTTCTGTATCCTCGTAGTGGGTGCTGATAATACAGCAAGGTTAACCTACCCTTCTTATAAACTGGGAATGAGGATAAGCATCGGTGATTTTTTTGAAAGGGTCGAGGTCATTGTGGCCTTCATATGGGTTTTTACAGAGTATTTTAAGTTGACCATATGTTTTTACGGACTCGCCTTGGGACTAGCTCAATTGCTGGGGATACAAAATTACAAAATACTTCTATTCCCATTAGCTTTTCTAATTCTTACTTTTACCATCTTTTCGCATCCCGATATCGTACATTATCAAAACTTTATGGCTACAGCTTGGACACCATTATCCTTAACGATTTGTTTTATTCTGCCATTGTTATTATTAATGGTTGGGAAAATTAGAAAGAAGTAAGAATGGGGTCCATCATTTTTGATGTTCTAGTGGACGTTAAATAATCTGTAAACAAAATAATTTGCCATGAAAATTTTGATGGTAAAACCGCAATTCAGCAGCTAACTGATTCATGGAAAGGGAGTAAATTAAATTTTCTGATAAATATATTGACTAAAGAATGTTGATGATTTAATATAACAATATATAACATTACATAATGTTGTATATCAAATATTAAAGGAGTGGGAAAATGAGTAAATCGGTTATGAATGTAAAAAGTAATGTAAAAACAGTATTGGATCAATTAAAGGGTAGGAAAATTAACAATATTTATTTGGTAGCATGCGGGGGATCATCTGCCATTATGTATTCAGCTAAGTATATACTGGATCGTGAAGCCAATAATATAACCTCCGATCTGTATAGTTCAAATGAGTTTATACATCGCAATCCACAACAACTAGGGAAGGAATCTTTAGTGATTTTATGCTCTATGTCCGGAACAACTCCTGAAACAGCTGAAGCGGCTAAGTTTGCAAAAAATAAAGGTGCGTTTACAGTGGCATTAACGAACGAACCAGCATCACCATTGGCCAAAAATTCGGACGTGTATATTAAATATGAATGGGGTAATGGTGTAAACGCCTTCGATACAAACCTCAGTGTTTTATATCAATTAGTTTTTGGTGTACTTCATATGGTGGAGAACAATGAAAAGTTTGGAAAACTAGTATCAAGTTTGGAGAACTTACAGCCAGTGTATGAGAAAGCCCTTGAGCAAGAGGCTTCCAATGCAAGGGTATTCGCACAATCTCATGCAAAAGAACCTGTTATCTATACAATGGCAAGTGGTTCGAACTATGGGACAGCCTATTCGTTCAGCATTTGTATCTTAATGGAAATGCAATGGATACACTCACATGCCATTCATGCTGGTGAGTACTTCCATGGACCATTTGAAATTATTGACGAAAATGTACCGTTCATCATTCTATTGGGATTGGATGAAACAAGACCATTGGAAGAAAGAGCATTAGCTTTTTCACAGCGTTATGGCAAAAAGCTAACGGTGTTAGATGCAAAACAGTATGATCTTGATGGTATTGATGAAGAAGTAAAAGGATATATTGCACCGCTTATCTTAAATCGTGTATTACGTCAATATGCAGAAGAATTAGCGGAAGCCCGTAATCATCCTTTAAGCAAAAGGCGTTATATGTGGAAAGTAGAATACTGATAATTGAAGAAAACTTAATATTCTGTATATTTTATTTGCGAATTATACTATAATGTTTTATAACATTATAGTATAATTTCCTGATGATAAAAGCATTTATAAAAAGGAGGGTATTCATGAGAAAGACAAAACTTATATTCGCATCATTTTTAAGTTTATCTTTAATGCTTGGGGGATGTTCTGGTGAAAGAACATCTTCAGAATCAGATGTTGGAAAAACTACCTTAACATTTTTCCATAGGTGGCCAAAGGAACCGGAAAAAACTTACTTTAATGAAGTTGTAAAAGAATTTGAAAAACAAAACCCCGATATCCATATTAAAACCGAAGCAGTCCTAAACGATTCGTATAAAGACAAAATTAAAGTAATGACAGGTACAAATAATCCACCAGATGTTTATTTCTCTTGGAGTGATGAATTTGCCAGTCAGTTTGTGCGAGGCAATAAAGCTTTGGATTTAACTTCTTATTATAAAAACGATCCGACATGGTCTTCTCAACTCGTTCCATCCCAAGTCAAACCATATACATTTAATAATAAGGTATATGGTGTCCCCGTAACTATGGATGGGAAAATGTTTTTCTATAACAAGGATGTCTTCGAAAAATTGAACATACACCCACCTAAAACCTGGAATGAATTTATCGATGTATTAAAAGTGTTAAAAAAGAATGATTACACAGCTCTTCAATTCGGCAGTCAAGATACTTGGACAATTTCCCATTATGTGGGCACATTGAATCAACGTCTGGTTAGTCCGGAAGTGCTGGCAATGGATTATAATCGAAAAACCGGAAAATTCAAGGATGACGGCTACATAAAAGCGCTTGAGAAATTCCAAGAGTTGTTACCTTATTTTAATGAGAATACTAATTCAATAGATCATGAATATGCAAGGCAGCAATTTTCAAATGGAAAAGCACCTATGTTTTACGCAGAAACGGCAGAGATCAAGTTATTTGGACCCACTAAGTTTGAACTTGGAATGTTTAACTTTCCTGAGGTAGAAGGAGGAAAGGGTAATCAAACAAATCTAACGGGATCGCCTGAAGGCTTTATGATTTCTTCCAAGACAAAGCATCCCAAAGAAGCGATGGAGTTTTTAAAGTTTCTAACCACTAAACATATGGGAGAAAAACTAGTCACTGATGTGGGCAAGTATAGTGCAGTTAAAGGTACGGTGAATGAAAATAATTCTTCCCCGGAACAGCTGGAAGCGGTTCAAAGCATATTAAACACAAAAGAAATGGCCCCATGGTTTGACATGAGCATTGATGCGCGTATTGCAGATGCCTATTTAACAGGAACACAAATGATGTTAAATGGAGATAAAACACCTAAACAAATTATGCGTGATGTTCAAAAAGCTGCTGATACCGTTAGATTTGAAGCGAGGAAATAAGGGGAAATCATTTTTCCGGTTTATTAAGGGAGTGATATTTTAATGATAAAACTCGATAAATTTGTACCTTATCTATATCTTCTTCCAGCCTTGGTTTTTTTATTGCTTGTTTATATTCCCATTTTCCAGAATATTGGCGATAGTATGTATAATTGGAGTACATTTTCACCAGATAAAGCATTTGTAGGGATGGATAACTATTTTACTTTATTTAAAGATCCCGTATTTTATGAAGCTTTAAAAAATAATATTCTTTATGCAGTCATTTCAATTATTTTCCAGGTTTTTGGAGGGTTAATTGTTGCAGCTGTTTTAGAAGATAAATTAATCCGTAAATTTTCACCTATATTTCGAACAGTCTATTTTTTACCAGTCGTCGTTTCAATGACAGTCATCGCCTTGCTGTTTTCATTTTTTTACAACCCGGAAGTAGGATTGTTAAATCAGTTTCTTAAAATGATTGGATTGAATAATTTAGCACTGCCATGGTTAGGTGATAGTGAAACGGCAATTTATGCAGTCATTGCTGTCTCACAGTGGCAATCAATAGGTTATATAGCCATGTTATATATCGTATCCATTCAAAAAATTTCACCTGAACTATATGAAGCAGCTGAAATGGATGGAGCGAATAAAATAAAAACGTTTTTTCACATTACGGTTCCAGCAACAAAGGAAATGACATTTGTAGCCGTAATATTAACATTGACAGGTGCCTTTACAGTGTTCAACGAGCCATATATCTTAACCGGAGGGGGACCGGGAACTTCTTCGGAAGTCCTGAGTACCTATTTATATAAAACGGCTTTTTCAAAAGATATGATGGGATATGCTTCTGCCATAGCAACGGTTATCTTAATCATTACGTTACTTATTTCTCTTGTTCAAATGAAAATATTTAAAACAGGAAAGGGGGATTAATAATGGAGATGCCTAAATCAACGATCAGAATACCGGAATTAGTTGTGGAAAATCTAAAGTATGCAAGAAAAAGAAAAACCTATAATATGAGAATAGCGCTTGTTTATGCGGGTTTGATCGCCTACTTTCTTGTTGTTGCATATCCCTTATTATGGATGGTCATCAGTTCTTTCAAAAGCACTGAGGAAATTTTCAACCATAGTTGGTCACTTCCTCATACATGGTTGTTTGAAAATTATGTTACAGCTTGGAATAGTGGGATTTCTTCCTACTTTTTAAATAGTGTCATGGTTACTGGCATGACTTGTATTCTAACGGTTTTAGTGAGTGCGTTAGGTGCATACGGATTGTCTCGCTTTGATTTTCGTGGAAAGGCTTTCATTTTGGTCATATGCTTAGGCGGTTTGATGCTATCTCCCCAAGTAAGCCTGATCCCTTTGTATAATATCATTCAGAAGCTTGGGATATATAACACCCATTGGGCGTTAATCTTACCTTATGTAGCATACAGAATTCCGCTAACCATCTTGTTGATTCGGGCCTACTTCCTGTCCATTCCGAAAGAACTGGAAGAGGCTGCCCGGCTGGATGGGTGCACAAACCTTGGAATCCTTTTTAGGATTTTCATTCCCATGAGTAAACCTATTTTATTAACGACGGTAATTTTAACAGCTTACTATACATGGAATGAATTCATGTTCGCCATCATCTTTATAGACGATGATAGTTTGCGTACGATACCTGCCGGTTTAATGCAATTCCGAGATGCATTGCAAACCGATTGGGGAGTGTTGCTTTCTGGATTAACGATTTCAGCGGCACCTATCGTCATTTTATTTTTATTCATGCAGAAGTATTTTATCCGTGGAATTGCTAGTGGAAGTGTAAAATGATAACAGGGGGAACAGGCATGAAGCTAATTGGAATTGGGGATAACGTAGTAGATTTTTATAAAGACCAAGGAAAGATATATCCCGGCGGCAATTCATTAAACGTGGCAGTAATGTACAATCGTTTAAATGAAGAGCAATCTTCATATATTGGCATTGTAGGAAATGATGGGGCGGCAGACCATGTGTTGGAGGTATTGCAAAAGGAAAAGATGGAGATTAGTAGAGTAAGACAAGCAGTAGGAGAGAATGGTATGGCCGTCGTCGCGTTGGATAAGGACGGGGACCGAATTTTCATTGGTTCCAATAGAGGGGGAATTCAATCGAGATTGGGGATTGTACTGGATGACGAGGATTTGGATTATATTCGGCAACACGACCTTCTTCATACAAGTGTTTATAGCCATATAGAGCATAACCTCCCAATATTAAGCCAACTTATTGACATTTCTTTTGATTTTTCGACAAATAAAGAAGAACACTATTTACAAAAAGTTTGTCCGTATGTGACTTATGCATTTTTTTCAGGAAGTAATTTAAACACTGCAGAGTGCCATGCACTGATTCAAAAGGTGCATTCGTTCGGCACAAAAGTGATATGTGTTACTCGTGGGGAGAAGGGAGCAATTTTATCAACTGAAAATCAATTATATGAGCAAGCTATTATCCAAACCAAAGTTGTGGATACATTGGGGGCGGGAGATTCATTTATTGCTGGTTTTCTCTCATCGTACGTCCAAGGGCAAGATGTAAATAAAGCTTTACAAAAAGGAGCTTTAGTTGCCTCCCAAACCTGTCAGGATTATGGAGCTTTTGGGTATGGTAAAGAATATATTCCTGACCATATACTGGTTTAGCATGATTTATAGATGGAAAAAGGTAACGAGATCCCGGATTAGGACGGGGATTCGTTACCTTTTTCTTGCGACATGGAACTATCAATCGTAAAGGTCACGCGATTGGCAGGATAATATAAGAAGGAGGAATGGATGGGCTGCTTCTTTGCGTCAAATGCCACTTTCTCCACTTTGAAAAGGGGATCTCCCACTTCGCACTCTAAAAATTTTGCTTCATCTGCATTTGCCAATACCATATTTAAAAGTTTCGTGTTATGAACAGGAGTTATATTATATTTATGCTTTATGATGTCATACATGGAAACGGAGTTATGGACATGTTCATTTAATTTAGGCAGAACCTTTAAGGAATAATGAGAAATTTCTAAGGTGAGAGGTTGATTATCATAGTATAAGATCCGTTGTAATTCAAGAACATCACTTTCAGGAGTAATCTCCAAGGATTTAGAAATATTAGCCGGTGCGGGTATGGTCCCAAATGAAAGGATTTTAGTTTGAGGTATCTTCCCTAATTCTGACATATATTCAGCATGACCATTAACAGCAAATAGTTCCCTTTTTACTTTAGGATATTGGACAAATGTTCCCTTTCCTTGTTGACGTATTAGAAGACCCTCTTCCACCAAGTCCAAAACAGCTTTTCTAACAGTAATGCGACTAACTCCATATATGTCACATAATTCTGTTTCAGTTGGTAATCTTTCGCCAGGAGAGTAAATCCCTTTGTTTATATCTTCAATAATAGATTGTTTCAATTGCATATATAATGGCGTAGAACTATGAGTGTTGAGTTTCATATTTTCCCCTTTCTCTTATTTTTTTTCTTTTATTATAACGTAATGTGATGTTATAGTACAAATCATCAATTCGACTAAATGCATAGTCAACATATATAAATGGTTAAAGGCATTCTGCAACAACGATCCGAGATAACAATGTCGGGGATCGTGGTTGTGGGAAAATATGCATTTTTACACAGCTAATATAAAAAGAGTATTTATTAGTGCAGCACCTAACTTATAGTTAAAGCAGGTGCCTGCATCATAAAATAGCCATAATACGACATCAAATTCCAACATATTTCCACTTTTCCTTTTTGTATAATGAAATAGAAAAATAGTCTAAGGGAGTGATTGTTGTCATATGAAAAACAGGAAAGTTATTTCAACTCTGGGAGTTGCCGTTTTATCGGCGTGTATTGCGGCACCAGCATTTGCAGCTAATGAAACATCCCCGGGAACACCCATTCAACAAACTTATTCGGTTTCAGGTTTTACAGATCATGCTGAACTAGGGAAAAAGCTAGAACAAATTGCGAGTGATAGCCAAGGTAAAGTAAAAGTGGATGTAGCTGGATATTCCAATAGAAATAGAGAAATCTATAAAGCAACCGTGGGGACTGGCGACAAAGTCGTTTTAATTCAAAGTGAGATTCATGGAAATGAGAAAACTGGTACGGATGCCATCTTGAATATTTTGAAGTTTTTGGGGACCAATTCTCCTGAAGCGGAGAAAATTCGTAAAGAAATTACCCTAGTGGCTTTGCCTAAAATTAATCCGGATGCTGCTGAATTGAACCGTCGGGGAAATGATATGACCTGGGCAGAGGTCGTGGAACAGTTTCCGCAGTTAGCAGGAGCGAAACCATCCTGGAACTATTATACATACAAAAATGAATCATTCGATTATGAGTCCAAACCTGGCTTCGATGTCAATCGTGATTTTAATCCTGATTTAAACTATACTCCTCAAGCTAAAGACTTCCCTGGAAAATCATCCACCCCTGGTTGGTTCATTACACCTGAATCACAAACAACACGTGATGTTTACAAGTCTCTACTGAAGCAATACGGAAAGGTGGAGATTTTTGTGGACTTACATCACCAAGCTCCCTATTACGAAGTTGATGGAACGGATGATTTAGTCACCTACTCGATTTCCGCTCAATTTGTTCCTGATCCAAGCTCGCCTTCAGGACAAGATTATGCCAAATATGCAAAAAACTATAATTATGATTTTTCCAGACAATTGAATGTGGCGGTATATAATGCCATGAAAGCACAAGGTAATTCTCCATTTGGGAATATATCCTTGTATCCGCAAAACCAAAACCTTCCTGGAACGGCTTTAGGAGCCTTTGCTTTAAATGGAAGCGGGACAGTGCTCTTTGAAGTCAGGGGTCAAACACAGTCTTTTGGCCAAAAGAAAAAAGGCATGCTCATTAAAGCAGTGGAAAGAGGGTTATATGGAATAATTGATGGAGTTACTGATGGTTCAGTATATAAAATCAATCCGGAACAATACGAGTCAATTCCCTTGACGGAGGGCAGGCAATAATAAAAATTGATAGTTTTATCAACTTAGTAACCAGACGGGTGCCCGCCTGGTTTTTCTTCATGATCGGTTACGGCAAACAGAAATAGTTTTTTGAATATCGCCTTTGACAATTTATTAGTGTAGGAGAAAACTATTTGGAAACATAGTCATTTTTGACTATTAACATAAAGTAGTAAAAATGTCAGAATATTATTAATAGTTATATTTTGATCATTATATTTTATAAGGAGGGTTTTTATTGAATTTTAAAAAGAAAGTTCTATCAGTTTCATTATCTAGTTTAATGACGTTAGGCGCAGTAACAGCTGTTGCGGTGCCAGTCGGAGCGGTTGGAAATGGCCCCAGTGCTGGAAATGGACAAGTGACAACTTCAAATCTTCATACATATGAAAGCCTGGTAAGCTATCTTGAAACACAGGATGCAAAACAAGAAAGGCTGGCACTGGAAGTAATCGGGGAAACGGTAAAAGGAAGGGACATTTACCTCGCGAAGTACATGTCAAATCCTAAGAATCCTACTATACTATTTTTAACGCAACAGCATGGAAATGAACAACTGACTACCGAGGGCGCACTCGAATTCATTAAACATCTAGGCACGAACAAGACTAAAGGCATTTTGGAAAATGTTAATATACTGATCATTCCCATGTTAAATGCAGATGGGGCCATGGGAGATGTTAATTTCCCTCTTGATGACTATTTAGCAAAAGGTGATCGGCATCTAACACGGGCAAATGCAAATGGGATCGACTTGAATCGTGAGCATGCTAAAGAAACTGATTCCATGCAAGTAGAGGTAAAAGCTTTACACGAAAATGTATTTGCGAAATACGATATAGATTACATGATAGATTTACACCATCAAGGGACGCTAAGCGAAACGGACGGTGAACTTGTTTCAGGTTCGATTCTTTATCCTACAAACGCGAACGTAAAGCCTGAAGTGTTAGAAGCCTCAAAAAAACTGGGTGCTGTCGTATATAACTCCATTGAACCAACTGGTTGGGGGCATATTGGCAGGTATGATGGCGGTTCTGGAGAAAATATAGGCCGTAATGGTGCAGCCGTCCGTTATGATATTGCCACATTGCTCTTTGAGATGCGAGGTATGTCGGACCACAATGTGGAGTCAGTAGCGCTAGGACAAAAAAGTAATGGCTATCTCATTAAGCAAACAGTAACCACTTTGGATGCAGCTGTAAGAGCTCTTGCCGATGATTCAATTGAAACTGTCGATGCAAGCTTTTGGGACACCCTGCCAACACAATACAATCGTCCTGGGTCAGAATCAGACGAATAAAATGAAGACACATTCCACTCTTTCAGATGGGATGTGTTTTTTTGATTCCTTATGTCGCCGGAAACAGGAGGAGGAGCCAATTTTCCCTACCCGATATGACATTATTTACAGTGAAAATAGCAGTACTACTATAGTAAAAGTTGACATAAAAAAAAGCATCTGCTTTCACTTAAGAAGATGCTCAGTTTGTCGACAAAAGGGGGTTCGGAATGATTTCACATAGAACCATGATTTTAAAGGAAGATTAGATGATCCTTAATGTTTTTTTCTGTTTTATGACCCTCAATTGAAGAAATTTGCGACACTCCTGCCGAATAGCTGGCGACGCTTGCGTGGAGGAAGCTTGGCAGACAGTCGGCGGAAAGGGAGCGGATTTCTGAAATCAGCTGGAACATTTTTAAAGAAAAAAGACTGTAGACAAATTCGCTTTCTTCGAATTTGTCTACAGTCTGAGCATCTGTTTTCATAAACAGATGCTTTTTGAATTTCAGGACTTTTTTATTTTCTACTTAGTTTTTATATCATTAGCTTGGATCTTTCTGATCGATTAACAGTATCGGCCTGTATGGCCAGTGTTTGTCCTATAAACTTTTTTCGGCTGAATTCTCCTTTTTTTCTTCTTCTTTTAGTTGTAAGGCTACTAGACTGGCAAAGTCATGAATGATGGTGGCTGCCAATAGTGATGTAATTTGTGTTGGATCATACGGCGGGAGGACTTCCACCAGGTCGAATCCAATAAAGTTGAATCCTTGCAGAGAGCGTATCATCTCTAGGGTTTCAAAACTATTCAGACCGCCGACCTCCAATGTGCCAGTTCCAGGAGCGCAGGATGGATCGACAAAATCAATATCAAATGTCAAGAAACATGGTGTATCCCCGATGGTTTCCTTGACTTCCTTCACGACATCTTCGATTCCTCTCTTCTTCAGCTCGGGCGTAGTTATCACATTGTATCCTAGTTCTGTACTGGAATCTAAATCTCCTGGATGATTGAGCGTACCTCTGATGCCAATCTGGAAAACTTTATCCGTTTGGAGCAAGCCTTCCTCATATGCACGGATAAATGGGGAACCATGCCAGTATTTTTCTTCATAATAGGTATCCCAAGTATCTGTATGTGAATCAAAATGAAGAAGTGCAACAGGGCCGTGTATTTTTGCGGCTGCTCTTAAATTAGCCAATGTTACTGAGTGATCTCCACCGATGCCTATTGGAATGATGCCGTTTTTCATCAAGTCTGCCATAGCTTTTTCAATTAACTCATAGCTTCGATGTATATTATGGGGAATAACTGACACGTCCCCAATATCAATTGCATTACATTCGTCAAACGGAAATACCTTGTGAATGGGATGATAAGGAAACAACGTCATGGATGCTTGGCGGACTGCCTGTGGAGCAAACCGGGCTCCTACCCTGAATGAAGCAGCTGTATCGAAAGGCATACCTACGACTGCCAATTTGGCATTTTCCCTTGAAGCAGGTAAGCGCATAAATGATCCGGTGGTACAAAACTCCGGTTTAACATCAGGTGATAAAGGATATTTCATTTTTCTATTCCTCCATTTTCTTATAGCTTAATAATTTTGAAACTCATTTAAATGAATTCCTATAGATGATTAATCATGCAATTACCATGCCAAATCACTGTGAGTGATTTAATGAGATTTTTTACGAGATAACATGGGCTTTGTGTATGCAAAGGCGAATAAGTTATGGGGAAATGAATCGCCGATGAAGATGATGCTGGAAGACTTCATATCTTTGAATCAATCATTTGCGGGTAAGAATAAAGGAATTAGGGCGTTTTTCGTTTGTCGAAATAAACCGAAATCATATGGCACAGAAATTGCATAAAGGTATACAGGTAAAACTTTTAAAATAGAGGGAGGCATGGGGATTATTCTAGTTAAGAAATTGAACTCACTGATTTGAAAGCGGTTTCAAGGAGGAATGATAGGTGGAAAATGAGGTTACATTGAAAAGATCACTGAAATTATGGCAAATCGTTATGATGGGGTTAGCATATATGACCCCGATGGTCGTATTTGATACATTCGGCATTGTATCTGGGATTACGGGTGGTCATGTGCCGACTGCCTATATCGTTGCATTGGTGGGGATGCTTTTTACAGCTGCCAGCTATGGAAAACTTGTAAAGGTTTTTCCTGCTGCAGGTTCTGCCTACACTTATACGCAAAAGGCGATAAACCCTCATTTAGGATTCCTGGTAGGATGGTCTTCGTTGCTGGACTATTTGTTTTTACCTATGGTCAATGCATTGTTGACCAAAATTTATCTGACAGCATTATTTCCAGGAGTTCCTACATGGATTTGGGTAGTATTGTTCGTAGCAATCGTCACCATTCTCAATCTCAGGAGCGTCAATGTGCTTGCTAACTTTAATGCGCTTTTTGTTTTAATTCAGATTGCCATCATGGCAGTGTTCATCATTCTTGTTGTCAAAGGTTTAAATGATGGGGAAGGTACAGGAGAAGTGTTTACATTAATGCCTTTCGTAAATGAAGGGATGGATTTCTCGGCCATAATTACCGGGGCTACGATCCTTTGTTTTTCCTTTTTGGGATTCGATGCGGTAACGACACTATCTGAGGAAACGCCGGATCCGAAAAAAACGATTCCAAAAGCGATATTTTTAACTGCGCTTTGGGGTGGGATCATCTTCATTACCGCATCTTTCTTTATTCAGCTCTTTTTTCCGGATATATCCCGTTTTAAGGAACCGGATGCTGCATTACCGGAAATCGCCCTTTATGTAGGCGGGAAGCTATTTCAATCCATTTTTCTTTGTACGACATTCGTCAATACGCTAGCCTCGGGACTAGCCTCGCATGCCAGCGTTTCCCGTCTTTTGTATGTTATGGGCCGTGATAAAGTATTTCCGGAAAAATGGTTTGGATTCATTCATCCCAAGTGGAAGACACCAGCCATTAATGTACTCATAGTTGGAGTCATTTCAATGTCGGCTTTATTCTTTGATTTAGTGACAGCAACGTCACTGATTAACTTTGGTGCATTAATGGCATTTACCTTTGTAAATCTTTCAGTGATCAGCCATTTTATCATTCGGGAAAAGGAGCACCGAACGATAAAGGGGTGTATTAAATACTTAATTATGCCTTTAATTGGAGCTATAGCAATTGGCATTCTATGGATCAACCTTGAGGCAAGTTCCCTAATAATGGGGACGAGTTGGTTCATTATTGGTTTTTGTTATCTATTATATATCACAAAGGCATTCAGGAAGGCACCGCCCCAATACCAAGTTGAAGAAATTCAGCTATGAGATTTTCCAAGGAAAAACGCATCCGATAAGGATGCTTCAATTTATAGACTTCAAAAGGTTTCGGAATGGTTTCATTCCGAAACCTTTTTGATTTTTAATTGGATAAGAATAGATGACCGCGACCATTTCTGGCCCTTGCCTGTCCAGTTGGATATCTTCTTTATATTCATGTAAGAGTCGCCTGCACTGACAATATTTTACGTCCGCTTGTTGTCCAAAGCATGCCATGGCTTTTCTTTTGCATCAGCGAATATTTCCATAAGTAGTAGAGACATAACCTAAGAACCAGCATAGGCCACGTTCGTATTACCTCTTCAATGGTCTTACGCATCAATCGGTTAAATAGGGTAGATTGATTGATTGATTGATTGTCAGGTTAACCTTGATTACTGGGTCAATACTTGGGCCTACCTCTGTTTCTTTCACTAAGTCATAAATGAAAGAGATATCAATGGCGTCCACAATTATACGAACCAAATGATTCGAATGCTCCAAATGACAACATTTAAAGTCGATTTCACTTAATAGAATCATGTTTAGAAAGTATCCTTTTGATTTCAAGTTTTAATACTTCTTTTTTAAAAACAAATAAGACTGTAGGCAAAAGGGTTCTATTTAAAGGATAAACAAAGTTGATTGGAACGGAAGGTGCGAGACCCCGCAGGCGAAAGCCGAGGAGGCACCAGGACCGCCCGCGTAAAGCGAGTGCCTGGAAGCTACGTTAGAATGTATTATTATCGCTGTTTGTCTACAGTCTGACGTATCCTAAAAGGATGCGTTTTTTTATGTGTTTAATCATCACTTTTTACATATGCAAATCTGAATTGCTTATGAATTAATACATATGTCCTGATGATTGTATGTGTGATATGGGTGAGGACAGATGGCGGTATGGTGCTATTCATACAATATCCTCAAAGCTGGCATGAAAGTTGCTTAATAAGTAATAAGAATAAAAGTGAGGTGCTAAAATGTCAGAGGAAATTAAGGTTATTGAAAAACGTCAATTGGATAATCCACTGCAAGAATTCCAGGATATCTTAAAAGAAGCGATTCATGTTTTGGACTATCCAGAGCAGGTTTTTGATTTTTTGAAAGCGCCAATGCGTTTTCTGGAAGTCTGTATTCCTATTCAAATGGATAATGGCGAGACAAGGATGTTTCAAGGGTATCGTGCTCAACATAATGATGCAGCCGGTCCAACGAAAGGGGGTATCCGGTTTCACCCGGATGTCACTCCTGAAGAAGTTAAGGCATTGGCCGGATGGATGAGCTTGAAATGCG
Source organism: Bacillus sp. ISL-78 (assembly GCF_018613455.1). Classification (NCBI taxonomy): domain Bacteria; kingdom Bacillati; phylum Bacillota; class Bacilli; order Caryophanales; family Bacillaceae; genus Bacillus; species Bacillus sp. ISL-78. The sequence continues at coordinate 325,049 of NZ_JAGGQC010000027.1, forward strand.
GAATAACCGATCTTCCATACGGAGGGGCAAAAGGCGGCATTGTGTGTGATCCGAGACAGATGAGTTCATTTGAGCTTGAACGATTAAGCAGAGGGTATGTCAGGGCGGTAAGTCAAATAGTGGGCCCTACAAAAGATATCCCGGCACCAGATATGTATACGAATTCACAAATCATGGCCTGGATGCTGGATGAATATGATCACATCAGGGAATTCGATTCACCTGGCTTCATTACAGGAAAGCCTCTGAGATTAGGAGGATCGAAGGGCAGGGAAAAAGCCACTTCCAAGGGCGTATTATATACACTTCAAATGATTTGTGATTTAAAGGGGATTCCGATTGAAGGCATGCGGGTAATTATCCAGGGATTCGGGAATGTTGGCAGTCATTTAGCATTGTATTTACATGAAATGGGGGCCAAGGTTGTCGGAATAGCGGATGAGCTTGGAGGTTTATATGATCCGAATGGATTGGATATTCCTTACCTTTTGGAGAACAGGGACTCTTTTGGGGTGGTTTCGAACTTATACCAAGATTCCTTATCCAATCAAGAATTATTGGAAAAAGAGTGTGATGTGCTGATTCCCGCAGCCATTAGCGGAGTGGTGAATAAGGATAATGCGAAACGACTAAAATGTGAAATCCTGATTGAAGCTGCAAATGGGCCGACGACAAAGGAAGCGATCAAGATTCTCGATGATAAGGGTATAGTCCTAGTCCCTGATATTTTGGCGAATTCAGGAGGGGTGATAGTCTCGTATTTTGAATGGTGCCAGAACAATCAAGGTTATTACTGGACGGAAGAGCTTGTCGATGAACGATTGAAGGAAAAGATAACGGCCAGCTTTTTGAATGTCTACCATACTTCACAAAAATATTCCGTGAACATGAAAGTGGCCGCTTATATTGAAGGGATTCGCAAAATAGCAGAAGCATCCCAGCTTCGGGGGTGGATCAGGTTCTGAACGAATTATGGATTACAAGAAAGGGGGCAATCCGTTGAATTTTGATATTCTTTCCGAAAATAAAGAAAACCAGGCTATTCATCATTATTGCTTATTGTCACAAGATTATAGATATGATGTAACCATTGTATATTCGGCCCAGTTTTTCGGTAAAGCAATGGTGACTTCCATGCAAAGCGGAAGAATGATCCTGCTTTGTGCCAATGATATTAATTTAGATCAGTACTGGGCTCCGACCCTCGGCATTGAACAAGAAGATATATCTGAGTTCCAAAACTTTCTTAGGTTAGTTTTACAAACCCCATTTCATTTTGAAGAATACTGAAGGAAGGAATGATGTAAATGTACGTTGATGTGATTCTTAGCCCTTGTGATGGCAGGGTTGAAAAAATTTCAATATCCAAAAATTCCAGATTTTACGAATGGGAACAATTATTTCAGATTAAGAAGGCAGATGGAAGTGTGGAAATCATTGATATTGGTGTCAGCGGGAAAATAGAAACATTGGAGGTATTGGAAGGCGAACCAGTGGTGGCCGGCGAGGTCCTCGCCTATTTTAAAGAAGATTTATTTGTGACCGGCAGCGATTAATATAAAGCGAAAAGAAGATGAAATGATTCATCTTCTTTTCGTTTTATCCGATAATCCTTCACTTCTCTCTTATTATCATGGTCCCCTATACCCCAATTTTGCAGAAACCCGATTCCCAGTTTCCATCACATTCTTAATGAGGAAATCGAGTCTTTCATCTGTCAGGTTAAAGCTGACAAAACCAATGCTCACCGCACCGTGAACTTCCCCAAAATGGTTCAATATCGGCACGGCAACAGAACATGTTCCCTCTGTTCTTTCACTGTGACTGATTCCATGTCCCTTCGTTTTAGTCTCTTGCAATATATCCCAAAAAGCTGCTCTTTCTTGAGTTGGCAGAAGAGCATCGACGATTTTTTTCGTTTGATTATATGGCATATAGGCGAGCATCGCTTTATTGGCAGCCCCGATATGCATAGGTACACGTGAGCCAAGCTGGTCATAAACCCGGATTTGGCTCTTTTCACTGTCGATCCTTTCGATAACGAGTGATTCCATCCCGATTGGTTGGCTTAGATAGACGCTTTCCTCCACTTTGTTCATAAGCCTTTCGAGTTCAGGCCTTATTTGACTAATGTAATCCATTTTGTCATACATGCGTAAACCATATTCGAGCCAAATATTCCCCAAACCATATTGTTTGGATTGCCCGTCCTGTTGAATTAATCCATGCAAGGACATTGCCTTTAACAAACGATGCATGGAGCTGACAGGAAGATCACATTCTTGGGAAAGTTCCGTAATTGACAGCCAGTTTTCAGAAGAATTGGATACCAGCACCTTTATGACGTTCATGGCGCGGTCAATTGATTGCATATACAAACCACCTATCTTTCCATACAAGTTAAATAAAAAGTTAATTTATTTGAAAATTTAAAACATATTGACATTATACCAAAACTAAATTTATAATAAAAGAAAAATTCCTATTAGCGGAAACGTTTTCCGATATGCGGAAAAGGAGGGGGAGGCAGTGACATTTTGCTCGTCCATGTACAAACCATTGGATCGTGTCATTGTAAAACATCCGAAAGAAGCTTTTATTAGTCAAGAGCATTTAAGTCAAACATGGCGGAACTTCAACTTTCTGGAAGAGCCAGATTTCAACGAAGCGCTAACGGAGTTTGGTGACTTTATATCCATTTTGGAGAAATATGTCCCAAACATCGATTATTTGCCAGCATCTTCAGTAGTTGGCATTGACTCCTTATATGCGCATGACCCAGTCAAATTCACTAGCCAAGGGGCCATTATTTTAAAGTCGGGGAAAGAATCGAGGCAGCCTGAAGCGACTGTATACAAGGAATACTGTAAGGAAAAAAACATTCCGATCATTGGGTATTTAACGGGTGATGCGGTCGCGGATGGCGGTGATATCGTTTGGCTTGATGATAAGACCTTGGTTGTCGGACATGGTTATCGTACAAACGCTGAAGCCATTCGGCAATTAAAGGAAATGACCGCACATCTTGTGGATGAATTTATCGTAGTTCAGCTTCCGCATGATCAAGGAGAGGCAGAGTGTCTCCATCTAATGTCTTTCATCAGCATGGTCGACCATGATTTAGCGGTAGTTCATTCCCGCCTTATGCCTGTCTTTTTCAGAAAACTGCTTATTGAACGAGGCATTAAGCTTATCGAAGTGCCGATTGATGAGTACTTGAACTTGGGTTGTAATGTGCTTGCCATTGCTCCGCGGGTTTGCGTGATACCTTCTGGGAACGCTTACACAAAGCAAAAGCTTATTGATTCGGGAGCGACAGTTTATGAGTACAAAGGAACTGAAATCAGTTTCAAAGGCACTGGAGGTCCTACCTGTTTAACCTGCCCGGTGGTGCGTACAAATATTGATGAAGGGGGATTGAAATGAGTCAATTACTATGGGGTACTCCAGAAAGGCTCCGTGCTTTGTTGTGTGAACTTGTTAGCTGGGAAAGCCGTACTCTTACACCAGGGGAGCGAATGTTCCCTTATAAGGTGCAAGAGAAATTAAGGGAGCTCGATTATTTTAAAAGGAATCCGGCACATTTATCGCTTCACGAGGCAGATTTAGGCAGGAATTTTGTCAATGCCTTTTATAAACATCCCGATAGCAAGGAGACCGTTGTTTTAATTAGTCATTTTGATACGGTTCATACTGAAGAATACGGTGACCTTGAGACTCTTGCATTTCAACCAGAGGAGCTCACGAAAAAACTTCATGGTAGGAAAGATGATCTGCCGGAAGAAGCGCGCATTGATCTGGAATCAGGAAAGTATTTGTTTGGTAGAGGAACGATGGATATGAAAATGGGGCTTGCCCTTCATATGGCTATCATCGAAAAGGCAAGCATCGAACAATGGCCGATCAATCTCCTGCTGTTAACGGTTCCGGATGAGGAAGTGAATTCTGCTGGAATGAGGGCTGCAGTTAAAGAACTTGTGGCTTTACGTGATAGATATGACCTTTCCTATAAAGTGTTTCTCAATAGTGAACCGTCCTTTTCACAGAAACCGGGTGATAATAATCATTATATTTATTCCGGAACTTTGGGGAAAATTATGCCCGCTGCCCTTTTTTATGGGAAAGAAACTCATGTAGGTGAGCCATTAAAGGGCATAACGGCTAACTATATAGCCTCGTTTCTCACGCAGCTCATGGAGTGGAACACTCTTTTTCTGGAAAGTGACCTTGGCGAGGAAACACCTTTACCAGTATCTCTTCAGCAAAAAGACCTAAAACTACAATATTCAACACAGACACCTTATCGGGCAGCCGCGCTTTATAATGTGTTCATCATGAAAAGAACAGCTGCAGAAATAATGGGACTATTCGAGCAGGTTGCGAACGAAGCAGCGATGAAATGCAATGAATCTTATAAAGAACTTTGTCTGCGTGAACAAATTGAAGGTGTAGGCGAAGTACAAGTATTGCGCTACGAAAAGTTACTTTCATATGCCGAGGGCAAATTTGGCGGGAGTTTTGTTGAGCAAATAAAGAGTGAAGTTAAAGGAAACAAGGATTTGGATGAACGGGAAAAATCAGTGCGGATCGCTGAAAAATTGATGATACAATGTCAGGAGCTTTCACCCGCCATTGTATTGCTGTTCGCACCGCCATATTATCCAGCCGTCAATTCGTCCGATGATCCGCTTATCATCGAATCTGTGAAATTAATGAAGGAAACTGCCAGAAAGTTTGATGAAGAAGTCAAACAAATTCATTATTTTAATGGCCTTTGCGATTTAAGCTATGTTCAATATACTGATGACTCTGATGGCTGGACGGCTTTTGAAAAAAATACACCAGTCTGGGGCGATACTTACAGCATTCCCTTTGCCGATATGCAAAAACTTCAGGCACCCGTACTTAATGTGGGGCCATTCGGCAAGGATGCCCATCAGCGTACTGAGCGCCTTCACATCGATAGCGCCTTTGTCCATACGCCCGTTATGCTTGAGAAGTTAATAATGAGTATGTTTAAGTGTTTGGTTGAGAAGTGATGGTCCGATTAGGAAAGTATTAAACTTTAACTGGGGGTATAAAGATGAATGACCTGCCTAATGGTCCAATCACTTCCAAGCCGCTTAATCAGAATAATAAGCCACTTAACCAACTAACGGTGCTGCCGGAAAAAGGGATAAATCCTTTTGTATTAATGTTTATCGTAATTGTGATAGTGACGTTTCTAACCTATATCTTACCAGCAGGCCAATATGAAAGAATTGAAAAGGATGGCCGAAGTGTAGTCGATCCCACTTCTTTTGAGTTCGTGGAATCAACACCTGTGGGATTATTGGAAATGTTCAGCAGTATTCATGGAGGGATGATTGAAGGAGCGTCAATTATTTTGTTCGTCTTTTTGTTTGGCGGAGCACTGGGAATCATGCAGGCAACAGGAGCACTGGATTCTTTCATTAAGTTTGTGGCTGTCCGATTCGGAACAAAAGAAAAATTGCTTATTCCGTTGATGGTATTAATCTTCGCATCATTAGGGACACTGATCGGCTCTGCTGAGGATGCATTAGTTTATATCGCCATCATTGTTCCGATGACGATCGCATTAGGCTTTGATGCACTTACTGGTTTTGCGATCGTCATCCTTGGAACATTGGCGACTGGATTCATTTCGGGCATTACGAACCCATTTAATGTCGGAGTTGCCCAAAGCATTGCAGAATTGCCCATGTATTCGGGAATGGGATTGCGAATCGCTCTTCTTGCAGTTTTTTATGTCGTTACAGTATTGTACATCTATTTTCATGCAATGAAGGTCAAAAGGAACCCTGAACTGGGGGAGTATGGGAAATTCAGGCGTGAAGAACATGGACAACTTGATAAAAACTTTAGGATGAGCAAAAGACATAGCGCTGCTTTAATTATTTTATTGGTGAATTTCATCCTATTAGTCTATGGAGTTATTAAATTAGGATGGTATATAAGTGAAATTGGCGGCTTGTTCTTATTAAGCGGGATCATAATGGGCCTAATCGGAGGCTTGACTCCGTCCAAGATGGCTAATGGTTTTATTTCAGGAGCAGGCGATATGGTTTCCGGGGCATTGATAATAGGTGTTGCTCAGACAATCTTGGTCATCATTACAAGTGGTGGATTGCTTGATACCATTTTATATTATGCTGCAGGATTGGTTGAGCAGCTTCCTCCCGCCATAAATGCAATCGGAATGTTCATTGTCCAATTATTCCTTAACTTCATTGTTCCTTCAGGAAGTGGACAAGCAGCATTGACGATGCCGATCATGGCTCCATTAGCGGATTTAATGGGTGTGACAAGACAAACGGCAGTTTTAGCTTTCCAATTAGGGGATGGGATTTCGAATATGATATTTCCGACTTCTGGAGTGCTATTGGCTGGACTGGCAGTGGCCGGCATATCATTTACGAAATGGGTAAAATGGGTATTTCCCTTTCTTTTGATTCAGGTTGCCGTAGCGATTATCTTTTTGATCATTGCTCAAAGCATAAAGTATGGCCCTTTTTAAAGTTCTGAAAAAACTGAATATTCGAACTAGGTGATCTAGGAGGCATTTATGATGAAGACAATACAGGAGACAGTTGTGGATGAAGTGATTTCATGGAGACGTCATTTTCATGAAAATCCGGAGCTCTCGTATCAGGAGCACCAGACTTCCGAATTCATTTATAGGAAATTAAAAACCTTTACAGGATTAGAAGTGACGAGACCTACCGAAACGAGTGTTTTAGCGGTTCTCAAAGGAGCTGAAAAATCACCCCAAAAATCGAATACCATTTCCTTTCGTGCAGATATTGATGCACTCCCGATTGAAGAGGAAGCAGATATTGAATATAAATCAAAAAATCCTGGGGTTATGCATGCATGCGGACATGATGCACATGCTGCGATGTTATTAGGTGCTGCAAAAGTCCTCTCCGCGAAAAAAGATGCGATTAATGGAGAAATCAGGTTTATTTTCCAACACGCCGAAGAGGTTCTGCCAGGAGGAGCTCAGGAATTGGTGAAAAAAGGGTCATGGAAGGAGTGGATTATGCATTCGCACTGCATGTTACTCCTTATGAACGAACAGGGACCATATGTTCAAGGGAAGGGGTATTCTGTGCAGCAGCCGATGATTTTGAAATTAAAATTATTGGTCAGGGAGGTCATGCGTCAACTCCGGAATTAACGGTGGATCCGCTTATCATTGGTGCAGAAATAACGACGAATATTCAACATATCGTTTCCAGAAAAATTTCAGCTCTTAGGACACCTGTCATTTCAGTCACCCAATTCCATTCCGGAAGTGCGCTCAATGTCATACCTGAATATGCAGAAATCGGCGGTACCATTCGTTCCTTGGACTCTGAAAGCCGAGTGAAAGCAAGGGAGTATCTAGAGCAAATCGTTAAGGGGATTGCAGAAGCGCATGGGGCAAAGTGTGAAGTCACTTGGTATTTAGGGTATCCAGCAGTGGTGAATGATAAAGCTGCCGTTGATATTTCAGGAACGGTCATGGAAGGTATTTTTGAAGAAAATAATATCATCCAGGTTGATGATCCAATGTTTGGGACAGAAGATTTTTCGGCTTTTTCCGAAATCGTTCCCTCTTCCATGCAATTTCTAGGCGTCCATGATAATGAGTTTGGAAAAGCTTATCCTTTGCACCATCCTAAATTTAAAATCGATGAGAAGGCTTTAGGGTATGGAGTAAGATATTTTGTAGGAATAGCGGATAAATTATGCGGTCATCAAAATAATTGAGAAGCATGGGCTAATAAGAGACACCCCTTATCAAGAAAGGCTTTCGGTTGTCACTTCTCTCGCTATTGTCATAGTTATTTCAAAAAGGTGAATTTTCCACATTTTAAAAAATAAGCTACCTATTTAGGAGGAATATATATATGTTTAATCATGCGATTGTAAGAAAGATTGGAAAAAGTTTTGTAAATGGCTTAACAACATCGGATTTAGGAACCCCGAATTATGAAAAAGCGCTTGTACAACACGAGGCTTATGTAGAAGCATTAAAACGCTGCGGTGTGAAAGTGACCGTTCTCGAATCGGATGAGAGATACCCTGATTCCACGTTTGTTGAAGATACCGCGGTGTTGACGCCAAAATGTGCCCTTGTAACCAATCCCGGTGCAGAAAGCCGGAATGGTGAGATCAATGAAATGAAAGAAGTTTTAAAGGACTTTTATGACACAATCGAATATATTCAATCTCCAGGTATGTTAGATGGTGGGGATGTAATGCAAGTTGAGGATCACTTCTATGTTGGCCTTTCAACTAGAACGAATGAAGCCGGTGCTCTTCAGTTCAAAGATGTTATGGGTAAATATGGATATGAAACGACCATCATTCCCCTTAAGAAATTCTTTCATTTAAAAACGGGTGTCAATTACCTGGGAGACAATAACTTATTAGTGGCAGGGGAATTCATTAATCACGAGGCTTTTTCTAGCTTTAATCAAATCATCGTAAAAGAGGAAGAAGAGTATTCCGGTAACTGCGTCAGAATGAACGAATGCGTTATTGTCCCTAAAGGGTTTGATGGTACAAAGAAAAAAATTGAAGATTTGGGATACACAGTGATTGAAGTGGAGATGACTGAATTTCAAAAACAAGATGGCGGACTTAGTTGTCTTTCATTGAGGTTCTAATATGGTTTGGGAGAAGGCATAGGTTTAATAGATAAAATAAGGACGTGATTATATGGGGTATGGACTGGAGAATAATGATCAGCTGAAACGCTCAATGAAAAGACGCCATTTATTTATGCTTTCACTTGGCGGCGTTATTGGTACAGGGCTTTTTTTAAATGCAGGCTATACAATTAACCAAGCGGGGCCAGGAGGTGCCTTGGTCGGTTATCTAGCCGGCGGTCTAATTTTGTATATGGTCATGGTCTGCCTTGGCGAGCTAGCCGTTCATATGCCGGTTACAGGATCATTCCAAAAATATGCTGCCGAATATATTGGGCCTTCCGCTGGTTTTTCTCTAGGATGGATGTATTTCGTAGGTTCTGCCGCAACTGCAGGAGTTGAATTTACGGCAGCAGGAATATTGATGAAACAATGGTTCCCCCATAGTCCTACCTGGATTTGGTGTGCGGTGTTCATAGTGCTTTTATTTACATTGAATGCATTAACGACAAGAGGTTTTGCAGAGGCGGAATATTGGTTCGCTGGAATAAAAATCGTTGCAGTGATTTTGTTTATCTTGATTGGAATCGCTGGTATCTTTGGTTTTGTCTCTTTATCTGATCGTCCAACCCCATTCTTCGAGAATTTGGCTCCCTCTGGTCTTTTTCCAGTTGGCGGCATTACAATTATCTTTGTGACAATGATGAATGTTATATTTTCTTATCAAGGCTCGGAACTTATCGGAATTGCGGCAGGTGAAAGTGAAAAACCTGAAGAGAACATCCCAAAAGCCATTCGTAACGTACTATTTAGAATCATTGTTTTTTACATTTCGTCCATTATCATCCTTTCCGCCATATTCCCTTCTTCGGAATTAGGCCTATTGGAAAGTCCTTTTGTAACTTTGATGAAGATAGCGGGGATACCTTATGCAGCAGGCATCATGAATTTCATTATTTTGACAGCCATTCTTTCAGTGGGGAATTCATGTCTGTATGCATCTACAAGATTGCTTTGGTCGATGGCCCATGATGGAATGGCACCAAAGGTATTTGGTCTATTGTCCAAAAGGAAAGTGCCATTGAATGCCCTTCTTTTTACGATATGCTTTTCACTTCTCTCGTTATTGACTAGCTTCATTGCGGCAGATACTGTGTTCGTGATACTTATGTCCATAGCCGGTATTTCCGTCACGATCTCATGGATGGGAATTGCCTTATCGCAATATATGTTTAGAAAGAAATTTATTAAAGCGGGTGGTAAAACGGAAGACTTACAATACATAGTACCATTTTACCCATTCGTCCCGTTGTTTTGTTTAGGCTTTTGTTCACTGATTCTAGTATTCCTTGCCTTTGACCCTACTCAACGAGTCGGACTGTTTTATGGAATAGGATTTTTGGTAGCCTGTATATTATTCTATAAATTTAAATTGGCCAAGAAAGCAGAATCGAACACGAACTTGGAAAATGAAAAAATATTGTAATAGATTGCTATATCGATTGCCCGTTCGTATAAAAGGTTAGCCAGTTTTTTAAACTGTACCCTATAGAGTAGACACTAAAAAAAGGTCTGCTCTGTAGGGTACTTTTATGTATAATGAAAAAAATGGGAGAATCGGAGAACAATTAAATGCCAAAAAAGCTCTTTACTGAGAAAGAAAT